>CAYWOD010000043.1:0-20051 GCA_964459805.1 uncultured Pirellulales bacterium
TAAGGCGCCAGCCTTTTATCTAACCCTCTTTGGTTCCGGCTCGTCCGGGTTAGGTATTTGCTTTTTTGCTTTTTCGCGTAAACAAATCGTATAGAATCGGGATTACAATCAGAGCCAGCACACCGGACACCAGGATACCGCCTGCCGAGGCAATACCGACCCCGTTGCGCATTTCCGCCCCGATACCTCTGCCGAACGCCAGCGGAAGCATACCGAGGACCGCAGCCAGCGTAATCATCACAATAGGACGAAACCGCTCGCACGCCGCAGTGATCATAGCCTTGTGACGCGGGATGCCCTCGGCAACGTGTACATTGAGCTGGTCCATAATCAAAATGGCGTTATTTACGACAATCCCGATCATCATGACGATGCCCATCAAGACGAACATGGAGAGCCTCTCTCCCGTGAGGGCCAGTGCCCAGAAGACACCTATCAGCGCTAATGAAAGCGTTACAAGAATGAGCCACGGCTGCTTGAACGATTCGAGAATAGCAGCAAGTGTGAGAATGACCAGTATGATTGCCACAATACCGGCCTCTGCAAATTCTACCTGGGCTTCCTTCATCACTTCAGTTGCCCCAGCAAAAAAATACTCATACCCAGGCGGCAGATTACCCTTTTCGTCCACAGCACGGCTTAGCTCGTCAACAGCAGTGCCCAATGGCTTTTTGCTTTCAATATTTGCAAGTAGCTTGGATATGCGGCGTTTATCTTTCCGTGTGATCTGGACAGGAGCAAGTCTTTCCTCCACTTCCCCAAGGTTCGTTAGAAGCAAAGGATGCCCCGGCGCTCCAGGGAAAAGGAACTCCTGGACTTGACTTTTGCCTTCTTCTTCAATCAACTCGACCACAATATCGTAATTACGTGCCCCCTTTTTGAATACACCTGCCTCCAGACCCTCCAGATTAGCACGCAGGGCGACTCCAAGGCCGATAGCCGGAAAACCAAGATCAGCAAGAACTGCACGTTGAGGACGAATGCGCAGTTCCGGCTTGCCGATTCGAACGCTTGTGTCCGAATCCAAGAATCCATCTATTTGGCTGACAAAATCCTGGCTCTTTATTGCGAGTTGATCCAGAGTGTTAAGCTCATCGCCTGAGATTTCGAACTCTATATCTGATGTCAGGCCACCAATTATCTTGGGCATACTGACAGTTACGATACATTCGGGGTAATCAGCTAAGCGTTTACGCACTTCTGCTTGCAGGGCATCGATTGTCAACTCTCGCTCATCACGCTCAGAGAATTTCAACAGAATCTGGGCCAGGTAAACTCCTTCCGATGACTGCCCGATAACCCCTTCCACCTTACCAATGGTGGTTAGCATACGTTTCAACTCAGGTAAGTCTTTGACTCTGTCCTCCACTTGCTGTACGCGAAGTTGGGTCTGTTTCAGACCGTATCGTGTCGGGTATTCCAGCTTAATGGCAATCTGGCCCTTATCGGGATCGGTGAAGAAGCCAAAGCCCACTTTCTTCGCCAATGATAACGAGTGGACAAATACAACCACGACCGTGAGCAATATCAATATGGCAGCGAGTCGGTGCTTCTCATTGAATGCAAGGACTCCACGATAGCCGTCGCAAATCCGGTCAAATATGGTGTTCCACCCACGCTCCATTTTGGCCAGCAAAGAGGAGGAATTGGCTTTCTTTGGTTTGAGCAGTATGGAGCAGAGCATTGGAGTCAATGTAAAGGATATGAACAGCGAGACCACTGTCATGATAATCATCGTTAACGCCAGAGGCTTCATGAACACCCCTATCAGGCTGCCCATCATGGCAATGGGGAAAAGGACGACCACGTTTGTGCCTACACTGGCCAAGATCGGATCGAATATTTCGCTGGTCCCCAGACGGGCAGACTCTTTGACATTTCCCGTCAGATCGACTCTTTTCACGATGGCTTCCATGACAACAATAGAGTTCATTACGAGGATTCCGACGGACATTCCAATTGCTATCAGGGTGGATGTGTTAAGTGTGTACTCCAGGAATTGCATAAAGAACAGGCCAATGACAATAGTCAGGGGCATTGTAATCGCAACAATCAGTGTAGCTCGGAAGTTATAGAGGAAGAAGAAAAGAACGAGGGCTGTTAACGCGATACCCTGTCCTACATTAATCCAGGCACTTTGAACAGTAGCCTCGATAAATCGACCATCATCATCCACCCAAACCAGTTCCATGCCTCCGGGCAATTCTCGATCGAGCTTTGCCATGGCCTCTCTGACGTTGCTAACGACCCGTACGGCGTTAGCTTCAGCCTTCTTGACAATCTTTATTGCGATGCAATCGCGACCATCAACACTTGCCTTCTGGCGAAGCTCTTCTGTCGTCATCTCAACATGGCCAACATCACGAATGTAACATCGCTGACCATTATTATTGACGATCTCAAGGCTGGCTATGTCCTCAATATTCTCATACTCGGCATCGAGCTTTACCGAATACTCTGTCCCCCTATCTATGATACGCCCCGAAGGAATTGTCCCGATTCCCTGTTGAATAGCCTGCACGACATGCATACTCGACAGCCCTCTTGCCGCTAACTTCCGTCTGTCAAGCATTACATGGACCTCTCTCTCAGCACCGCCAATCAACTCAACGTCAGCCACACCAGAAATGACGGTAACACGATCCCGTAGTGTATTGTCAGCATAATCATATAACTCATCGATGGACACATCTCCGGTTAGAGCAAGGCTGATAATAGGCATAGCATTTATGTCGAACTTCATGATCTTCGGGTCTTCTGTGCCCACCGGAAAATCTCCCCTGATGAGGTCAAGTTTCTCACGCACGTCTGTGGCGGCTATATCTACGTTTACACCTAAATTAAACTCAAGTAACGTTTGGCAGATGTTTTCCATGCAGGATGAAGTGACATGTTTGAGACCGTCAATCGTGACAACTTGGTCTTCAATGCGTTTTGCGATGTCCGTCTCGATCTGTTCAGGGCTGGCTCCAGGGTAAATCGTGACAACAGTGATAAAGGGCAGATCCATCTTCGGCATCAGTTCAAGGCCCATCTTACGGTAGGAATTCAATCCGAGAAGAGTCAGGCCGATGATCAGGCAGCTCATTGCGATCGGTCTTCGGATGGATGCATCGGACAAAAACATCACTTCTGCTCCTTCTGCAGGGCGACGTGAGTACCCTCTTCAATCATGTACTGGCCCATGGTCACAACCGGTGTCTCTTTCGTCAGGTCGCCTTCGCGAATTTCGGTCCAGCCGCCCGTTTCGAGGGCCGGCTTAACTGTGATCTGACGTGAGACATTGTCTTTTACAACAAAGACAACGGGCCGACCGCCGCGCTCCTGAATCGCCGCCGACGGCACGCCCAAACCTTCGCGGCCCTCAAGCACAACGGCAATTTGGGCCATTGCACCAGGGACGAGACCTTCCGGCTGATTCGTCAAGATGCACTTGACCTCGAATGTGCGCAGCTTCTCGTTGATCGTCGGGCTCTTATATGTGATAGAGTGCCTGCCAAGGTCGATCCCACCGACCTGAATCTTCATCTGCGTTTGACCGGGGATCACGGAACAGTAGTATTGGGCCGGCAGGAACGCTGCCACTTCCACGACTGAGGTGTCGTCGATCCGGAGCACCGGCTGACCGCGACTGCCCATCTCCCCGGGTTCGAGAAGCCGCCGGCTCACCTTGCCGCTGACGGGGGCGTAAATAGTCGCGTCGGCAAGGTCTTTATTGGCAATGGCCAGCATCGCTTTGGCCTGGTCCTCCTGTGCGGCAGTCAGATCCACCTGGGCCGCAGCCAGCTTCTCAGCGGCTACCATCTGTTGATACCGCGACTGCTGCTGCTCAAAGGCATCCGCCGTAACCGCCTGCTTCTGCTCATACAGGCGCGTGAAGCGATCATAGTCAAGCTTCGCTTTCCGAAGATCAGCCCTGATCTTCTCGAGATTGGCGACCGCCTCGCGCTTGGCACACCGGGCAACCGTCAGACTATGACGCCCGATCTCAACGTTTTCTTCGAGCTTAACCGCATCTGTTCGAAAGAGCCTTGTCTCTTTCGCGACGACCGTATCACCTTCATCGACGAAAACAGCCTCAATGGTCCCCCCTATCCGCGGTGAGACCATCGCAAAATTCTTCGCCTCAACATTCCCCTGCAGTACCAGAGTTCGTTCGAAGTGCCGAACCTCCGGCCGCGTAACCACCACCGGCACCCGCCGTTGCTCGCTTGGCTGACCAGCACCGGATGCCTCCTGACCGCTGACGTGTCTGTAAACACCATAGCCGCCCGCCCCGATGAGGATAATGACCGCCAGCCCGATAAGAAATCCGACTATCGCTCGGTGTGTTGCCGGTTTGCCGTTTTGCTTGGAATTAGCCTTCATTCGCTGCGTCCTCAAAATCGGTTCTCGTTTTCCCCATGGCGTTCAACAGCGTGGCGATAGCCAGTTGGCGCTGGAATTTCGAGTTGATTCTCAACATCTGCGCCTGGTCTTTCTCGGCCAGCACCGATAGCAGATCGGGTGCGTCCACCAGGCCCTCCCGCCACTGGTGATAGACTTGATCGTACTTACCGCTGGAGGTGCTGAAGTTGCTTTGAGCTATTGCGATTGAGTCTTCGGCCAGTTGATAGTTTTGATGGGCCCGGAGGACCTCCAGCATTAGCCTCAGGGTCGCCTGTTCCCGCTCAAGTGCGGCCTTCTTGACATTTTCCTTGGCCGCATCGTACTCATAGACGTTGGCAAAGCCGTTGAACACGGTCAGCACGCCCGACAGACCCGTCTTCCAGTAGCTGGAGTACTTCTGAAATGCATCGCTCGTATTAACGCGGTTGGCAAAGCCCATGAGGGACGGAACAAAGTTGGCCAAAGCGATCCTTACCTTCTCTTGCTCGATAGCGACCTGCCGGTCCGCGATGCGAAGCTGGGGATGATCCAGCAGGGCCTCGGCGATCAGGTCCTCCAGTGTGCCTTGCGGCAGCTCCAAGGGCTCGGTGGCCTCCAGGTTGACGCCGCCCAGCGGGGAAAGTCCCATGGCCGTCAGTAATTGTCCCTGGGTCTCTTCCAGAAGCTGCCGGACGCGCTTCCGCTGCAGTTGCTGCATTTGCACGTTCACCCGGGCTTGGTCGCTCTGCCATTCAAAGACAAGCCCTTCAGCCTGATAGGCCTCCAATTGCCTGGTCAGAGCTTCGGCCGCACGGATCCGGCTGTCCAACACCATCTCGATTTCCTCAAGACCCAGGCAGTAGTAGTAATACGTAGTAACCTGTAAAATGACCATCTGGCGTGTATAGTCGGCTGCAAGCTCGGCAATCTCCTCGCCGCGCCGGTGCATGGAATACATCAACCACGTGGACGGTTTGAAGACCGACATCTGAATCTGCCAAGTGACCTCACGAATCCGTTCATCGTGCATCGGCTGGGAGCCGGAGCTGGTGACCATTTGGGGCTGAGGATCCCAGCGCGTGTAGTCGTAGTTGAGATTCACCTTCGGCAGAAAGTATGAGAAGGCCACCTTCCTATCCAGTTTTGCTATCCGCCGCTGTACTTCGGCGACTCGGACATCGAGGTTGTTTTCCAATGCTATTCTTATACAGTCCTCCAGGCCCAACTGTTTTTTGGCAGATAGCGCGCTCTCGGTTGTCCGGTCGAGCTTCTGTCGGTAGCTCTCTGCGTGTTCTTGCCGGACCTTTTGACCGTCGAAGCTGTTACAGCCCGTCGGTATCAATATGGCGAGTGAACTAAGAAAGATGCTTGTGATCGTCTTGGTGGTCATTCTGTTGTCCCCTTTGGCAGCAGCAATCCATCAAGAAACAACCGCTCAACCTTGGCGAACGTCTCGGTCACCTCGTTTCTGTCAAAACGGCCGGCTATCTCAAAGCCGAGCGTCCTCATCAGCGAAACGATGGCCTTGGCAGTGATAAGCGGATCCACGCGGCGAAATATGCCTTTCTCGATCCCCGACGCGACGAGTTGTGCCAGTTTCGCATTCACAACCGAATCGAAATCATCGCTCGCACTGACCCTGGAAGGCCTGGCTTCCCTCAGCCCCACCTCAGAGACGTACAGCCGGATGAACTCCGCGTGTTCGGCCAGGATTTTGGGGTGAAGGCGAATGAGCCTTGCCAAACGCTCGCGCTCGCTGCCCGGTCCATCCAGAACCGCCAGCAGATCGGCAATAATCCTCTGTGCGCAACTCTCTGCCATTTCCTCAAACAAGGCGTCTTTGCTGTCGAAGAAGTTGTAGAGAGTGCCCACCGCAAATTCCGACGCCTCGGCTATTTGCTGCATAGACACATTGTGAAAACCTTTCCTTGAAAAAAGCATCAGGGCAACTTCCAAAATGTCCTCTTTATGCCGCAGCCTTTCTCTTTCTCTTCTTGTCAGTCGCATTTCAGCTATATTGAGATCCCTAATCTGTGCCTGAATAACAGCTCAATATCAATAACCACTACTCATATTATGAATCAAGGTTCACGTTATTGCAAGAGATTTCTCACTTTTTTCTCGCGTGGGTATTCCTGATTTGCACCACGATACCAAAATCAGTCGTTTCGCTCGGTCCTGATTTGGTCTAAGATTTCTTGTCCGCCGGCGGCTAAGAGCTGCTGTGCGAGGTGCTCGGCGGAGGCTTTGGCCTGGTTCAGGGGACTGGTCTTCGAGCGTTTGATGAATTTTTTGCCTTCGACGTCAGATATCATTGCATCGATAGCGATATTGTCGCCTTGAATCTCGGAATAGACGCCTAATGGTATGCTGCAGCCGCCGTGCAGGGATGCGAGTATGTGGCGTTCGGTCTCGGCGGTGGTTCGAGCGTCCTTATCGTCGAGCTTTGATACGAGTTCGACCAGTTCGGTATCATCGGTGCGAATCTGCACGGCCAAGGCCCCCTGTGCCGGCGCCGGCAGGAATTCGCGGGGCGGCAGGATTGCGGAGATCTTCTCGGCCAGGCCCAATCGATTCAGCCCTGCGCAGGCGACGATGGCTGCGTCAACGACGCCGTGGGCGACCTTTGAGAGCCTTGTTTCGACGTTTCCCCGCAAAGGGACGCATTTCAGGTCGTCTCTGAGCCGACGGACCTGGGCAATTCGCCGCAGGCTGGATGTCCCAACGGTTGCCCCAGGCGGCAGGTCGGCGATAGAGGCCGCCTGCGATGACGTAATCAGTGCATCGGCGACGGACTCTCTTTTTGGTATCGCCGCGACTACCAGCCCGGCGGTGTATGCCGTGGGCAGGTCCTTTAGGCTGTGGACGGCCAGGTCCGCCCTGCCGTCGAGGACCGCGTTTTCGACTTCAGAGGTGAAATAGCCCTTAGAATCCGACTTACGGAGGAATTCCGACTTGTCGCGGTCGCCCCTGGTCGAGACTTTCACTACGGAGATTTCGAGCCCGCCGTCCAGATACTCGAGCAGGCCGCGGATATAATTGGATTGCACCAAAGCCAGCTTGCTGCCTCGGCCGACGATCCTGATCGGTTTCATTCTGTCCTTTTCTAACTGGACTTTTGCAAAACTCTTGTTTCCAATTCATAGCCTGAGGTTCTTTTGCCAATTGTACAGTGTAACGACAGCAGATTCAAATGACAGAAATGCGAAATTCAAAACCAGCGACAGATTGAACAGATTATCGCGGATTCTCGGTGCAAGGGGTCTTGACAATCGGCAATGTTTAATCAATAATCGGGCAGAAGAGCCGAAGTGGCGGAATTGGCAGACGCGCGGGATTCAAAATCCCGTCCTGGCAACAGGGTGAGGGTTCGAGTCCCTCCTTCGGCAATCATCGGCAAGCCTACGGCAAGCTCAGGCGGGGCGCTGCGCCCTTCGGATTCGCTCAGGAGAGGCTTGAGGCCGGTGCCCGGTGTTTCCAGTTTGAGGGCGTTGGCGAGCAGAACGGCTTTTGCTGTTTTTGCGATGGTGGTCTATTTATTTCTGGATTTCTTTTTCTTTTCTTTCTTGTTACCCTCCCGGATGTCCCAGGGCTGGAGAGGGAGGGGGTCGTATTTGGGGTTTGCATCTTTTTCGGGGAATCCGGCGGCGACTTTTTTCAACTTGGCCAGAGCGGCTTTGACCTTCGGGTCGTTGCTGTCGATGATGTTGTTCTTTTCCTGCGGATCGGCTTTTAGGTCGATCAGTTTTTCAGGCTTTCTATCTCTGTCGATGTAGAGTTTGTACTGCTTGTCACGGATGGCGCGGTCTCGGTACTGGTGTTTGTTGAAGACACGCCAGCCGTCGTCAACCTTTGTCGCGGAAGTGCCCCCGCCGCCCATCGTCATTATCCATTCTCTGGGAGAATCATCGGCTTTACCTAAGATTAGAGGAGCGAAGGATTTTCCATCGATGGTGTGTCCTTTGGGTAGTTTGGCGCCGGCCAATTCGCAGAAGGTCGGCAAGAGGTCGGTGAAGTCCACGAGGGCGTCGGTGACAACGCCGCGCCGGACCAGGCGAGGACAATTAACGACGAAAGGCTCACAGGCGCCCTTTTCGGAGGTTTTGCCCTTGGCCGAGCCGTTGTCGGTGGACCATATAACGATTGTTTTTTGGCGCATTCCGTTCTCATTGAGGGCCTTGACGAGTTTGCCGACGAGGTAGTCCATATATTCGACCATCACCTTTTTATTGGAGACATCTTTCTGATGCGGCGTGGATGTAGTAGGCCCGTGGGTTAGGATCATCGGATAATAGATCATCATAGGTTTGCTTTTGTGTTTTTCGATGAAATCGACGATGAAGCGGTTGCAGATATCGGGGCCGAATTGACCTTCGCAGGTTTTGCTCCCCTGTGCGGTGTGGATGTATGGGTCCCAATAGCGTTTGCCGCTGGGTGGGTTGCCCGTTTCGTAGCCGGTCCACACGCAGTAGTCGTCAAATCCCAGGTCGTTGAGGATTTTGGGCTGAATTCTAAAGTCGTTGATTTGCCATTTTCCGGCGATGCAGGTGGCGTATCCTGCGGACTTGATGAGCTTTGCGATAGAGGGATTATACTTGGGGCTGAAATGGCAGCCCTTGCCCCAGCGGGGTACGTCGTAGTGGTTGACCCACCCGTGACGGAAGGGATACTGACCGGTTAGAACGGTGGCGCGTGTGGGGACGCACTGCGGCATCGAGTAGGCATTGGTGAAACGCATTCCTTTTGCCGCCAGGGCGTCTATGTTGGGCGTTTTGACCTGGTCGGCGCCGTAGCAGCTTATCATCTCTTTGCCGAGGTCGTCGGCCATAATGAAGACGATGTTTGGTTTGCGGACAGAGCGGTCCCGTGCGAGAACAGCGCCCGGCGTTACTAGCGCACCGGCGGCGAGACCTGCGGTCCTGAGAAACTCTCTTCTTGTTTGGTCAGTCATATTGCTTTTGAACCTCCAATCCTGAACAATACATAAGACGGCGGACGAACTCGATATTGCTTTTGCGCGAGAGCCAAACCGCCCTACCTGGCTTTTATGTCGTAGCACATCAGGGCGTTACCGTGACGGATGTAGAGGCGGCCGTCGGAGATGGCCGGATGTCCCCAGTGCTCGTTGGTGCCCTTGGTTATCTTGAACGAGCCGACCATATCGTAGCCTGTGGGGTTGATTTTTATCAGTCCGACCGTGCCGCCGCGCTCACCGTAGCCGTACAGCATCCCATCGACGTAGATGACAGCGCCTTTGCCGACGAGCTTATCGGAGAATTTGACGTCTCCGGTGGCCAGCTCGAGGCAGGTCCAGTTGCCGCGATTACTGGCGCCGTGAATGTGGCCATCGACCAGTACGACGCCTCCGTGATGAACGTCCAGGGACTTCTCGGACCATTTCTTCGAAGAGGTGGTTCCGTCCGTGGAGAGCTCGAACATGTGGCCTCCGTGACGGTAGCCGTTGGTGACGTACATTAAGCCGTTCTCGTAGGCCGGGGTTACGGCGCTTATGTCGTAGCTGACCTTATTGGGATGGCGCCAATAGACTTTGCCGCTTTTCATATCGATGCCTACGATGGAGGCCTCGACCATAGTGAGGATAAGGCGGGTGGGGCCTCTGTTTATGACGGCGGGTGAGCAGTATGCGGAGCGTTCGCCGAGGCCCTTTGTGGTCCATATTGTTTTTCCGGTCATTTTGTCGAGGGCGACAACGGTAGCGTCTTTGCCGCCGGGCGTACATATCGCTTTTTCTCCGTCGATGAGGACGGACTCGGCGATGCCCCAGCGGATATTCTTTCCCTGAAACTCGTTTGCCGTGTCTCTGTGCCAGATATGTTCGCCGGTTTTAGCATTGTGGCAGGCGATGCGGCCCTGGCCGGACATAAGATAGAGACGGTCGCCGTCGATAGTCGGTGTGGTTCGGCTGCCGGGCTGGGAGCCTTTCCATTCGGGTCCATAATTGACCTTCCATTTTGGCTTTCCGTTGAGGTCAAAGGCAAAGAGGATGCCGTCCGAGCCTATCAGACCGGTGGTATAGACGATGCCATCTGCGACGGCAACGGAGGAATAACCTTTTCCCAGGCCCTTGAAGGACCATAATTCCTTCGGTCCGGCGTCGGGCCATTTTTTCATCAGGCCTGTTTCGGGGGATTGGCCATCGCGAGTGGGGCCGCGGAACTGGGGCCAATCGACGGCGAAGAGGGTCGAGCCGGTCCATAAAATGACAGACGCGACGATGCCGATTCTCTTGAGATAATTCATTTGTTCACCTTCCTTTTCGCTCTTCAATCAATAAAAGAGCGTTTAATTGACAAGCTCCGTACCGAAGCGAACCGGTCACAACCTCGTTAAGCGAGACTGGCCCGCCAAGCTTTTTGAGCTGCGACATTAGAGTCTCGCCAAATCAGGATACCTGATTCGGCAGTGTAATGCAACCGGGTTGTTGATTTTGTTTTTCCGGCGTCGTCCGTGCCTGATGAGTGTCAACGGCAAGGAGAAGCGAGGCGAGGTCCTTGGCGAGACGACGGGCGGGTTCATGCCAGGCGACTTAGGGTGGAGGACGTACGGTCCGGTCGAGCTTGCGAAGGGGCGGAACCTGGTTCGGATATGCACCCGTGTTATCTGCCGGACGGGGGGATGTGTTTTATCTCGACACGGTGCGAGCGGGGGACTCTTTGCGACGGGCCATCCCCAAGCCCTTTGGGCTTGAGGCTGCCACCGAGTTGCGTGTGCGTCAGTTAGCCCTTCCTTATGGTTGGGCCTTTGTTTGGTGAAGACCGGCGAGGCAGAGTAATTTTCCGTTTTTGAGGGAGATGTAAAGGTGGCTGTTTGCGGCGGCCATGCCGTCGAAGACGGGCTGCGAGTCGAGCTTGTATTCGGCGAGTTTTTTGCCGGTCGATGCCGATACGGCCCATAGAATAGCGCCGCCCTTCTTGCCTCTCCAGGTGGCCAGGGCTTCGGCGGGGTTCTCGAGTACAAGGGCCGCCTCGGCGCTCGGGCCCTCTGCCTTGATAATATCGGGTGGGCCTGCGATGAACATGGTTTTGTCCGCGACAACCATTGCGGTAACAAACAACGGCAGCTTTGCAGTCCAGCGATACTCAAGAGCTGGGGGAGCGGGGGCCCGCTGTCTCTTCGTTCCGCCCTTGCCCGGGGCCTGTTTCGGAGTCTTTGCTGCGTCGATATTCTTGGGGCGGGGGTTTCTGTCAAAAGCGAAAAGCTGATATTGTTCCCCGCCTCGCCACTGGCCGGTGTTTCCGCCGACATACCGGTTGCGCCCGTAGCCGAAGACCGATGATTCGTCGTAAGAGAGTATTCGGCCCGAGGGGACTGTGTTGCCGACTTTCCACCAGGCACTCCAGTGGGAAAGGAATTGGTCGTTTACGACCCAGTAGGCGCGGTGCCACCAGGAATCATCCAGAAAACCGATTGGAGTAAAGAGGTGCACCCCCGTGGCCGTTTGGTCTCCTGTGGCAAAGTCCACCTTCATGTGGCGCATATAGATATCTGTGCCGTCGGTCGAAAGGATATCAGACAAGACTCCTCGCATCTCCTTGCCGGCCTCGGCTGGCTGTTTGCCTTTATCTGGATCCGGGGAGTACACAACCGTTTGGGATATTTTCCTGCCGGTTTGCGGTTCGAGGCGATAGACGTAAATCCCTCCATCGAGATAAGAGGAACGGCCGGCAGTGACAATGAGGACATCGTCCTTGACGAGGACGCTGCCGTGGACCGGCCAGACGGATTCGAGCTGGCCGTTGACGAATGTCCGGCGATCTTCGGGGGCCGCACGAAAGCGCCATACGAGCTTGCCGTTGGAAGCGAGCAAGGCATAAACCCAACCGTCCGCCGAGCCGAAGAGCACAAGGCCATTATGAACTGTTGGCGCCGAATCGACGCGTCCGCCGGAGGTGTAACTCCAGAGGGTGCTTCCGTACTCGGTGTCGAGAGCATAAACCGTGTGTGTGTCAACAGACGCCACAAACACCCTGCCATCGGCGGCGGTGACGCTTGAGAGCCGGCCTCCAATGTCCGCTTGCCATGCCTGCTCAAGCCGGGCGGGGAGATGCGCTTTTGTTATTCCGCTTCGCGTTGAATCGTGCCTGTAGGTCGGCCAGTCTGTGGATTTGGGACGTGTGGATTTTGCTTCTGAAGCCCGCAGATAAGCAGGGCCTTTTTCGAATCGGGTGTCTTTTAGAGGCTTGGGTGCGGCCTTGCGGTCGGCAGCGAGGGCGTAGAAGCCGTTTAGCTTTGTCTTGAGGTTGCAGGCGCAGGAATCCGGGGGGGCATAAAGCAGCCCGTTTGCGGGCATTATGCCGTACTGGCAGGTCCCGCGGACCCAATAGTTCCGCCAGATCTCGCCGGAGGTGACGTCAATGAACTGCACGCCCTGGGCGCCCAGGATTATGAAGCGATCCGTTGCCTTGTTGCGATAACAGCGGTGGTGCATATATCCTCTTGCGGTCGGGATTTGTCTTTCGATGGTCCCGGTGAGCGGGTCAAGGCCGGTCCGTTCAAGCTGCTTGCCCTTAGTCCATACCAGCTCGTTGATCACAAAGACATCAGGCGGGGAATTGTAACCTGCCGACGCCGAACCGGCCCACAACTGCTTGCCGTCTTTTACGGAAAACGCAGTCATCTTTTTGAAATTGGCGTAGTAGGCTACCTTATCCTCAACAACTAATGTCGGCGATTCCCAGCCGACTTCGTGGCCTTTCAGTTCGGTCTCTATCGGCGCACGCCACAGCTCATCTGCTGTATCGATGTTGAGACAGAATAGAGTATTCTTTGTCTGGTAGAATAGTCGATTGTTCTGAGCGGCGATGGTGGGATGGACGAGCGGGCCGATTTTTTTGCGCCAGAGGACCTTATTGCGTGAGGCATCCGCTACGACGATAGTACGGACGCCTGGTGCGGGTTTTAGGCCTCGTCTGATGTCGGACTCAAGCTGAGCGGTGGTTTGCGGCTGCGTATCTATGAGCAGTATGAGCTTGTCCCCAAGGTGCAGGATCTGGCGTGTATTTTCTGTGCCGTTATAGACCCATAGCGTCTTACCGGTTGCGGCGTCAAGCGCCCTAACCGGGGCCTCAATGCCGTCAGTAACATAGACGCGGGTCTGGGCGGCCACGAGCCTAAAGGCCAAATCCGGAGGTCCGGAACGGAAGCGGCGGAGGTGGTCGGCCCAGGACTTGACGGGCCTTTTCCACAAGATAACTCCGTTGAAGGCATCCCGTGCTACAAGATACCACTGGGCCGGGAGGCGAATGTCCGCCTTTGGGCCTTCGTCGATGATGTAGAAGAGGCGACCCTGCGCCGAGACTACGGCACTGACGCTGGCGAGCTGTTCGTGGGCCCTCGCAAATTTGGGCGCTCCAAGCCATTGGATGTGCCGCGGCGGGCCGACAACCGTATCCTGCGAAACGGCATTATTGTTCGCACCGTGCAGATAATGCGTCCATTCATCAATCTGGTCGGGCCAGGGCTTGACTGTCTTTTCCCACCTGTCGCCCTTCTTGATATAGGCGGCGCCATTGGGGGCCAGGACGCGCATCATCTCATCGGCCGATACTTTGCCGGGATCTTCCGATACAATCAGGTTGACAAGGTTGTCGGTGTAGGGCAGATGCTCGCCGTCGAAGGTATCAACGGAGACTTTGCCGTAGGCGCCAACCGAGCGAATGTACTCGCGGGCCTTTCGGATTTTTGCGGCATCGGTGTCGAGGCCGTGGACGAGGTAGCCGTCGCCGGCGCACAGGGCTGCCGTCAGCTTGCCGTCCCTGCATCCGAGGACAACAACCAGGCCGCCTTTGACTGCGGTGGCCTTTAGAATCTTCGCGGCTGTTTGCTTGGGGTCGGCGAGCGAATTGGCTGCCAAAATTGATGTGAGCAGATACAGACTTAAAACTACGGCTTTGCGACCTGCGTCAGATGTTTTGTACATAACCTTCTCCTTTTTCCTGTAGAGTCTGTTGTACTTCTGTAGGGCCCAATACCGACTGAGCTCTTCCAACAAGATACCAAATGTATTTGGGGGGATGCAAGTGTCTTGAGAATATATTGTCTCTTTACAATACGGATGAAGGTTGTTTTGATAGGTTGGATAATCGAGGATTGGAAATGAAAAGGCAAAGTTTAGTGGCTGCATCTTTGTTGGTGGCGTGCTTTGTATTACTTGGCCCGCTTGCAATGGTAACGTGGGGGCGGGAAGGTGCTCGTGAAAGAACGGGTAATCTCAACCGGCCCAGAGAGTTGTGGCGGTCGTTGCAGGAGCTTCCGAGAGGCGTGCCGGCACCGGCTTGCGCCCGTCATGCGGCGCGGGGGCACGAGGAAGTCAAAAACATTAAGGTCAAGATCGTTAGAATCGGCCGGCGCCATTAGCAGGTTACCGGTCAGGCTGTAGTTCATGCGGACGGTTTTGGTGTCGGCCTGAACCGTGATACCAGCGTCCGGAGCGAAATGCCAATTGTCCTCGGATGCGCTCTAATGGGCGATACAGGACTCGAACCTGTGACCTCACGGGTGTGATCCGTGCGCTCTAAGCCAACTGAGCTAATCGCCCGTTACCGGTCATATTAAAATCATTGGCAGGGGCATCTGTCAAGCTTGAATCGCAAATTCGGTCGATGGCGATGCAGACGTCCGATAAAGATAACTTCTCGATAATCAAGAGTCGGGGGCAGGTTCGGTTGCCACGAGGTTGATACGTCCGAGCTTGACGCCCTTCATACTCAATATGCTTTCGGCCACCTTATTGATCTGTCCGACAGGTCCTCGCAGGACTATGACCTCCAGACAATCGTGCCGGTCCAGATGGACGTGGAGAGATGATATGGCCTGGAGGATATGTGAATGCTGCAAGTCTATGAGCTTCTGTGGGACCATTGTTGCGTGATGGTCGTAAACGAGGAATACGGCGGCGACTGCGTTGGTGCGGGGGTTGCTGAGGCGTTCGGTGCTCAACCTTTGGCGTACCAGGTCGCGTATGGCCTCGGAGCGGCTCTTATAACCCTCGGCGGCAATGAGCTTGTCGAATTTCGAGAGCAGCTTCGTATCAAGTGAGACGCCTATACGTTCGACTCTGTTCATTTGCGTCTTCCTTCAAGAGTTTTCTTCAAACAAGACTTTTGCAAAACTCCTTTTCAAATTGATGGGAGCAACGGCATACAATATCTGCGCACAGATGCCCTGCGATTAGTGCGCTTTGTCGTCTTTGCTTGTGACGTAAACTACCTGCTCGGCAAACAAATTGGGCATAAATCTCACGGGTCTAAGGCGCATCTTGCCGAGAGGAATCTTCTTCTCGACTTTAACACCCAGCTTCTCGCAAAACTCATCGAAATTTTTCAGCGACAGAAAGTGTATGTTGGGCGAGTCGTGCCAGCCAAACGGCAATTGCTTGGTCACCGGCGCCTTGCCTCGCAACAACAGTTGCGCCCTGCAGCGCCAGTGGGCAAAGTTGGGGAAACTAACAATGACTTTCTTGCCGACACGCAGCAGCTCAGTGAGAACCTTTTCCGGATTTTTCACCGTTTGTACTGTTTGTGACAGTATCACATAATCGAAGCTTCTATCAGCGAAACTCTCCAGACCCTGCTCGACATCGTGCTGGATTATGGGCAGCCCGCGACAGACGCAGTCGAGTAGTAGCTCCTGCTTGAGCTCGATGCCCCCACCTCTTATGCCTTTGTCTCTTATTAGATTTGCAAGCAGCTCGCCGTCCCCACACCCCACGTCGAGGACCGTACTTCCCGGCTCTATGAGAGACTCTATCAGCTTATAGTCAACACGAGTCCGATGCGCTTGCTCGAAGTCGCTGAACGAGCGTCCCATTCGCGCGTAACATGAACACGGCTGTTTTTCTCCGCCCGGCTCATACATTGCCTTCAAAAAGCAGCAGATAAACGCACCAAGCGTCTCCGGTTCCAGAAGAAATGCATCGTGCCCGTAGGGCGACTCTATGTTGCAGTAGCTAACATCCTTCCTCGTCGCAGCCAGCGCATCGACTATCATTTTGGATTGTGCAGGTGTAAACAGCCAGTCGCTTGCGAAACTGACGACAAGGAATCTACATTGGGCGTTTACAAATGCCTTGTCGAGGGCCCCGTAGTCTTTCTGGAGGTCGAAGTAGTCGGAGGCCTTGGTGATATAGAGATAACTATTGGCGTCAAATCTCTCGACGAAGCTCTGGCCCTGATAGTCGAGGTATGTCTCGACGGCGAATTCGGAGTTGAAGTCGTAGCTGTATTCGTCTGCGCCTCGCAACTGGCGTCCGAACTTTTCTCGCATACCCTGTTCCGAGAGGTAGGTTATATGGCCTATCATTCGGGCGATTGCCAGGCCTCTGTCGGGGCCCCGGCTCTCGTGGTACTGTCCGTCGGCGAAATTCGCATCGGCTAAAATCGCGTTTCGGCCAACGGTATCGAATGCAATGGACTGAGCGCCGAGATGCGTGGTTGTGGCGATTGGTATGGCGGCTTTGACGAAGTAAGGATACGCAATGGCCCACTGCAGGACCTGCATGCCCCCGATGGAGCCGCCGATTACCGCCAAAAGACTCTGTATTCCGAGCCTGTCGAGCAGCAATTTCTGGACTTTGACCATATCTCCGATAGTGATAATCGGAAAGTCCAGGCCGTATGGCTTGCCTGTGGCCGGATTCGTCGAAGAAGGCCCGGTGGTTCCGCTGCAGCCGCCGAGAACATTTGAGCAAATAACGAAGTATTTGTTTGTATCAATTCCTTTTCCAGGCCCGATCATAACTTCCCACCAGCCTGGCTTCTTGTCATCGGGGCTGTTATAACCGGCGACGTGAGCGTCGCCGCTGAGTGCGTGGCAAATCAAGATAGCGTTATCACCGGCTTCGTTAAGCTCGCCGTATGTCTCGTATGCGACGTCTATCGGGGCCAAAGTCTTGCCGCAGTCCAGCTCCAGAGGCTCCTGCCGGTCCACGAGCCTTATGGTGCGGGTCTGAACAATGCCAACCGAGTTTTTTTCAATCTCAGCCATAACGCCAAGTAAGTATAGCCAAAAAAGTCTCGTTGTAAAGTCCGACACCAGCAATCCGGTAGGTGAATTCGCGGGCCCTGACGTGAGGCAATCGAGGACGCCAACCTATTATGAACTCGGCAAAAAAGCTCGACAGTGTATTTCCAAACTCTTAAATTGTGCTATATATATCAGCCGGGTATCCGGGAAGGTGATTGAAATTCCGGAGTGGTCGTTGTGATAACTGCAGAGCAGATAATCGAGCTATTTGGTATGAAGCCGCTGCGTGGCGAGGGGGGCTTCTATGTGGAGACTTATCGGTGCGGCGAGAAGATCACCCAGGCTCATCTGCCGGCCCGGTATGCGGGCGAGAGGAGTTTTAGCTCAGCTATTCTTTATCTGCTCACACCTGATACGTTCTCAAGGCTGCACCGGTTGAGAAGCGATGAGATATTTCACTTTTACCTCGGCGACCCGGTAACGATGCTGCAACTGCATCCCGACTGCTCCGGCGAGGTCATCACTTTGGGCCCGGACATTTTGCAGGGCCAGCGGACACAGGTTGTCGTGCCGGGAGGCAGTTGGCAGGGGTGCTTTCTGAATCCAGGTGGCAGGTTTGCCCTGATGGGGACGACCGTCTCGCCGGGCTTTGAATTTGCGGACTTCGAGGCGGCTGATAGAGAGGAGCTGCTGGGGCAATACCCGGCTCACAGAGACTTGATAACTCGCCTAACTCCGGAGCGACAATCAAGTTGAGGCTGTCGTGCCCCCAATCGCTTCTGATTCCGTTTTTTCTGTTGCTTTCATTAGCAGAAAAGTGCTGCGCGATTATGAGATATTATGGTACAATGGGATACTGAAGGAGGAATAAAGGCCAATAGAATTCAAACGGGGAGATGTCGAATGAGAAACGAGACTCATAGACTCAGGATTTTGGATGAAAGGGGCTGATCGCGTGGTGATGTACATGAAAGAGGTGGCCAGTTGGGTGCGTAAGCGCAGGGAAGCACGGCGGACGAAAAATCGCTCCCGTGCGATGTGGATTCGCGTTACCTTCTCTACGTTGAAGGTTCTTGCAGTGTCGCTGGTTGGGTTGGCCCTTTATTCAGTGTGGTTTTACTACGGGGACCCTGCGATTACAACGGATTATGTCGAGTTGGCGAAAAAGCTGGATTCAGCGCCCGATGCAGTGGGCGAGAACGCCTGGCCCTACTATAAAAAGGCTGGGGATCTCTACATTGCCCCCGACAAAGCTTTGCACGAGATACTATATGGACGGGTGCGTGGTGGAGGTGGATTAAGGCGGTTTGCCGACGCAAGTGCGGAGGAACAGGACGCAGTCAAACGCTGGGTGCAAGACAATGACCCGGCCTGGCGAGAATTTGAGGCCGGGAGTTCAAAGTCTCATTGCATTCCGGAGTGGGGCCACAGTGACGACGAGAAGTTATTAGTCTACCTTTTGCCAGGATCGGATACTCCGTTTCAACTGGCCAGTGTTGGAATGTGGCGGCTGCGAATAGCAGAGGCAGAGGGGGCCGTTGCGGCTTCGCTTAGGGACTGTATGACATTTATTCGAGTGGCCAGGCAGTTGCTGAACACGCAATCGCTACGGATGCGGGGGCTCATGTTTGATAAGATGGGTAAGCGAGAATTGCTCCGACTTGTCGGATCAACGAGCGTATCGTCGAGGACTCTTAGAGAATTACAGGAAGAATTGGCAGACATGTTTGACGGTTCCTATCCGTTGCCGTGCAGAGCACTGGAGCGGCTTTTCTTTCTCGCCGATGTCCAGCGGCTGTTTTCCCAAGGCGGGCTCGGTGGCGGGCATCTGCTACCGCGCAGTCTGCGCAGATACGAGGAATATGATTACATCCTTGAATCGAGCTTGTCCCTCGGTGCGATTGCATACTGCTACATTGTGCCGTACGAGTACTGTGGGATGATCCAGTTCTTAGAGGGTGTAATTGGCAAGAATCGGACGGCAGCACTTGTGCGCACGGCTATCTGTCTGCCCCACGCGGGACGCAGGAAAACGGTGGCAATGGCCAACAAGCTGTTCGATGCGCTGGAAGTGCAGGACAAGATGACCCCACACGCTCTCAATGCAAGCGAAGCCAAACGTGTGGGGGAAGTGGCTGATGACTTGCGCCGGAGCAGGTACTGGATCGTGTGGATGCACCTCGGGAGCAACAACCATTGGTGGGCGGTTGAGCACTATAAGGGAAGAGCGCTCCATGGGGCGATCCAAGCCGTGCTGGCGTTGAGGCGGTGGCATCTGGATAAGGGGGCATACCCAAACACGCTGGAGGTGCTCGTGAGGGGCGGGTATCTGCGCGAGGTTCCCATGGATCCGTACAGTGACATGCCTCTTGTCTATAGAAGAACGGCGGGTGATTTTATCCTCTACAGTGTCGGTAAGGATTTCAAAGACGATGGCGGCAAGGCGGACGGCTTTGTGCGGTGGGGCAGCGGATGGATGAAAGGTGATACAGTGTTTTGGCCGGTTTCAGGGGAAACTCGCGAAGTGGAAGATTCGCCGTAAAACGGGCAAGTACTTGCGATTTGCGAGGGGAAAGACTACCCAGGGTTTGTCCCTCAGGGGCTGCCACCGAGTCGGCGTATGACGTCGACGAGGGCCTGAGTTCCGTCTTTGCCTCGGCCCTGTGCCTGGAGGACGGCGAGCAACTGCTTGGCCAAAG
>CAYWOD010000044.1:0-4692 GCA_964459805.1 uncultured Pirellulales bacterium
CCTATTGACCACGGCGGTGAAGGCGTTTCCGAGGGATATTGACAGGAGGAAGACGGCCATAATAAACGACTTCATTTTCTTGGGGGACTGGGTGTAAGAGAACTCAAGGCAGGTTATAGAAACCATCACCTCAGCGGCGGTCAAAAGCACGTATGCAAGAATAAGCCAGCCGATGCTTGGTGTCCCACCGGCGACGATTCTCTTTTCGATAAAGGCGTTTATGACAAACGGCGTCGCCGCAAGGAACAATCCAATGCCTATTTTCCGCAGCGGTGTCAACCTGAATACCTTGTTTATCGCTGGGTAAATCACATAGGAGAACGCGGGAATGAAGACAAGTATCAGCAAGGGGTTGACTGCGACGATCTGGGTGGACAGCCATTTATGGCCGAGCCACATACGGTTCATTTTCTCGGCCTGGAGCATCCAGGATGAATCCATCTGGTCGAACATCGCCCAGAAAGGCGCCACGAACAAATAGATCAGAGAGAGCTTTGCAATTGCCCTGAGTCCTTCGCCGCTAAAGCATTCTTTGACGAATTTGGCCCCGCCGCGGGGGATGTGGATATACTTTTTGCGCCCGGCCCAAAACACAATGGTCGCCAGAATCATGAATGCGCACGGGAGACCAAACGCTACGGTTGGGCCCTTACGGTCCAGCAATATGGGTATCAGCATAGTGGAACCGAACGCGCCGACATTGATTGCGAAGTAGAACCAGCTATAGAACTTCGCCAAAAGATGTTTGTTGTTTTTTCCGAACTGGTCGCCCACGTTCGCCGAGACGCAGGGCTTTATCATTCCCGAGCCGATAGCGATCAGCACAAGTCCGGTAGTCAATCCAAGGCGTGTATGATTGAATGTCAGCGCAAGTAACCCGACGCAGTAAAACATTGAGAAGAGCAGGATGGTTCTGTATTTGCCGAGCCAGATGTCGGAAATCAATGCGCCGAGAAGGGGGGTGAAGTAAACGGCCGAGACGAACAGGTGAAACCACACCTTGCTCTGTTCCTCGGTCATAGGGGCAAGCTCGCCGGCGGCGTTGAGCAGAAGGTGCGTCATAAAGAAGACGAGGATGCACCTCATGCCGTAGAAGCTGAAACGCTCTCCCAGTTCGTTGGTGAGGATGTATGGTATGCCGGCGGGCGTTTTTTCGGATGGGAGCGGTGCGGTGAGGTACTTGGTTTTGGCCATAGTGAACTATCCGACTTTTCCTTTTTGGGTAAGCATTCTGTATCGGGCTCTGGCTACAAAGACTCTCAAGGTCTTTTTTCAGTGCATAGAGCCATATATTATATTTGTTGCGAGGCCAGTTCAAAGAGAAAATTGTCGAATTCGCAAGATAGGAGACCCCACGTAAAAGGGTGTGAATTCTGTTTCCAGCGGTCTGTAAGCTCCTTTTTATGTGCGAGAGGAAAAAATGCACCGCAGGCCTTCGACGGGCGCTTGGGGGAATGGGCAAGGGGCGAAGTTTGGGTAAGGGCAAAATTGGGTTTGAATTGGGTTCGTTTTGGGTTTGTTTTGTCGAGTGGGCCGGGGTGGTTTATTTTTATAATCCTTTGTGGCAAAGAGGGTTGCGTTGATTTTGCCCTTTAGACGATTGGGTTTGAATTGGGTTCGTTTTGGGTTTGTTTTTCATTGTCCGAGGGGGTATAAAATTTTCGTAAACCTTTTTCAGATATAGGGTTAGGTTCGTTTTTGCCTCGGTGGGAATTGGGTTCGTTTTGCATAAAAAGGGGGTGATTTGTAGAGGGCGCTCGACAAATGTAGAGAGCAGAAGAGAGAATACAGAAGACAGGAGACAGGAGACAGGAGACAAAAGACAGAATACAGAATACGGAAGACAGAAGATGGATTTCCGGCGTGCCGGGATTGGCGATTTGGGGATTTTGGGCGGTTGAGGGTGATGATGATTTTAGCCTGCTGCTTTAGTATTTAGTATTTAGTGTTTAGTGTTTAGTGTTTAGTATCAAGGATCCGCTATTAGTTTGATGTGTATTATACAAGGGGGACAGGGATGTTGTTTGTTGTTGTTGGCGGTGGAGAACGGGCTATAATAAGAAGAGTGTGATTTTGGTGACATTAGGTTATTGAATTGCGGGTAGGCGTATGGATTTGAATCCTTTTGACATTGGTGTATTCCTCGCATTTATCTGCGCGGTGGTTGGCTTTAGTATGTACAAGAGCCGAAGGGGGAAGACGAGCGAGGACTATTTCTTGGCCGGCCGCGGCCTGAAGTGGTGGCTGATCGGGATTTCCATTGTCGCTGCGAATATCTCGACGGAGCAGTTTGTGGGGATGGCCGGACAAGGAGCGGGGAGCATCGGGCTTGCGGTGAGCAACTGGCAGTTGTTCGGCAGTATCGGGATTGTGCTGATTGCGTTTACGCTGCTGCCGCGGTTTCTCAAGGCCGGTATCTATACAATGCCGGAGTATCTGGAATATCGGTATAACTCGGCGGCGCGAGCGATTATGGCATTGACGACGGTTGTGATATACGTAGCGGTGCTGCTGACGGCGGTGCTTTATTCGGGCGGGGTGACATTAGAGACGATCTTCGAGATTCCTTTGTGGAAGGGTGTTTGCCTGATCGGATTGATCGCGGCGGTCTATACGGTGTGGGGGGGGCTCAAGGCGGTGGCGTGGGCGGATTTGTTTCAGGGGCTGGCGCTTCTTGCCGGCGGGGTTACAATTTTCTTTTTGGGTCTGCACGCTTGCGGGGGATGGGCGGAGTTTTCCGAGGCCAATTCGGAGAAGCTGCACATGGTTCTCCCGGCCGAGCACGAGGGGCTGCCGTGGACGGGTGTATTCGGCGGGATGTGGATTGTTCTGGTTTATTACTGCGGGCTGAATCAGTTCATTGTGCAGCGCAATCTCGCAGCAAAGACGCTTCGTGACGGGCAGCTTGGCGTTATCTTCGCGGGGGCGCTTTGGCTTATCGTTCCGTTTGCCATTGTGATGCCGGGTCTGATGGCATCAAGGCTGTACAAAGCCGATATGGCGGCAGAAGCAGACAAGAAGAATGCCGAAGTTCTGGTCCATTACGAGCAGACGAAAGGCACTGGCGAAGAATCGGTTCTGTATGTGCCCGACGATGGTTGGAAGGAGCGGTTCCCGGAGAAGGCGAAGGAGTTGGAGAGTTACAATGCGACGGTCCGGGAGAGGGCGGAGGATCTCCACCAGAAGACGAAAGTCAAGAATCTGATTGGCCGCAAGCATGACGCTGCGTTTGGGCTGTTGGTCCGCGAGCTGATTCCAGAGGGGCTTCGAGGGCTTATGTTTGCGGCGATTGCGGGGGCGGTGATCAGCTCTTTGGCGTCGATGCTGAACTCTGCGGCAACGATTTTTACAATGGACGTCTATAAGCGGATGGTAGAGCCGGGTGCCTCCGAGAAGCGGCTTATACTTTTGGGACGCGCGTTGACAATCGTTTTTGTGGCCGGGGGATGCCTGCTTGCATCAAATCTGGAGAACTGGGAGAATTTCAAGGGCGTTTTCGACTACATTCAGCGACTTCAGGGATATATCTGGCCTGGGGTGGTGGCGGCATTTCTGTTCGGTATGATGGTGCCGAAGGCCCCGGGGGCGGCGGGCGTGGCGGCGCTGGTCGGCGGGCCGATCATCTATGGGTTATTCCAGGCGTTCGTGGGAGAACAACTGCATTTCCTGATCCAGGTTGCTCTGACATTCCAGCTTCTGCTGATGATCATGGGGTTGATCACGTTTTGGAAACCTTTGGAGCAGCCGAGAGAGCTGCCGGTGCGAGAGGACATCGATGTCAGAACATCACCGGCAGTAAGAGTCGCAGGAATTGGGGTGATAGCAGCAGTGGCTGTTTTTTACATAGTCTTCTGGTAGGCGTCGCCGTGGCGGCGACGGCTAAGCATAAGAATGAGAACCCAGGGTACAACCCTGGGCTAAATATCTCTTTGAGACGGGCATCTGCCGGAGCGAGGCCGGACATCAAGCGAGGACAGGATATGGGTGGGACCGCAATCGCACAGGTTGTCTTGACGGTTGAAGGTCACCACATTTCTTCGGGGGGGATGATGTTGAGCTCTGCGATTGAAGCGAATATCTGGTTGTCGATTCCTTCAAGTGCGACGAAGCGGATGAATCTTGCCTTTTGGCTCTCGAACATGATTTTCATCTTGGCTCTTCCTCTTGGAAGCGTGCCTGTGGCAACAGGATCACCCCAGTTGTCGGGATTGTCGCTTAGATAGATTTGGTATTTTGAGATCCATCCGTTGGACATGTCCTGGCGGGGGAGGTACTTTAGGCCCTTGATTTCAATCGGTTCGGGCAGTTCGATGCGGATTTCGTGGGGGTAGTCGGGGGGATTATTTTCCCAGTGGGTGTGCCAGATGGTATCGGCCCTGCCATCGAAGGCGTTTTGGGGTGGGTGGTCGGGGTGGTGGCTGTCGGCGGTGACGGATTTAAGGCGGCTTAGGAGGGGCGGTTCGCGGAAGAGGGCGTGTATTAGGTTGGGATCGAGCTTATGGGCCGGGTCGAAGCCGGGGCTGTCCATATACCCCAAGAGGCTGTGGATCATTTGTCGGGCGACGGGGCGGTTTTCGAGGTTTGTTCGCAGGTCGATGGAGCAGAGCAGGAGCTTGCCTTTTGACACTTTGGCCTCGAAGATTAGGCCGAGCCTTCGGTTGGTTGTCCAGTCGTCGATGACCTGGACGATGG
>CAYWOD010000044.1:4702-19882 GCA_964459805.1 uncultured Pirellulales bacterium
AATTCGTCGAGGATCAGAGCGCGCGATTTTGTTACGAGGTCCCACCATTGCCAGTTGCTATGGAATTCGGTGGGGAATTCGGCGAGTGCGGGGTGGTTGGGGTCACAGAGGATGCCGAGGGTGTGTGGGGGCTGTTTTCGTGTCCAGGCGGTGTTCCAGAAAATGGTTGTGAAGCCGGGTGGGATGTCGCTATCGATCTCGTTTAGTGCGGGGATGAGGAGGACGCTTTTGCCGGCGTCGAGTGCTGCGATAACCTGGTCGTCAAGGCGTTCGGCAATGACTATGCGAGAGGGAGGGGCGGTGTCCAACTCGGCCGGGTAAACCCAGATGTCCCAGCTATTCGAGTAGTGTGTGTGCTTGACGGATACGGTTATGGAGAGGCGGGCCGGCGCTTTAACGTTTGCGAGCGGAACATGAATCTCTCCCAGGCTGATACCGGTGCCGCCTATTATCGTGACCGTGGGCAATCGCCCCGATGCAAGTTCTCTGGCGTCGGCGTATTTGATTGACCAGACGGGGGCTGCTTGGGCGATTATAGGTCCGGAGTGGGCGATTTCAGCAGCGGCGGTGAATGTTTCATCGGTGGTCCAGATTCGTTTTGCCATCCGCAGGAGGGGGACTGTTTCGCCGCAATAGCGATGATGCTCGGCGGCGGTGACGTAGCCTTTGGAGTCCCAGAAGGGGTCGAGGATACCGACGAGTGCGGTTCCCTGGCCTGGGAAGTCGTGGAGGTCGAGGAGCTGGAATCCGCCGAAGCCGGGGGTGCGCAGGGCGGATTCGATTTCCTCTTTGTAGAGGAGGGCCTGTAATTTGCCGGAGGCCATTAGAAAATCGTGGGCCTGGTCGAGGATGTGGTGGTCGGCGAGTGAGTCGCGGAAGATTTCGAAGTTGCGGGCCTTTAGGACGCCGGTGTATTTGGGGATTTCGTCGAAGTTGGGATAGACGCACCACTGGCCGATTTCGTGGCTGACAACGGGGACATCGTATTTTTGGATGATGTCACTGTAGTCGGTGCGGGTTTCGGGAGGATTGGCGTTAAAGCGGCTTTTCAGGCCTGCGCCCCACTGATGGCCGCGAGGGGCGGGGGTGCTGTGGTAGTCGTTCTCGGGGATGATTGGCCAGCCTGCGGCGGAGGTGTAAAGTCGGCGGGAGTCTTTCTTCTTCCAGTAGTTGACGAGGTCGCCGAGGAATTTTTTTTGATTGCGGCCGCCCGGCTCGTTGCCGTAGGCGAGCATGCAGAAGGAGGGATGGTTGCCGTAGGCCTTTAGTATGCGGTCTCCTTCGGCGTAGATAAATTTGTCGATAGGCTTGCCGTCTCCGATGGTTGTCCAGGCGGGGCATTCGACGTGGAAGAAGACCCCTTCGCGGTCAGCGGCGGCAAATGCGGCTTCGGGCGGACACCAGGAGTGGAAGCGGAGGTGGTTTAGGCCGTGGGCCTTTGCGACGCGGAGGATTCGCGTCCATTCGACGACGTCCATGGCGGGGTATCCGGTGCGCGGGAAGATTGAGCATTCGAGTGTGCCGCGGAGAAATGTGAGGCGATTGTTGATCGTGAACTGGGTGCCTTTTGCGGCGAATTCGCGCATGCCGAAGGTAACGGACTTTCGGTCACGGTAAGTTTGTGCCTTGTTTGCTGCGGCGAGGGAGACGGTCAACTCGTACATTGTCGGGGAGAATTCGTCCCAGAGTAACAAGTTGTCACCCATAGGGTAATCGGCCTCGATAAGCGTGGAGGATTCGCGGGCGGCAAATTCGATGCTCTTGGTAGCGAGGGTATGCTGCTCGGTGGTATTGGCAGTTCGGGCACTGAGGGTGAGGGTTCCGGAGGTTGGTATGCCGGTGGCGTTTTCTATGGTGATGCGGAGTTTGGCTCTCTTGTTTTCGATGTCGGGATAGACCTGGACGTCGGCGATGGAGACCTTGTCGGCGGCGTGGAGCTCGATTCTGCCGATGATGCCGTTCCAATTTGACTGGGTGTGGTCGCTGACGGAGTGGGCGTTTTGGCCGACGTTGTATTTGATTGAGTTATCGACGCGGATGGTGAGGATGTGTTTGCCGGGGGTGAGCAGGTTGGTGAGGTCGTAGAGGTGCGGTGCGGAGAGGCTGTCCTGCATTCCTGCGGGGGCGCCATCGACCCAGAGCCTTGTTTCCCAGTGACAGCGTTCGAGGAAGAGGGTGATTCGTTTGCCTGCGAGTTTTGTTGGGATACGGATTTGTCGTTGGTACCAAGCGGGGCCGATGTAGTGCTTGAGGGGTGTGAGCCAGAAGGGGAGTTTTACGTTGGGGGGTCGGCGGTATTTTTCGTAGGCGGGGTCGGTGTACCAGGAGCGGTCTATGATGCTCCCGGTCCACTTGGTGTCGATGGCAACGTCGTGGCCGTAGCCGTTTTCTGCGGTTGAGCCGGGGAGGTTGATGGTGTCGGCGAGCTTGGTGTCGAACCACTGCTTTTCGATGCCGGCGTTGTTGGGGTCGAGTTTGAATCGCCATTGGCCGGCCAGGGAGATGAGACTGCGCTGGTGCATTTGGATGTTTGAGGGCGGTAAGTTGTTGCAACCGGCGGAGGTCAAGGTCACGATTACTGTGGTCATCAGGACGATTTGTTTTTCGATTTGGCGTTTCACTTTGCACTCCTTGCTGAAAGGTTTGAAACGATGTACTTGAGCCATAGACTCAGAGTATGATAACGTGGGCGAACCCGGGGTGAAACCCCGGGCTAAATATTTCTGTAATCGTTCACGGGAGCAAAACTGCGTTCTTGTGTCATTGCAAGGCCTTTAGGCCGAAGCAATCTCAGATTTTCGCAACAGAGAGATTGCCACGCTTGGCTCTGCCTCGCTCGCAATGACATAGAATGGCCAAAATTCGGCACATTAACCCGTGAACGGCTACATATTTCTTTTGGCTGGCGGGGTGCAGAGGGCACGAATGCGTGCGGCTCGGGGGTGTGAATCGGGGGTTGAGGGATGACAGTCGGGGCGGATTGTGTTATGATGGGTGGGTCGGTTTGGGGGTGCGAGAAGAAAGGTACGTTGGTAATGAGATTGGTGATTGGACTTTTGCAAGACTCTTGTTGGTGAATCAGGCACCGTGACATTGGGATTGTGTAGTGCAGTAGAATTCTCGGACTCAATTCGGTAGAATGCTGTGGTGGTGTCGTTTGATATAGGGTAAAGGAGCCTTGAAATGAGCTCAAGACGCGATTTCTTAAAACTCACGGCATTCGGAATTGTGGGCAATCCAATACTGAATTGCCTTGCGGGAGAGAAGACTAATCTCAAGAAGCCGAACTTCCTTGTGATCGTAGCGGACGACATGGGTTTCTCGGATGCGGGGTGCTATGGCGGTGAGATCGGCACGGCGAACCTTGACAATCTGGCGGCCAATGGGGTGAGGTTCAGTCAGATGTACTCTACCGGTCGGTGCTGGCCGTCGCGGGCCTGCATTCTGACGGGGTACTACGCCCAGCAGGTGCGGATGGACCCTCCGAAGGGCCGCCTACCGGCCTGGACTCGTCTGGCGCCGCATTACCTCAAGCCGCTGGGCTACCGCTGCTACCACTCGGGCAAATGGCATATCAAGGGCGCGCCGATGCCGGTGCGGGACGGCGGCTTCGACCGGTCGTACCACCTGGCCGACCAGGATCGTTTCTTCTCGCCTAAGCGTCATTGGGAGGATGACCGTCCTCTTTCGCCGATCGAGCCGGACAAAGGGTACTACGCCACAACCGCGATTGCAGATCATGCGATTCGTTGCCTTGAGGGGCACAGCGAGGAAGATGCGGACCGGCCGTTTTTCCACTACCTGGCGTTCACGTCGCCTCATTTCCCGCTGCATGCGCTGCAAAAGGACATCGACCGTTATCGGGGCAAGTATGCCGAGGGATGGGACATCGTGCGGGAGTCGCGATGGCAGCGTATGCGCGAGATTGGGATCATCAACTGCGAGCTGTCTGCTCTTGAGCCTGGAATCATACCCGGATGGAACTTAGCTGAGGAGCAATTGCAGAAACAGATCGGGCCCGGGGAGGCGGGCCGTGCCGTCCAATGGAATAAGCTGAGAGACGATCAAAAGGCATTCCAGGCCACCAAGATGGCAATTCATGCGGCGATGATTGACAGAATGGACCGGGAGATCGGGCGGGTTTTGGAACAGCTCAAGTCGATGGGGGCTTATGACAATACGGTGATTCTCTTCGTATCGGACAACGGCGCGAGCGCCGAGCAGATCATCCGGGGCGAGCGGCACGATCGTTCGGCAGTGCCCGGGTCCTGGCGGTCGTATCTGTGTCTTGGTCCGGGATGGTCAACAGCCGCGAACACGCCTTTGCGGCTGCATAAATCGTGGGTTCATGAGGGTGGCATCGCCTCGCCCCTGATTGTACACTGGCCGGCGGGCCTGAAGGGACGAGGCGAATTGCGGCACAATCCGGGGCACTTCGTGGATATTCTGCCGACGATGCTGGAACTGGCGGGCAGCCGGGCGCTGGGGAGCTGGAAGGGGCAGCCGACGCCACCGCTTGCCGGGCGCAGCCTTGTGCCGGCGCTGGCGAGAGACGGAAGCGTATCGCACGAGTTCCTTTACTTCCATCACTCGGGCAACCGGGCCATTCGGGTCGATGACTGGAAACTGGTAGCCGCCGGGCGCGCCGGGCCTTGGGAGTTGTATAATTTGCAGATCGACCGGGCCGAATCCAACAATCTGGCAGCGCAACATCCCGACAAGGCTCGTGAGCTCTCGGATAGATGGGAGCGCTGTGAAAAAGAGTTCAGGCGGATGGCAGCCTCGGACGAATATGTGGGGTCAGACCGTTAACAAATTCGCCAGGTGCGCCCGGACATACACGCTCTGCTGTGTCTGATTAAGGTTGAGAGAGAGTATCTCGCGGTATGAGAGGGTTAGCGCAGGGCGTTTGGGGGCAGGAAGAAAGTTCCGTCTCCGACACCGTCGGGATATGGGACGGTGCCGTCAGCGGTTATTGCAATCTTCATTGGGACAGCTTCGGACGTGGAATAGGTTTCGACGTGGCCGTCTATGTAGCCGGCCTTTAATTTTATTTCGGGCATTGGCGCATTCGGGTCGGTAGTGCGGGACCAGTAGGCCGATGAGAGCCAGGTTTCGGGGGTGATGTCGGCGCCTTTGAACTTTTCGCAGCTACTGTAGGCGCCCGGGCTTCGGCGATGGTCGTATCCGAAATAATCAGCGACGAGCAGCTTGCTGCGTTTTCGGCCTTGGGCCGGCCCAGTGGGTCCTTTTATCGTGACCCTGCGTCCCCCGATGAATCCTGTGTAGTTCCAGAAGAGGCTGAATGTACCTCCGACCGGGTCGGCTGGGAAGGTGGTGTTGGGGTTGTCCCATTTTTCGCCTGCGTCCCATGCCTGCCGGAGGTATTTGTATTCGCGCGGGGCGCTGGGGCAATGGACTGTTTGTGCGTCGGGCATGTAGGTTCGCAGGTATGCGCTGACGGAGCGATGGAGTGCGAGGCTTCGAGCCCTGTTTGCGGCGAGCTTGGTGGGAGCGGACCAGTTCCAGTGGCTTCCGAATCCTACGGTTGCGACCGACTGGGGGTAGAGGTCGTCGTTGTCGAGGGCAAAGAGGTTGAGGGCGACGGCGATCTGCTTTTGCCTGCTCATTCCGAGCATTTCGCGGGCCTTTCGTTTTGCCTGGCCCAGTGCCGGGCCGACAATGGCCATCAACAGCGCAATGATGGCTATGACGACCAGAAGCTCAACGAGGCTGAAGGCCCGCCTTCGGGTTTGGTTTGCAGCAAACTGTTGCGATCGCGATTCTATTTCTCGTCCTCCGAATTCGCGATTTCAGGTACTTGTAATTAGCGCACAGACAGCGCAGTTTTCGTTATTATACCAGCTTACTACCAAGCACGCAAGCACAATATCTACTTTAGATGGACCGATTCCGGTTTTAGAGGCGGATTAACACGGTCTCATTAGACACAGAAGGAGCATATTGGTTTTGATTCTTCTTGGGGTCCGGGATTACATCGCCGTTCATCGGCATAATTATATCGGTGTGCCCATGTCGGTGGCGTGCCCAAGGCAGTGCTTCGAGCCAGCCATCGGCAATCAAGGCGAAGTCGCACATGTTGACGAAGCCGTCGCAGTTGACGTCGCCTCTTAGGGGCCATTGGCTCATACTTGCATAGGGGGTTCCGCCGTAGGCCCCCATATTGAGCCTGCCGCCATTGGGCATTCGCTCTTTATTGGGATAGACTTGGGGGTCGCCGGCGTCGATGCAGGGGCCGGTTAGATCGTCGATGACCCAGACATTATGGTCGGGCCAGTATCTGCCGAAGCGAGAGATCAAGTGATAGTCGCCGTTGTTGGGGTCGGCAAATAAAGGATTTTTGCTGATATTTCCGATACCTTCGTAGGAGGTGGGTTTCTGTATGCAACTGTAGCGAGGATGACACCACTGGGACAAATCTCCGAAGGTATTGTCCCAGAAAATACAGTTTGAGATATTGGGGTCGGTGCCGGGCCAAGCGGAGATGCCGTAATAATTGCCGACGATTGTCAGATTAGTTAGAGTCGGGGAGGCGCCGTTGGTGCAGTAAATTGCTCCCTCCTGACTTCCGGTTATGACAAAATTGCGGAGGACACTGTCGGCACGTTCGGCGGTGAAGAACGAGAAGGCATAATCGGTCTCGGCAACGACGACGGCGGCGTCGGCGGCACTCTGGACGGTTATTGCCTTGCCATCGAAGCTAACATCTTCGGTGTACACGGCGGGCCAAACCATAACGACGTCTCGGTCTCTGGATGAATCGATTCCTTTTTGTATCTTTGCAAAGGCGTTTTCTTTGCTGAGACCGTTGTTGGAATCGCTTCCGTTGATTCGGTCAACGTGAAAAACCAAACGTGCACGGCCCTTGCTGGCTTGGGGGGTCCCGCCGTAGGCGCCCATATTGATTCGTCCGCCGTTGGGGAGCGGCTCGTGGGCGACGGGGTCTTTGGGGTCTCCGGCATCGATACAGGGGCTGTGGCTGGTGTCAATGACCCACTGGGCGGATTGCGGATTATAACGGCCATAGATGGACTGCAAGTGGTAATCGGGAACGCCGGTTGGTGCGAACAATGGCAGGGCGTCGATATTTCCGGCGCCCGGGTAGCCGCCCTGGACGTCGCAATAGACTACGGGGCTGTTGGCGGGCGGGTCAGTGAGGTGAATCTGGATGCCTTCGTTGTAGTAAACGATAGAGTTCTTCACAATTATGTCACTGCCGGCGGACTGTATGGCTGCATCGGCGATGGAGACAAGTCTGTTGTGAGCGACGGTGCAGTTGGTCAGGCGAACGTAGCAGCGAGGGCAGTCGGCCTCGGAGCAATCCGAAGTATCGGCGCCGCGCTGTGTGTAGACGGCGGTACCGATAACGGCGGCATTGTTGGAAAAGACACAGTTCTTGAAGATGAGCCTTGTCTGCGGGTCGGAGGCGTACGCGGCTCCGCCGGTGACAAAGCCGTTTTCCGATCTCGGGCCGTTGGATGAAATTTCGCAGTTAGTTATGGCAGCAGCGGCTCGACGGGCGTATATTGCGGCACCGAGACCGTTATGATAGACGGTATTATTTCTGATGACGCAGTTATTTATCTTTGCGTTTGCGCCTCGAATCAGGCCGATACCGCCACCTCGGCCACCGGACTCGGCGGGTCCGAAACCACCTGCGGAGCACTGTTCGATGAGACAGTCGATAATGGCCGGCTCGCCACCGACGCATCCGATGCCGCCCCCGATTTCAGTGCCGCAGTCCCTGATGACACAATCGACGATGGTAGGACTGCTGTACTCGCAATAGATGCCGGTGCCGATAGGGTGCGAGGGGTTAAGATTCCATCTCATATCGTCCGGCGGGATTTGGCAGCCGTGGATTTTGCCGTTGATGATGGTAAATCCGCGGAGGACGGAATCAGAGTTTTCCGCCTGGTGGAAGTAGAATCCTCTGTGCTGTTTACCTGCTCCGGATCCGCCGGTGGCGGACGAATCCTCGCAGTCAATGATAGTTACTTCGGGGCCGTTTGCGCTGCGGACGGTAATGGCTTTGCCGCGGAACTCGATGTCGCGATTGCCGGGGCCTTTGTAGGTGTCCGGGGCGACTTCGATCACGTCGCCATGGGCGGCGGCGTCAATGGCTTCCTGGATAGTGTCGAAATCTTTGGGGACGTAGATCGTTGCGGGCGGTGAGCTCAGGTGGACGGCCAGGTTATCGATCGAGCCCCTGGTTCCGAGGAAGATGACGTAGCAGGTTCCCTGGAGTGACTCGATAGGGATTTCATTGTGTCCGGCGTGGAACTCTTTGGGGGTTGACCAATTATGTCCGTCGGGTGAAAGAGAATAGAGCAAGTAACCGGGAGGCGATTGGGAGATGTGCGCATTAGAAGGAAACCGAACGTCGATTTTGAGAATTCCTCTTACAGTCCTTCGGGCGTGGGCCGAAGCGATGGGAAAGCAATAGCCCAAGTGCGCGGGCTGACCGCGGTAGTCTGCAAAGGCCAAGGCCCTATTGCCTGCGGCGCCGTAATAAGACAGATAAGGCTCCGGCGGCGGGAAGGCATCCTTAGGCCAAAAGACGGAATGGGTGTAGCTATCGGTTTTTGCCTTGGCGGTTCGGAAATCATCGAAGTACTGGTAGGTCCAGCCGGGGGCTACTTCGATTGCAACGGCATCCAGGGAGTAGTCAAAGAAATCACAACAGGGCGAAGTGATTTGGCCAGTCAGATGAATTGAACCGGGTGAGAGGCTCAGTACGAGATGGATATCGGCGTCTGTGCCGTCTGCAGTCGTGCCCTCAAACTCAATTTGGGCAGCGCTGACAGTGGTGGCGGTCAGCTCGGTCATGTTAAAGAGCTGGCCGAGGCTCGGGGTCTGCCGGAATGGGCCGTCGCTAAGAGTCGCATCGACCCAGTTGAACAAGGCGGTTTGCGCGGTGAAATCGACGGTAAGCTGGAACTGTCCGGTGACACGGTAGGTCTCGTTGACGCCGACAAAGCCTCCTGTTTGGACGACGGTGCTTTGGTCGATGAGGAACAGGTAGTTTTCGGTCGCGGCGGGGGCGGGGGCGCCGGCCATAACGGCGACGAGTATCGAGGCTATTAGCATCGTCTTTTTCATCTTACTGCACCTTTGCGAGGCCGGTTAGGCCAATGACTATTACCCCTGCCTTACGGTCGGGCCCCTGTTTGATGAAGCACACATACTTTTTGTTTTCCGTATTAGATTATCGGTCAAAAGTGGGCCGGCCTGAAACCACCGCCCAACATTTCGGGTTGGCCGGTGGTTTTGGTCAGGCCAGCGTCAAGTTTACGGTTTACGATAGTCTTTATCATTCATCATCAGTGAAGGGCATCTCGTATTCTCTGCCCCACTGCTGCGCCATAATGGCGAGATCGGCCATATTGACGACCTCATCACCGTTGAGGTCGATGCCAGAGAAGTCAGGATGCCCATTCGGGTCCATAAGCTTCTTCATTGCCCTGATGTGTTTATAGTCAGGATCGTGGCTGTGCGGCCCTTTGGGTTCGACTTCGTCTGTCAGGCGATCCACTACGCGGACCCTGATATAAATGACGTCTTTGTCCTGTGCCTGAGGCACTTTGGGCAAGACGGCCGTCGGGTCATCCGTGCCGAGAAGGCGCTGACGCCACCGCTCCAGAGGCAAGGGGTATCCGGGCCTTGCGAAAGTGTGAACAATAGCGCGCAGGAGATAGACTCCCGGTCTATTGAAGTGGACGGGGACTCCGATTTTCGCCCTGCCGATGCTCGGACCCTTGCGGCAGTCTGTGGCGCCGTCTTTGCCTATAGTGACCCAGGGACAGGGAACGATTACGGGGTCATCAGGTAACGGGCAACAAGCAGCACCGAGCTGCCTGCACTGCTCGCAGGCACAGCGTGCGTAGGGGCATTGGCCGGGGTCCGGTGCAACGTCGGTGCAATCTTCCGAATCAGGCTCTTCGCATTTGCAGAGCCTGCAGTACTGGAGCACCATTGTCGAGCCCAAACAGCCATAGGAGCCGGTGTACCAGACACCTTCCATGTCGCGGCTGAGACAGACAACGATTCTGGTTCCGACGGGCACGCGGATAGCGCCGTTTCCGCGAGGGAAGTTATCCGCGTCTCCTGTGGGCAGATAGAATGCGTTAGTGGTCCATAGGGGCAGGCCGATGAGGCATGCCCTCGGTGAGGCCACGGCATATTTGACTACGGGCCTACCCTGGTAGCGGAGGGCGTTAGGCTCGCCTAACCCGTTCAGTTCTTCGGGGCGGTTCGGCTCGCCGGGGCCAGTGGGGTCCTGGCCTCCGGCGGGAAGCATCCCACACATAAGGCCCAATATCAGAGCAACCAATAGAGAACTTCTGACAATAAATCGTTTTGACATAATACACCTTCCTTTACAAAATAGTTTTTTCTTCCTCAAAGACAATTACTTGCGCAAGTCGGGGACCAACAAAGCCCTTCCGAAAAAACTCGTGATAGAATTGCAAAAGATCAACTAACTTAAACCGACCGGTTCTGGTTTTAGAGACGGATTAACACTGTTTGTACATATTTGGATTCCTGCTTGCGCAGGAATGACATTAGAGTCATTGGCTTCCGTTGATTATTCACACACTGTTTCATAGCAGCTTTAGACCATTCTAACTTATTTTACCAATGCACCTTGAGCGAGTTTGACGAGCCAGAGCAGGCCCGGGTCGTGCTGCTGCGGCCCTCGGTAACCGGCGCTCCTCGGCGAGACAAATTCACTACCGATATCATCAATTTCCTGCAGGTAGGAGAAATTCAATTCTCCGATGCTGCTGTTACCTATTGAGAACGCTATTTCGTCGATGACATCGACTTCCAGGTCAATGGTATAGAGGAGGTTGACTTGTCCATGTGTCATGCTGACCTGAACTTTGTTTTCGTCGATGAGTTTTGTCCGGAACGGTATTCGCTGCTCTGCTGCGTCGCGTCTTATGGTATCGATGGCGTGCAGTCCCATCCAGGGCCTCGGGAGGCCTTTGAAAAAGGAGCCTGCTTTGTAGCGTGCCAGAACCGCTCCGTCGGCACCGGAGGCGTAAGCGCGGGCGCCGGTATCGACAATCGTTAGGTCGTCGGCGACGTGGAGTCTGAGCCAAGGGCTGTATCGCCTGCTGGTGGCATAGACGAAGGGTATCCGTCCAGTGCCGGAGATTTCTTTTTCGTTAATGCGGCCCGCAATTTTGAAATAAGTCCATCGGCGTTTGTGCATTTTATCGCGTTTGTCGATGGTCTTTATGCCGGCGGGCCAATCGCCCTGGAAGTAGTCCTCGTCGAGGACGTTGTTGTGACGTATGGCCCAGGAGCGATTGGGGCCTTTTTCGCCGCTGCGGGCTGCGATTACGAGTAAGCCCTTTGCCCTATTGGGGACGTACTGCATCTTCTGGTTTCCTCCGCCCCCTTCGACCTGAGAGAGAAAGCTGCTTAGCTGCGGGCTGTCGGTAGGCAGCCTTAGCACGCTCAGGTCAGCGGCGTACATACGGTGGTTGTTTATCTGAATGACGTTATCGTTGAAATAGTAGTTTGCCTGGTCGTTTTGGAGCAACTGTGCGTGTGGGTACGCGCCGGCGGGGCCGGCTTTGACTCGCATCATCATCGGCCTGCCCACTCCTTCGGGGAAGTAGTACCAGTATTCCTCATTGCCGTTGTGCGCGTGTCCCAGTGGACTGACGATGTGCGAGCCTGCGGCAGGCTGCTGATCAGTTTTTGCTGTGCTCAGCGGTCCGTAAGTCACGGCGATAGAGCCGACGGTGATGGCGCCTGCAGCAGTGAGGCAGACGAGGGCGGTGTTGGTTGTGGCCAGGCCCACGAGTCCGGCGAGCAGACCGACGCTTGTGGTTGCGGCAGTTACCGAGACATGGGCTGCGGCGGCTTCGGTGGGAGCGGTCATTTTCCCGAATAGGACTAAAGCGGCTAATAGTGACCCTTTCCCGAAGCCATTGCGGGCAAGCTGCCTCTGGAGCGCCCTTTTTGCCCGCACGAACAACATACGGGTGCTGAACTCGCTGCAGCCCATAGACTCGGCAATTTCGGCATAAGACATCTGGTCGTAGCATCGCATGACCAGTACGGCGCGGTGTCGGGTTTTGAGGCTTTTCATTGCTGTTGTGACGATTTGTTTTAGCTCCCGGCTTACGAGATTCTGGATGCCCTGTTCGCGCTGGGTGGCATCGGCTCCAAGCCGATGGCCCCGCTTTGCGCTGGATTTAGCGAGGTTTCTTTGCGTTCGCTCGGTGCGGTGGTGACGACGAATCTTGTTGGTTGCTATTCCGTAGAGCCAGGGCCAAAATCTGTCAGGTTTTTTGAGTTTTCCCAAGATTCTGCACATTTCCAACAAAGTCTCCTGCACGATTTCCTGCGTCAGGTCATCTGCCAAAGTCAGGCGATAGACATAGACGCTCAATCGCTTCCGGGCCAGCTCGGCCAAAGCATTCAGGGACTGCTTATCGCCAAGCTGGGCCTTTTTTAGTAACTCAATGTAATTCAACTGTTTGTCCATATACGGCTAATACGAGCCTTGTTAGACTTATGAACCATAGAAGAGTGCCGGCAGAGGGCGAAAACGTAACGCTTTTTTTGGTAATTTTACCATTTTTCCGGGAAATTCCAAATATTGGCTGTGATAACCGGTTTCGTGGCCACGGACGAGCTATCGGTCGTTATTTGGGCACATCCGGGAAATGCGTAGGCGTATGAGCGTATCGCACGACCGAGAAAAATCGTTCGGGGCCCCAGAGGTCCAAATTACCCCCCTCGTTGCTCTAATTTGGCCCTCTGCCCAAACGATTTTTCTCTCCAGAGGACTCCAAGGCCCTGACCTGCAACGCCCACCTACGCATTAACCGGATGGTCCACAATAAACCAGGTTTTCGCTATCAAAAGGCGTTGTAGGATTAAGGAGAATGGCCTGTTATTGGCATCCGTCAAGCCAATGTTCAACGAGGATGGCTAAATTCTGCGCATCTACTTTGATGCCTGCGTCAAAAGTAGTTACTGTCAAAAAAGTGGTATAAGTTGAGACTGTAGCAGGATAACCGGGTAATATTTTCGTAACTGATTGTGAGTCAGGATGTTATGTGCAGATTTGTTTCTCATTGCTTAGTATTGCTTAGTATTTAACTGGGTTATCGCTGTTTGGATTGGTACAATCGTTGGGTGTGAACAGATTGAGTCAAGTCAGTTTCTTATCATAGGGGCGCCGGTATGATTCTTCCGAGATTTATCCGCAAGATTCTCGCAATATTCCGCGGTAGTGTTTCACCTGTTATGATTGTCCTTTCGGTGGCGATGGGATTCTGGTTCGGGCTGGTTCCCGGCTGGTCGGGCTTTCATACGGTGGTAGTCGCCCTGATGCTGATATTGAATATTCATCTGGGTCTGTTTCTTTTGTCGGCGGGGATCGGGAAGGTGCTGTGCTTTGCGGCTGCGCCGGTTCTGTACTACGCCGGAGTTGGCGCGCATAATTACCTGTCCGGGCTGCTGGGTGTATTGGCATCGGTGCCGGTGCTTGGTCTGACGGATTTCAGCAGATACTCGGTTGCAGGTGCGATTGTGGTCGGGCCGATTATCGGTGTCGTCGCCGGCTTGCTCTTGGCCCGGTCGGTCATCGGATTTCGGCGAATGTTGTTGAAGCTTGAAGAAGGTTCGGACAAATTCAAGAAGTGGTACTCGAACCGCTGGGTACGGATTCTGGACCGGCTGCTGATAGGCAAGCGCACGAAGGATGCCAAAGCTCTTTTTGTCGGCAAGACCAAGGTCGTTCGCAAAGCCGGGGTGATTTTGGCTGTGTTGGTGGTGGCGGCCTCGGTGGGAATAGCGAGCCTCGTTAAAGACAATACTATCAAAAAGTACGCCACGGGGACTCTGACTCGAGCCAACGGCGCCGAGGTCAACATGGAAGAGCTTGATCTGTCGGTATTGACGGGGGCGGTCTCGGTTTCGGGGATACAGGTTACCGATGCGCAAAAGCCTCAGAATAACCAGGTATCAATAGAGAAAATCGCCGCTGATGCAAGTCTTTACAATTTGCTGTTGGGCAAGGTCGTGATGGAGAACGTGGAGGTCTCCGAAGTGAAGTTTAATCAAGAGCGTGCAACAGCGGGTAAGGTGGCCGAGGCCGAACAAAAACCTTCTGTTTTTGATCCGTGCGATTTCAAGCTCGAAGTCGCCGATATAAGTAAGCTCGAGACTTACTTCAAGAACGCCAAGGCAGTCAAAGAGTGGCTCCAAAAGGTAAGGAGATGGCTGCCGAAATCAAAAGGCAAAGATGAAGAGGCCGAGGCCGACCAGAAACCGCATAAGTACCTCGAGTATCTTGAAGCCCGTGCTATCGTGCCAGCCAGTCCTCGAGTATTGGCCAAACAGATCCTGCTCGACAAGGTTGAAATACCTTCGGCGGTTTTCGGGAACAGCCGGATCCGTCTGGAGAATTTGAGCGACGCGCCTCAAGCGGCCGGTCTGCCGGTGAGGTTTGAGCTGAAGTCGAACACTACGCCGGCCGCCCTTGACGCTACATTTGACTACAGCCGGCGAGGAGACGGGCCTGTGGTTTCGGGGACCTTTGCCGGAGTGGATCTGAGCAAGATACAATCGAGCCTCGGCGAGAATGCCGGGTTGGTGTTCGAGAAAGGCACGGCCTCGGGCAAGTTCAACGGGAATGTCACAAGCGAATCAATTGACCTTACGATTGAGGTGGCCATCCGCGAGCTGCAGGCCAAAGGCAGGGGAAAGGGCGTCCTGGGCTTAGGCGCCAAAACGACTTCCGAGGCACTGGGTGTCCTGGGTGAGTTAAGCACGACGATACGCGTGGTCGGTCCCATCACGCAGCCGCGTTTGGTCTTTGACGGCAAGGCCTTGACGGAGGCATTCAAAAAGGCGCTGGTCAAGGCCGGGAAGAAGAAGGTCAGCGAGGAAATAGACAAGCAGTTCGAAAAACACATAGACGGGAAACTCGGCGACAAGGTCCCGGATGAAATCAAAGATGCGATCAAGAAACCCGGGGATCTGATAAAGGGCCTCGGCGGTCTGCTGGGCGGGAAGGAGAAACAAGACGAGTAACCGTTCACGGGGTAAGATGCTGAATTTTGGCCGTTTTTCGTCATTGCGAGCACCTCACCGGATTCTCAGGAGGCATACAGAAGAAAGTAGCCC
>CAYWOD010000045.1:0-19637 GCA_964459805.1 uncultured Pirellulales bacterium
GCCAAGACGGTGAGGGGTCCGGGGACGGCACTGCTGAAAAAGGGACACGAGGTTAGGGTCCTGTGCAGCGACCATTTCCAACCGGAAAAGGAATTTGCAGTAGAGGCGGTTCTATTGACCAACGGAGATTGCTGTTGATGTTAGGGTGGTGAGGGTGTATATTGTTGCTGTGTTAGTGCCGTTTCCAATGAATAAGTCTGACTTAGGGCTTGAACGGGGGTTTTTATTGTGCGGTTAGTTAAGGTGATAATCAGTGCTGCCCTTTTGGGTGCGGTTATCGGCAGTGTGAATGCGGGAGAGGCGGATTTCCGCGATCTGGCTGGGTACTACGGGTTCGAGGAGATTGAGATAGTCAAGTTAGACTGGGGGATAATGGGCCTACGGGTAGTCGATTTCAACGGGGACGGGCGAAATGACATTGCTGTGGTCAATAACCGAAAGGCCAAGATAGAGCTGCTGGTCCAAAAAGAGGCGGTCGGGCCCGGTGAAACGGAGGTTGCTGTTGACCCGAACGACATCGACGTCAATGCACTGACCCCCCCTACCCGGTTTGCGAGGCAGAGTATCGCGGTTTCGCAGAAGATTTACAGTCTTGTGTGCGGTGATTTGAATTCGGATGGGCTGACGGATTTGGCCTTTTATGGCGAGCCGAAGGGTCTCTACGTGATATTGCAAAAGGCAGGCGAGGGTGAGGCGGACAAGGCAAAATCATTGAGCTGGCGGACGAGAAAAAGAATCAAGATTGACGACGGTCTTGTGATTTCCCGCGCGCTTGTATGTGCGGACTTGAATAACGACGGTGCGGACGATCTGGCTCTGGCCGGTCGCGACAGCATATATATTATCCTTCAAAAAGAAAGCGGCGCTCTGGCCGAGCCGGTGAAATATCCGGTTTCGGCGCAGACGCTGAGCGTTCGGGCCGGGGACCTTAACGGCGACGGTATAACTGACCTCATACTCGTTACAAGTGATATTGCCAAGCCGGTCCACGTGCGATTCGGGCTCGAGACGGGACAGTTGGGGCCGCAAGTGCAATTCTTTATTGAAAGGCCGCTTGTATTCGAGCTTGGCAATCTGGACCACCAGGGCGGTGACGAAGTGCTGACTATTGAGGGGACGAGCGGGCGGCTGGTTTGTTACCACTTTGCGAGCGAAAAAGGCCAAGAGGCCGACTGGCCGATTCTCTTTTATCCGCTTACATCGGGCGAGGGCAGTACAAAGCGCGACTTGGTGGTTAGTGATTTCGATGGTGACGGGCCGGCGGATGTTGCGATAAGCGATCCCGGCGCAGCGGAACTTATCTTCTACAGGCAGACGGAAGGGCTGGGGCTGGCCGAGCCTGTGCGGTTTCCGGCGTTTGCCGATATTGTGAGTCTCTCGGCGGCGGATGTTGATAACGACGGCAAGAGCGAGCTTGGCATACTGAGCGTTAAGGAGAAGGTGATCGGATTGAGCATGTTCGAAGACGATAGATTGTCGTTCCCGAAGCCTGTGGATTTGACGGGTGAGCCGCTGGCGATGGAGCTTGCCGACGTTGATGGTGATGAGATCGTTGATTGCATTTATGTATCGAAAGATGCTAATGGCGTGCGGTCTCTGCGGGTGTTTTATAGTGTGGCGTTCTCGCTGGGGGTGGAGACCATCCCGCATAAGACCAGGAAGAAGGCAGCCTCCGACATCACGCCGGTGGGTGAAGTCGGAGCGGCTTTGGAGTTGAAGAAGCTCACGGCCAATCCGGACGGCCTGAAGGTGATGGACGTTGATCAGGATGGGCTGGAGGACGTTCTGATATTTGTGAGCTATGATCTTCCTATATTGGTGCGGCAGGTGGAAAAGGGGAAATTTGAAATAGTGGAGTCTGGCAAGGCACAGGCGGGCCTGATTAAGAATGCGAATTTGCGCTCGATTGGGGCTGCGGACGTGGACGGCAAGGCGGGGAAAGAACTGTTGGTAGCGCAGAAGAATTTCGCAAGGAGCCTGGTTTTTTCGGAGGGCAAGAGCTGGGGCATCCTGGACCAGTATAATGCGAAGGGCAAAGAGAACGTGGTATCGGCGGTTGCCGCTTTTGATATTGATGGCGTTGTTGCGGGGGACCGCCCTGCTATCGTGCTCTTAGACGGCCAGAAGGGTCAGCTTCAGATACTGCGGGCGGGGGAGGACAAGACTTACCGGTTTGAGAGGGAGCTTGAGGTGGGCAAGTGGAGCTCTGCGGCGCATCTAAAGATGGTGTTGGCGGCGCTTACCGGTAGCGAGGCCAAGAGTATTCTGCTGTTCGACAGCGAGAAGTTTGCGCTTTTGACGCCGCCGAGCGGCGGTGCCGGGCCGGAGCATCTCGAGAGGCAGTTTAGCTATGAGACGAAGATAAAGGACGGCAGATACGGGAACCTCACGGCGGGAGATATCAACTCCGACGATAGAACGGACCTTATTATGGTCGAATACCGGCGCAATCACTTCGAGATACTGGCGCTCGATTCGGGGCAAAAGCCGGTCCCGGCGATGCGCTTTAAGATATTCGAGCAGAAGAGTTATAGCCAAATCAGTGCCGCAAGAACCGGCGTTGAGCCGCGAGAGCTAAGCGTCGTGGACGTTACAGGCGACGGCAAAGAGGACTTAGTTACCATCATCCACGACCGCATAATTATCTATCCGCAAGATTAGCCCCGGACCTGCAAAGCGGGGGCTGTCAGGTCAATTTCTATCGGGCAATGTATGCCCGCAAAGAAAGCTAAGGCAGCAACCGCGACTGGCACTATGAAGACTCGCTGTTTGTAGAATGCTACAGCCATTGTGATGACCAACCCTCTTTGCGCTTCATAGAGCTACAACGTGTTCTATCGTGTACATTTACAAATTCGCCGCGATTGTCGATGCTCAAATTCTTGGTTGTGCACACCTTCGGTTGAGATGCCACGCGATTCGGCAACTCGCGCCACGATTATTTTAGGGTCTCAGGACTGCTTGGTCAATGCTGGGAAATGACAATCGGCAGACAGTAAGTGAATCAGGCATTGAGCAAAGGTTCCATAGTTTTTTTGGTTGCTTTTGGTGGTTCTGGGCGATTATATTCGGGTTATGGTCAGGCAGAAGAAAGATGACGACATTTTAGAGCTGCTGCGAGACGAGGGCGCCGAGGCGGCACGGAAGGCACAGCGGGGACTGATATTGCAGCCTGGCGCCATTGGGGACTGCATATTGACTCTGGTGTTGGCTGCGTTTATGAAGGAGGCCCTCAGTCTGGGGGGGATCGATATGTTAGGGCATACCGAGTATATCGGGTTTCTGCCGGGCAGGAGCTGTATTGACGGGATCAGCTCGATAGATTCGATAGATTTGCACCGCTTGTTCGCCGAGACAAAGGCGTTCGAGGTTGCCGACCGTGACCCTTTGATAAGTGCTTTTACAGGGTATGCGTGGATCGCAACGTTCTTAGGTGAGCCGAACAGCAACTTCGAGCAGAACTTGATTTACACGGCCAATTGCAGCGGCAGCTCGGAGGTTATGACATTAGCCTTGAAGGCGCCGCGAGATTTCGCGGGGCATCTGGCCGAGTTTTACGCACAGCAGTTCATCGCACAGAGCGGTTTATCTTTAGAGCCCGAGCAGGTTCGGCTTGATGATTGTCTGATAAAGGCAACGCGGGCGGATGTGAAAAAGGGGCGGGAGCTGCTGAGAGAGGCGGGGCTCGACCCGAATGGAAAGCCGGTGGTTATTCAGCCGGGCAGCGGTGGTTTGAAGAAGTGCTGGCACTTGGATAATTTCTTAGCTGTGGCCGGGGAGCTTGAATCGAGAGGTGTAGAGGTGCTGTTCCTGTTGGGGCCCGCTGAACTGGATAGATACAGCAAGACTGTAATTAAGATAAGCAGCTTTTCAAGATGCCTTGCAGAGCTGTCTTTGGTGCAGGTATTGGGGCTTTTGAGCTGTGCCGGCGCATTCATCGGCAATGACAGCGGGATAACACACTTGGCGGCGGGATTGGGAGTTAGAACGTTTGCACTGTTTGGTCCGACAAATCCCTCGACGTACCGGCCCATCGGGCCTGCGGTGGCCATTGTTAAGAACAGCCCCCGGAGCTTTGCCAAGAAGCCGTCGGTCAGGTCGCAGCGGAAACTCGTTGAGGCCGTTCTGGGGTGACCCGTGTGAGGCGGAGATAGAGGGTTGGCGGTGCCGAGCGTAAAGGGGTATCGTTGAGTCGGCAGAAACCTGCAAAATGCTTCGGTCGCGGTGCGTAGCGGGGGTTTGGCGAATCTCAAGCAAGAAAGCGCAGAAATGCGTAAAATACCGTCAAGAAGGCACTTTTTGCGGAAATTGGGTGGTTGACCGTGCTGAGAGGCTTGCTATAATTGTCTGTTTAGGGTAGTGTGTGTCAGCAAAGAGTATTTGATGTAAAAAGTTTCTCGTAAAGGCGTTAATATGCAGGGAAAAAGTTTAGGTGAATTGGCTGAGTACGTGGGTGGGCGTGTTTGTGGTAACGCGGATGTTTTGATCAGGTCCGCCTCGACACTTGGGCGGTCGGAGGCTGGTGAGATTAGCTTCCTGACAAACCGCAAATACGAGAAGCAGTTGCGGACAACCAAGGCAAGCGCGGTGATTGTGGGCAAGGAGACCCCAAGCGCCTCAGTTCCACTTCTGATAGCCGAGGATCCTTACTTTGCTTTTATGCAGATTATGGTGCTGCTGCACGGGCACCGGAAACACAAGAAGGTTGGTATAAGCCCGCGTTCTTCAATTTCTGACAGCGCGAAAGTCGGTGCGGAGTGTCATATTTATGACTTTGCCACGATAGCGGACGATGCAAGGGTGGGAGACGGTTGTATAGTTTATCCCGGCGCGTACGTCGGCCAGGGTGTTCAGTTGGGCAATGACAGCATAATATATCCGAACGTGACGATTTACGACGGGTGCAAGATAGGCAATCGCGTAATCATCAATGCGAATTCAACAATCGGAGAGGACGGTTTCGGGTATGCGAGCCACAAAGGGCTACATCATAAGATACCACAGATTGGCACGGTGATAATAGAAGACGACGTGGAGATCGGCGCTTCCTGCGGGATCGAGCGAGGCACGCTTGGGGACACGGTAATAGGTCAGGGCAGCAAGTTAGGTGATTTGATTGCGATAGGTCACGGCACAAAAATCGGGGCGCATTGTCTGCTTGTTGCGCAGGTAGGAGTGGCCGGCTCGACGACGCTCGGTCACCATTGTATCATCGGTGGCCAGGTCGGTATAGTGGGGCACATCAGCATCGGCAACAACGTGACTATTGCGGCAAAGGCCGGCGTAATCAACAGTATTCCGGACGGAAAGGTAGTTTTGGGCGCCCCTGCTATCGAGGCCAACCAGGGCAGACGAGCTTACGGTATGATCCAATACCTGCCTGAGATGCGTCAAACCATTCGGGACCTTCAGAATCGGATTGAGGCGCTTGGCTCAGCGGCGGCGCCTGATCTCGAGGCAGCGGCTGAGCAGTAGTTATGAGTGATTCAGATGTTCTTGGGTTAATCGCTGGTGCGGGCAGGCTGCCTTTTCTTGTAGCAGCGGGGGCTAAAGAGGCGGGACTAAGGGTAATCTGTGTGGGCTTAGGAGACAGCGCCGAGGCCGGTCTCGTCGATGAGGTGGATGTCTTCAGCAGAGCAGGGGTCGCGCGGCCCGGAGCGTGGATACGTAAGCTCAGGAGGCACGGGGTAACCAAGACGATTATGGTCGGGCGCGTTGCGAAGAGGCAGCTTTTCACGCCCTTTCGTATCTTTCGATATCTGCCTGACTGGCGTGCTTTCCGCGTTTATTACTGGCGTCTTCGCGGCAAGAGCAGGGTTTCGTATTCGTTTCTGAGCGCGTTGGCGGACGAGCTGGCGAGCGGTGGAATAGTATTGGAGAATTCGACTATGTATTGCAAAGAGCACCTTGCAACAGCCGGGGTAATGACGGCGACTGATCCGCGTGCATCGACGCAGAGCGACGTTGACTTCGGGTGGGACCTGGTTAAGAAGCTCGCGGATTTGGGCATAGGCCAGGCGATTGCGGTGAAGGAAAGAGAAGTGATCGCGGTGGAGGCGATAGAGGGGACGGCGGCGATGATTGAGCGGGCGGGCCGGCTTTGCAAATCGCGAAGCTGGACATTAGTGAAGGCGTCGAAGCCAAACCAGGATATGCGATTGGATGTACCGTGTGTGGGACCCGAGACGATAAGGACTTTGGCCGAGCACAGAGGCAAGTGCCTGGTTGTGGAGGCGGGCAGAACGATAATTATCGACAAACCCGAGACGATAAGACTTGCCGATCAATTGGGTATAGCGATTCTTGGACGCTGAGAGTGCATAAGCCTCCTCAGATGCCGATGACTGAGCGAAACTGTATGGTCACATTTCCATTCGAGCTTTTGATTGAACGCGTTCCATCGGAGAAACAGACGCAATCTTTGCTGTGCAAGGGGCATTTGCGAGTGATTCCGGGCAGGAGAGAGGTATATGACGCCCTGTGGAACGACAGGAGTGTGGTTGTGAAGGTGTTCTCACACAAGATTAGCGCAAGGCGTCACCTTAGAAGAGAATGGGATGGTTTGCGTCTGCTTCAGAACCGGGGCGTGAACTCGCCGGAGCCTTTGTTTTATGGACAAACGCAAGATGGGCGATGGGCGGTAGTAGTGGAGAAAATAGCTGACTCATTAACGGTTTGGGATGTGTTTCACAAGACACAGGGTCCGGTTAAGAAGCTGGACTTGTTGATCTTGGTCTGTAACGAACTGGCGAAGCAACACGGCAAGGGGGTCTTGCAGAAAGATTTGCACTTGGGCAATTTTCTACTGGTCGGCGATAAGCTGTTTGCATTTGATGTCGGTCAGACACGATTCCTGCGGGGCCAGGTCGGCAGAAAAAGCAGTATTTCTCAATTGGCAATGTTGGCGTCCTGTTTCCAGGGCCGTGACACGGAGTCTATCGCAAGGCTTTGTAAGGAGTATTTCGGAGCCCGCGGGTGGCGTTTTCGGAGGTCGGATGAGACATTGTTCCGAAAACAGATGGCTGTGCATAGAAAAAGAGGGACCAGGAGAGGTTTGAAAAAGTGCCTGCGGACAAGTAAGAGAAACCTGCGAGTTAAGACCGATAGATACCTTGCTGTCCTTGAGAGAAGTTTTTGCCTCGGCGCCGAGCCTCTTGATTTTATAGAACAAATAGATGCATTGATGGATGGTGGAGAGGTTCTTAAAGACGGCAATACCTGCTACGTATCCCGATTGACGTGGAACGGCAATGACGTGGTGGTCAAGCGGTACAATCACAAGGGCGTTGTTCACTCGGTGCGCCACACGATCAAGAGGTCACGCGCCAGACAGGGCTGGCTGCACGCTCATAGGCTTGGGATGCTCCACATAGCCACACCGAGACCATTGGCTTATATTGAGCAGCTCAAAGGATTGATTGTGTGGAAATCCTATCTGGTAACCGAGCACGTGGAAGGGCAAAAGCTCGATTGTTTTCTGCGGGATGAGAACGTTGGTCGGGAGCAACGTTCAGATACGACCCGGCGGGTTATGGAACTGCTTGAGAAGCTGGGGAAATATCGCATCACTCACGGCGATTTGAAGCATTCAAATCTCCTGATCACAGAGGACGGTCCCGTATTGATAGACCTCGACGCGATGGTAGTACATAAGATAGGTTGGATATCTGTCTGGAAGGGACGTACGTACGTGAGCCGTTTCAAAGAAAGCCTTGAGCACGCTGCTAAGTAACATTCTGATCACAGAATCTCAGAACAATCAGCAGGACCCCCTTCCCGAATTTCCTTGCGGCATTTTCGGGCCAGAACCACGACGGTGTCCGCCCGTCGCAGCAAAGCAGCTATCCTGCTCAAAGACGACACGGCTTTACGTGATGTAATTGCTCATGACATCGCAGAGTCGTTTTCCTATGACAGCAACGTCAAAGTCCGCAGCCATTTCTCTTGCGGCCAAACCCATAGTCCGCCTCAAATCGGATCTCTCTATTAACGTGCTTATACTGTCAATCCACTGCGACTTGTCTGTTGCGAGAAAGCCGGTGACATTATCACGGACGTAATCTGCGTTTGTGCCGACCGGCGAAGCAACAACAGGGATGCCGGCGCAGGCATACTCGAGAACTTTGAAGCTGCATTTGCCTCTTGTGAAGCGATCTTCCGGCAACGGCGCAAGGCCGATATCACTCTGAGCCAAATGGATAGCACGCGTATCCTTGGACCAGAGGCGCTTTTCGACGGGCAAGCTCCGCAGGTCAAAAAAGTCATCGCATATTATTCTCAAGATGACGTTGTCGAAACGCGAGCCAATTTCTTCGAGAGCCGGTTTGATTTCAGCAAGGTACTTGAGCGTGCTTTGGCTGCCGATCCACACGAGCCGGATTTTACCATCATCTTCAGAAGCACAATGGACGCTGTAGTCACTGACTTTTATGCAATGGGGGACAATCTCCACGTGAGGATTGAATTGGTGTGCCTGTTTTGCAAGATAGGCACTACCTGTGATGACCATATCGGCGAGTTTGACGCTTCTGCGAAATGGTCTGAAGTGCGACGGGCTGTAACGGTCAGGCCTTTTTGTGCTGTACATTATCGCATCGTCAAAATGATAGATGATTTTTTTGCTGTAGCGGCGCAGCCAAAAAGCATCGAAGGGATTCAACCCCTTTTTATGAAGCAAAACGCCGTCGAAATCCACCGCCCGTTTGAAGAGCTTGCGACGGGCCAACAAGCCGCAAGGCAACTCCTCAACTTCGCAGTCTATGCCATTTTCGCGGAGAATATCGAGGTAAAGTTCTATCCGTTGTCTGAAACCCGGACGATTCAGGTTGTTAGCTAAGACAAAGATTTTCATTTAGCGGTCTCTTTTGCTTTCAAGGTAGCGTCACAACTTCATCAGACTATACGTCGGCACGCTATGCTTTGCGAAAGGTGTTCTTGAAATACCGGACCATCTCTTCGAGGCCTTCATCGAGCGTGATTTGGGGAGTAAAGCCGCGGGTCGCTTTTCTGAGTTTTGTGACATCGGCGGATTTTCTTGTTGCTCCCTCGGGCTTGGAGGTATCGAAGACGACTTCTGGTTTCTTTCCGGTAACTTTTAGAATGCGTTCAATGAGTTCTCGGATGGTAGTCTCGCGGTCGTGTCCAACGTTGACCGGGTCTGCGATGGGATAGTATTCGGTGATAAGCTTTAGCGCTAAAGCTGAGTCTTTGGCGTGGACGAAGCTACGGGTTTGGTTTCCAGTACCCCAAACGATGACAGGGTCATCGCCGTTCAATACTTTTTGGATTAGCGCGGGCATAACGTGAGCCTTCTCAGGCTCAAACGATTCTCTCGCCCCGTAGGCATTGAACGGCCTGGCGATTGCAATTTCCACGTCGTATTCTCGTGCGTAGTGCTGCGCCTGAAGTTCGACCATTCGCTTTCCCCATCCATAACCGATATTCACGGTCTCCGGCGCGCCTCGAAGCGCCTGGTCTTCTCTTGTGGGCACATCGGCATCATCAGGATACACGCATGAACTGCTCACAACAAGAAAACGCCGGACACTGTGCTGCCTTGCAGCTTCCAGAAGGTTAAAGGCGATTGTTGTGACATTCGTGAGCATTTCACCGTGATGGTTCATACTATATTCGACTCCGAAAGCCGGCGCAGCGAGGTTCAATACAATATCTTGGCGGGAGCAAACCTGCTCGCATTGCTTCATGTATCGCAAATCTATATTGTGAAAGGAGATTTTGTCCATAAGACCGTCGAGGTTCTCCAGCCGTCCTCGGGAGAGATTGTCGGCAACAGTTACCTTTGCGCCCTCGTCGACGAGTAAGTCGACGAGATAAGACCCGATGAACCCAGCCCCGCCGGCAACCAGTACGTTTTTATTATTCCAGTATGTTCTTGTCACGTCCACACCTAATAGCATGTTGGCTTACAATCTGTTCTAAGCCTTTGTAGATTACACTTTATCACATTATTGCAGTTTTCAAAACGAATATTCTTAGTTTGTGAGGATATGCCGAAAAGTCAGTTACAGAATCACCGCCCAAGGAGCCGGGCAAGTGCCTGTTTCGATTAGATCGAGCATATATTGGGCTATCTTTTCACAATTAAAATCGGTATGCGCTTTTAGCATACCGGCTTTGGTGATTCTTTCGCGCTCCTGGTCATGCTTTAGATACCAATCGGCAAGCTCAAAGAACTCATCAAACGTATCAAAATACCTCAGGTGTTTACCGTCTTCGAAAAGCAACTCACAACCTGGTACTCTCTTCGCAAGCTCGAAAGTCCCGCAGGCCGGGATATTTGCGAGCCTGTCCGAGTGGTATAGATACACGTCATTTGCAATATTTATGCTCAGTGCAATCTTCGCGCCGCTCAGAGCGTAGAAGCATTCCATTCCCTGGGTCTTCGGCCTTCCGAAACAGGCATACACCTTGGCGTTCGGGGTCTCGGAGAGCTTCTTTGCCAGATTGTATCTGAGGTCTTCGCGCGGAAGCTTGCCGTGCTTGGCCGCGCCGAGGAAGACTATGCCGGCCTTCCACTTTTCATCGACGTCGTACTTGTATTGCAGGTTCGGGTCGCAGGTAAAGGGGATAAACGCACAAAGCGGCGTGCCGGCATCCTTGTATGCTTGCAGAAACCGGCCCGCACTCGGCATTACAACAATATCCATCATTCTTCCCACGGCCAATCGCTCTGGCTTTGTATCGGGATACGGATCTCCGTCCCTGCCGAGAAGAACGGCGTTCGGCGCGGCCTCACGTATAGCACCAACTGTTTCCAGCGTTATGTATTTCATCGAAAGCAGCAATACGATGTCGGGGAAGTATTTTTCGATCTGCTTAGCTAAAACGTTGTCTGCCGTTCTCCTGGCGAATCGCGGCATATAACGCCTGAAATGTTTACCGGAGAAAGGATTAAACTGGGTCAATATGTTTCTGTAGCTGAACCGCTGAACGTCGTGACCAAGGCGGATAAGGCCCTTGACCAGCCGGCGTTCCTCCAAAAAGATAGACCTCGGGGACTCGTCCTTGAAGTCGGCTATTACAAATATGCGTTTTGGTTTTCCCATGGCTCAAATCCAACGAAACGCCCTGCAATGAGGCTATTTGACCAATTCCACGAGAACATCGTTCGCAGGAAACAATCGGCACAAAAGTGTACTTTCGTAGAAATACTGTATCCTGCTTGAGCAGTTGACTATCGGTTCTATCAAACGGTTACCCCAGAATAGGCCTTTCTTTAAGAATTTGATTTTCCTCTTTGTGATTTTGCTAAAGTGAAAATCAAAATAATAGGGTTTTTCTTTTCCGGCACAGGATCGCTCCACAAAAAAATCAAAGGTCTCGAAGGAAAAAAGTCTCTTGTGAGTAGGATCAACATAGTTGTTGCGCGAGGTGAAGTGGGGCACGCGAATCTTCAGATGTCCTCCCGCGCTTAGTATTCGGTGCAGGTCCTGCAAAACCGGTATGTAATCGACGTGCTCAAGGACATTATCACAGCGAATTTCCTCGAATTGTTCATCATCAAACGGCAGCGGCAGTTTTTCAATATCATGGACTACGTCCACACCGGGCAAATTGGCGATATCCAAATTCACCCAATCCTTTTTTATGTTTCTTCCACAACCGACGTTTAGCTTATTGAGATGCATAAGATTGTTCGCATGTAGATCATTGAGCTCGAAGAGATTATCTTGCTGTTTTTTGTTTTTGGACTTTGCTCCTAACCAAGTTGAGAAATAGTCTGTATATTCGAGGATTCGTTTTCGGGTTATTCTCTGGTTTTTTATAATTGTGAATTGTCACATAGTCAGCTTGATTGAGCAGAATTTTCAGCAAAGAGCGCATCTTAAATCTCTGGATGTTTCTCAATCGCCTTACAATCAACTTCTCCGGGTAGTGGTTTTCCAAGTAGTGTCCATATGTTTCATATTCAGAAAGCATCAACGTATTATCGCCGTTTATATTACTGATGATCGCATCATACCAGGACTTGTTAAACCGCCTCTCGATATTATGTAGAAGTTCAAGCATAATAGATTTACATATTAGCATATGGTGAGCAACAAATGAGGTCTTGCTATTGGCAGACTCACCCAATAGTTTTTCATAAAAGTCAAAGTAGGGCTGGTGAAATTCGTCTGATTTTGCAAGCAACATCCGTTCATTGTGAAAGAAACAAACCCTTCTAAGGAAAACAACATCGGCATCAACCACTAAATAGTAATCCGACAGATTTGTAATGGCATAGGAACACCCCATTTTTATGAATTGTTGGAAGAGCCAGCCGGACCGTCGGAGAAACTCTGGACATTCTGTTCTAAGTTCTGCTTCGACGTAGTTTTTTGTTAAACCGTCATCGAATAAGTTGGCCTCGTCAACTATTTCGATATCATCGAATGTCAGATCAGTATTTTCGGTTACTATGTATATCCTGCCCAAATCACGGACGTTTGTGATACAACCAGCTAGGCACAACTCTAATATATCACTGTCTTTGCAGTGGTATGGTATAATGACATCTATTTTGCTGTTGCACACCTTGTTCAATCCCACCATTTGCACCTGACAAGTATTTTTTCAGAGTTTATGCGCTTACGACCCTGAAGTATTCTCCATCACAGTGGGTACCGGTCGGCTTTTTTTTGGAAACAAAATCTATGTCCAGCCGAAAGCCGTTTCTGTACTTGTCGTTCAGTGTTTCGACCGTGTATTCCGAGGAACCGGGAAACTGTTTTTTTGTCGATGTATTAACCATATTTACCTGTATGGCAGAAGCGCATATTTTCTGGAAATATGTATATTTTGGCAATTGTTCTTTATTGTTTTGACACCATCGGCAGTTCCAGGACTCGAAGGTGTTGGGGTCATAAAAATAGCCAAAGTATTTGAGAACCTTTCGTCTGAGTTTGCTTTTTCCTGACAATGTCATTAAGGCGGAACTCGGCGAAAACAGCTTTTTAATTAACGGATTGTTGTTCATCGTACCGGCTATTATCTTTTTCACCAAAACGGTGGGATAAATTGTCGCGCAAAGCTCGAACGGATATCGCGTGGTCGGCGTTCGGCCTTGCATCCAGTCCAGGTGGTAAACGGTTTGGCCGGCAATGATGGTTTCGTTGACAGGGTTGCTGCCCTGCTTTATGCTTTCAGCATTAAATCTAAACGTGAATCCAAAAATATCGTCGGGGTATTTGGCGAATATCTCGTCAATTACACCAAAATCTACGGGGTCGAAGTACACAACATCGTCGATGCCAAACAGAATGTATTTTGTTTCGACCAGGCCCAGAACCCGGAGCAAGTCGCTGTGAAAATCTTTCTCTCTTATTATTATGCAATCTGCAAACTTTCGGAAAAGCTGTTCATATTCTTGGCCAAACAGTTCGGCCTTGTAAATGACGTACGTTCGGATAATATCAGAGGGCAAATACCTGTAAAGACTCTCCAGATATGCATCCAGTTGCAAAGGGCGGTTCTTGGTGAATAGAATGTTGCTTATCAGTTTTTTCATAATAAACCAGTCACTTGCGATTAATGAATTTATCAATAGATTTCCACTGATTCCTTGTGAGACATATAGGGTACATGGAAATAATACTTGAAGCGCTCCATCAATTTTTTTCTGAGGGCGTTGTCTCTAATCCCAACAGCATCAAAGAGTTTAGTTACCCAATCATTAATTATCCGATGTGCCAACCAATCAGGGCAACTCCGTGCGAAATACGCAGCTTCATAGACTAAAATCTCAAGACTATGCTTGTTATAAAACCTTGCGTACTCGAAATCCACAACAAAGGCATCTTGCTTTGAATCTTCACCACCAAGCATAATAGCGTCCGAAAGAATGTACACAATATTACAGTGTGCTTCGTGGAGGCTAATGAAAACGGGAATGGTCGAGCTAAGTATCCTCGCACACTGTTTTTCGTCCTCCCTGTTCAATTTCAACAACTCATCAGCCGGGGTATGTTGAGCCAGACATTCAAGAAGCACTAAGCTTGCCTTTGTTAGATGATATGAATCGTAAATGCACCCGTAACCATAAACTTTCGGCACCCTCACCCCTCGCTTAGCAGCGATAATCAAGTTAGCTGCCTCATTAAATGCGTACCTGCTGTGTTTTGTCCAGTGATACCTCAGTCTATGCTTAAGACGACGTAGTGGAAACACTTTCACAACGAATGCTTTCTCAGCAACCTGCGGGGTATTGATGCGGAAGATTAATCGTTTGCCGGCACACTGTTTAAGGGTTACAACATTATGTGGTGAAACTGCTCCGTCATACTTGTCAATGGTGGATAGAACAGATTGAGCTACGGGAACAAGGTTTTCGTTTTTAAGCCAAAGGGTGGCCCTTTCAGAATGACGGTATCTGAATTTCAGCACATCTTTCAATAGTCTCAATTTATTCAAGGCAGGCCTGTAATCCTATCATAATTCCGTATTTGCGAAATATCCACCATGAGTAGCAGAATATGATCACCCAAATGAACAAAATCCTTTGGCTAAGTTGGGCATTTAATCCACGAATATTTTTGAAGTCTCATATACAATGTCGCTGATCATTCTCTTCATATCTTATCTGACCGGTCAAACTGGAATACGAACTAACACTTCGCTTATTTCTTACGCCAACAGGTCCTCATATTTTGGTAACAGTCGCCATAGGAGATTTAAACAATAGTTTTTGTCTAAAAATACAACCCTAAAACAGGCAAACACAACATCATTAACCTTTAGTAACGGAAGGGGAAAGCTGAATTAGTTGATAAATGGCCTTGACGGCTCTTTCGGTTGCACCACCAACGCCATAAAAACGCTCTTGAGCCAGTTGTCTGCGCGCATCAGCCATACCAGGAGCTTCTGCAAAGTTACCTGTATTTAGCAATTCCAAAGCCTCTTGAGGTTCCTTGAATAAATGCGCAGCTTCTCGAATCTTCGATAGGGTTTCCGGCATCGTCATTATTGATTTAGCTTTGGGCGTATCATAATAGAGGACTGGACGATTGAGTAGCATATATTCATACAAAGTTGATCCGTGGTCCGTTATCAATATATCTGCTGCTTTGAGATACCGACTGCTATTCTGGTCGCGCACGTAAATAAATCCTCGCTTCTTAGCTCGTAAATCCAGGAACTGAGCCCAGTTTTCTCGCGTATAACCTTTTATTTTCCCGATGGATTGCCTGGATATGGGATGCAACTTAACAAGCAGTGTCCACGGCCGGAGCGAAAGTAACTCTATTAATTCCTCGCCAATGTTATTCAAACTTAGCTCTGGATTCCATGAAGGCGCATATAGTACGGACATCTTCTCCGGGTCTGCCCCATAACTCCGCAATACTTTATCACGACTGATACTATCATCAACTAAGCCGTCGATTTTGGGAAAACCTATACGTAACGCAACATCTTTTCTTTTGAGAAAACCCGACCGAACAAACAGTTCAACATGTTTTCGGGAAAAACAAAATAGTCTATCATATTTTGCCGCAGCGCGATTGATTGTACCGTCAATCTTTTCATTCTGACCATTCGATGTGAACTTGCCGGAAAAACCATGAAATATCTGTATCGATTTAGTCGGTAATTGTATTCTCGGAGACTTATAATCTGCCTCAATACACACATCCCACCTACGCCATTGAACCTGCCGGTAGGACAATATCTTTAACGGGTCAATATTATAGGGCTTCAAAAAATGTAATGCCGGCTCCTTTTTGTCCGGCCTGTATCTAAACCATCGCAACCAACCCATTTGGCGCCGTACATGCTTGTGGTATTTGTGACATAATGCGCTGGTAAAGCGAATATGCAGTCTCGGGTCGCTACGAAGCCTGTGATATATCGGGGCAAGCATCACAAAATTATTTTCCCTCACTATATTAAACAGAATCTTCCGCTTTGAGCTTATCTTATACAGCAATGCACAGTAAATACTGAACAACGCTTTTGTCAGCAGTCCAAGTAAGTGAGAGACGGCTTTGCGGAATTTACGAATTCTTGAATTCTTTTTCATCGCAGTACAACATCGCTTTTGATGATTGAGATTGTCTTGTCTGTTCAAACACTTCAAAGAGCCCTCAACCTATGCACAGGTCCGGAGGCTGCAGTTGTTATGCTCCAGACGTGCCTGATTATTAATAGTCTCAATATGGTGTTGTTGTATTAGTCAAGACAATCGACCAATAATCTTCTCATAAAATTCATTGCAGAGGTATTCATAATCTTCTGGGGTGTCCAACTCAAGCCATGCCCTATCTTGGACATCAACTACTCTGAGACCATTGCCTTTAATTATCGGTCCGTAGGCATCTGTTGGAAAGCTGTTTAACTGACTATTGTAGACCAGTCTTGTTACCTCATTCCTGAGTTCTTCTACTGACTTTTTGCGGAACTTGGCCAGTTGGGCGCTTCGGCCGTCGGCGTATCTCATTGGGATTGTTTTGCTTATTTCAATAACATATCCGTTTGAAATCCTTACGTTCATCTCACCATTTACAAGCGGCTTTTTAAAATCCACTGCAATTGCATTGGGAGATTCTTCTTCTATCAGTACTTTTACAATTTCCCCATCGTATAGAACATCCGAATTCAAGAGAAGTATATCGGCATCGAGGTGATGCCTGGCAAGAAAAAGGGAATACAGGCTATTTGTAGTAAGGTAGTGCCTGTTGTAAATATAGACAATATCTCTGCCCGCAACTTTTTCAATTTGCTCCGCCGCAAAACCATTGACAATAATGATCTCGCATACACCATTTTCCCTGAGCATATTCAATTGATACTCAAGAATCGTTGTGTTTCTAAACGGCAGCAGACACTTGGGAGTGGTTTGTGTAAGGGGAAGCATTCTACGGCCTCTGCCAGCTGCAAGTATTATTGCCTTCATAGCTATTGGTCCTACAGGTCATCCGTCAACAAGCTCAAAATGTAGTTTTTGCCTTCCATTAGACCTTTGTTTCTGTCCAGAGGCAAAACCATAACACAATAATCCGGCGGAACAACGATGGTGTTGGATTCTCAGGACGCGCCCGAACGCCTTACGAACAACGTTTAGAATATGGTGTACAGCCACGGTGATAGTGCCGAACCTTCAGCAAAAACGATCAGAGCGCCAAGCACCAACAAGGAGACAATTATCGGTATCAGCCACCACTTCTTGCGAACCTTCAGGAACTGCCAGAATTCCAATATTATTGACAATTTGCTCACTGTTGTTTCCAAGAACTTTCTGTACGCTTTTGAGGCAAGTATATATCAGGCACCTGGCGAGGTCAAGGCCCATCAGAATTGTTTGGTATAATCGGGCTTTTGAGAATCGTCTGTGGGCCTGGGGAGCCAGTAAGTCTCGGAGGAATTCCTGTCGAATCTGATATTGAGCAAGTCTTTGCGCAGCAGCCGGAGCAGCAACGCTGTGGGTGTCAAGACGAGAAAGAATAGGGCGATCAGGATCAATCGGGTCATAAACCAGCCCATTATTATCGCAAACGTCATCCAGCATTTATGAATGGGCTTGAGCACGACCGGTGCGAGCAGACCCAAAAGGACAAACAAAGCCGAGGCCGCGAAGAAATACCAGTAGAAATCTTTTTGACGCCATAGAAGAAACGCCCCGATGAGCGCTAATGGCACGGCCATCGCCCATGCGAACTTCCTTAGCTCGCGGACGGTGCTTTTGATAGTTCTGATTTCTTCGATTATCATCGGGCTTTGTTAGTCCAATTCGAATTGGCTGCGCCAATCGATGTCATCTTCCAGGGGCTTCTGGTCATTCTTATCGAGGAGAAAGCTGCCCATAATCAGGTAATCCATATTTGTTCTCATAAAGCATTTATAGGCATCGTCGGGGGTGCAAACGATAGGCTCGCCGCGGACGTTAAACGACGTATTTATAATCACAGGGCAGCCGTACTTCTCGTCAAACTTCGACAACATTTTGTGATACAGAGGGTTCGTTTGGCGATTTACAGTCTGGACACGGGCGGAGTAATCGACGTGGGTGACCGCGGGAATATCGGAACGGACGACGTGAAGCTTGTCCAGGCCAAAGAGCTTTTGCTCCTGGTCGCTCATCTGCCGGCGGATTCGGCTCTTCACCGGCGCCACGAGCAACATATAGGGACTTTGGGTCTCGATCTCGAAGAATTCGGAGGCCTTTTCCTGCAATACGGACGGCGCAAACGGGCGGAAGCTTTCCCTGAATTTTATCTTGAGGTTCATCAATTCCTGCATTTCGGGCGAGCGTGCATCGCCGATAATAGAGCGTGACCCTAAAGCCCTGGGTCCAAATTCCATCGGTCCCTCGAACCAGCCGACAACTTTCTGCTCTGCGATCAGGTCGGCAATTTTTTCGGGAATTTCCTCCGCGCTCAGCTTGGTATAGGGTATGTCACCGCTTTTGAGGTAATTGAGAATATCACTATCCTTGAAGTCCGGTCCGAGGTATGAGCCTCGCTGGAAGTCTGTTTCGTTGTCGGCGAGTCTCTTATTTTCAAGATACTGATACCACGTGAATAATGCAGCCCCGAGCGCCCCGCCGGCGTCGCCCGCGGCGGGCTGAATCCATATTTTGTCGAAGGGCCCCTCGCGCAGGATTCTGCCGTTGCCGACGCAATTCAAGGCGACGCCACCCGCCAGGCACAGGTTCTTGAGGCCGGTAACTTTGTGAATGTGCCGGGTCATACGCAGCATAACTTCTTCGGTTACATCCTGGACGGAGCGGGCAAGGTCCATATCCCGCTGTCTCAGCAGGGATTCGCGTTTTCGGGGAGGACCGCCGAAGAGCCTCTCGAACCTCTTGTTGGTCATAGTAAGACCGGCGCAATAATCGAAGTATTTCATATTGAGTTTGAATGAGCCGTCCTCCTTAATGTCTATCAGCTCATTTAGAATCAGGTCCTTGTATTTGGGCCGGCCGTAAGGGGCCAATCCCATGACCTTGTATTCGCCGAAATTGACCCTGAACCCTGTGTAGTATGTAAAGGCCGAGTAGAGCAGGCCGAGGGAGTGCGGAAAGTGAATCTCGGCGAGAATAGCAATATTGTTGTCTTTACCGGTTCCGTAGCTGGCGGTGGTCCACTCGCCGACACCGTCTATAGTCAGAAAAGCGGCCTGGTCAAACGGCGACGGGAAGAAGGCTGAGGCGGCGTGCGATTCGTGATGCTCCGGAAATATGATCCGGCCGGTAAAGCCAACCTCTTTGGAAATCAGATCTTTCATCCAGAGTTTCTGCTTTATCCAGAGGGGGATGGCCTTTATGAACGACCTGATTCCGAGCGGGGCAAAGGCAAGATACGTCTCCAGGATACGCTCGAATTTGATGAACGGCTTGTCATAGAAGGCGACGTAGTCCAGGTCGGCGGCCTGCAAGCCGGCGCTTCGCAGACAATAATTGACGGCGTTCTTCGGGAAGGAGAAATCGTGCTTTTTTCGCGTGAATCGCTCTTCCTGGGCGGCGCTGAGTATATTGCCGTCCCGGACCAAACAGGCGGCACTATCGTGATAGAATGCAGAAATACCCAATATATCCATATACGGCTTTCCGACCGAAACACATCTTCGGAGTTTGGGTGCACTGACAAGGCCACCCGGCTAAAGTATATGCGATGCTATATCGCGCATCAAGCCAAAGTTGA
>CAYWOD010000046.1:0-19119 GCA_964459805.1 uncultured Pirellulales bacterium
AAAAAAAAGAGTTTTGCAAAATTGGAGGTTAGGCCTACTTAGAAAAGAAAAAATCCTTTCTTGATTTATAAAAAAGAGGAGGCATTTAGCTAAAGATGACATCCGCTGATAACAACACTTCCGGGAGCGTTCAGGCTGTAAGCGCGTGGCGCCGAAGCGCGCTCGCCACAGCCTTAGTCGGAGCGGTGTTCTCAGTCATTATACTTCCACTTATCGTCGGAAATTACATTCGGGGCCGTGTGCACGAGACGAGATGGGAAAAGAAGCTGGAGAATCTGAGGATAGAAATTAGCAACCAGCCTGAGGATGAGCAGGCCTTGTTAGAGGAAATTCGCCGTTTGGACCTGGAGTTCAGGCGGGCGATGTTTCGAGGGCGGGATTTTTCCCGCACCGGCAGCTATCTGCTCCTAACTTCTCTGGCGGTATTCGTCATCGGCGTCAAGTGGGCGGATACCTTCAAGAAGAAAACGCCGGCGCCACAGCCCCGGCAGGGCGCCGCTTCCGAGCAAATCCGTCAGGCCGTGCTGGCTCGGTGGTCCGTGGCAGCTGCTTTGGGGCTGGCCGGGACGGTGATGCTGCTTCTTGCAATAGGCCCCCGCGTTGACTTTAGCGCGACCGATGCGGCAGCCGATTCATATCCCACGCCGGAGCAGATTAGTCGGAGCTGGCATCGCTTCCGCGGGCCCGAAGGGGCCGGGATAAGCGCTGATGTAAACATGCCCGAGGGCTGGGACGGGAAATCGGGAAAAGGGATTCTCTGGAAAACGAACGTGCCGTTTCCCGGTCATAATTCGCCGGTTCTTTGGGATGATCGCGTCTTCCTCTCCGGCGGCGATGCGAACGAACTGCAGGTCTACTGCTTCGATGCCTCTTCCGGCGACCTCTTGTGGACGGGTGACGTCGAGCGCGCACCCAAGCCAGGTGAAGAGCCGTTTGAGGTGATCGAGGACGGTGGTCCCGGTTTTGCGGCACCCACCGTGACGACCGACGGCAATCGCGTCTTCGCCATCTTTGCCACCGGCGACCTCGCCTGTTTTGACTTTGCCGGCCGAAACCTGTGGACTAAGAATCTGGGTACGCCGGACAGTGTCTATGGCTATGCCTCTTCGCTCGAGATGTACCGTAAGCTGCTTTTAATTCAGTATGACCAGGGAGACACCCAGTCCAAAAAGTCCAAGCTGATTGCGCTTGACGGATTTTCAGGGCGTGTTGTTTGGGAAGCCAAACGCCCGGTTGCGAATTCCTGGACTACACCGATAGTGGCCCGGACCTACAGCGGGCCCCAGATAATCACCGCCTCCGACCCATGGGTAATAGCTTATGAACCTAACAGCGGCGCCGAAATCTGGCGGGCCGAATGTCTGGCAGGCGACATCGCTCCTTCGCCAATCTATGCCAATGGACTGACATTTGTTATAGAGCCGTACAGCAAGATAGCTGCGATACGGACTGACGGCACAGGTGATGTCAGCAAGACGCACATCGCCTGGAGCCTCGATGAACCGGGGCCGGAAACCTGCAGTCCGGTCAGCAATGGTGAGTTTGTCTTCATATTGAACTCCGATGGATTGGCGCTCTGCTTTAAGGCTGCCGACGGTCAGAAACTGTGGGAGGAGGATATAGGTGAGGGCAAAGACAGCTTTCTCGCTTCGCCAAGTCTTGTCGGTGACAAGCTGTATCTGCTTACCGAGAAGGGCGTTATGATTATTGCCGAGGTCTTGCCAAAATATAAGGAGCTGGCCAGGTGTGAGCTCGGCGAAGAATGCTGTGCCTCGCCGGCCTTTGTGGACGGCCGCATCTACATACGGGCAGCGGAGAATCTCTATTGCATTGGTAAAGAAACAGCGCAGGAGCCTTGATAACGCTTAATCTCTTATGAATGACTTGGATTTGACTTATGTTGACGGGGTTGTTGAGAGAATCGGCACCGGACAGGAGAACGTGCTTGAGATACTCCAGGCCGTTCAGGCCGAGTTTGGGTATCTGCCCAAAGAAGCCCTCGAACGGGTTTGTGAGGTGAGCGAGATTACCCCTGCCGCGATTGCCGGTGTTTCAACTTTCTACAGCCAGTTCAGACATCACCCGGTCGGGCGCTATATGATTCGAGTTTGCATCGGGACCGCCTGCCACGTTAAGGGCGGCGAACAGGTTTATGATGCCTTTCAGCGCTGCCTCCATATCCCGGCCGGAGACGATACGGACCCGGAGAAGATGTTTACTGTTGAGAAAGTGGCGTGTCTGGGATGCTGTATGCTTGCCCCGGCTATACAGATTGATGATATTACATACGGGTACCTGAGCAGCGAGCAGGTCCCCGTGGTCTTGAGGGATTTTCTCGAGCAGGAAAAAGCCCGCACTCAGCGAAAGGAGGCGCCGGAGCATATAGAAGCCGGCAAGCAACTCGGCGAAATCCGTATATGCCTCTGTTCCAGTTGTGTCGCCAGCGGCAGCGCCAGAGTATATGAGGCACTAAAAAAGGCTGTTAAAGAAAATTCTGCTCAGGTCGTGGTCAAAAGTGTCGGCTGTCCGGGGATGTCCTTCCTGGCCCCCCTTGTAGAAGTGACTATGGCCGGCGGGACCTCGTTTCGTTACGCAAGGATCCAGCCCGAGGATGCCAGAGCTATTGTACTTAGGCATTTCAAGCCCAGGAAAATCGGGCCAAAAATCAAGAATGCCATATCCACAATGCTGGATAAGATACTTACCGACAGAGCCTGGAAGCCTGTCACACGTTATTCGGTAGCTGCGCGGGATCGGCCGGTCGCGGGCTTTCTGGACAGACAAGTACATATCGCTACCGAGCACTGCGGACGCATTGACCCGGTTGACCTTGACGAGTATTTGAGCAATGATGGATTTGGGGCCTTGCGCAAGTGCGCCGAGGAGCTGGCACCCGAGCAAATCATTGCCGAGATTCAAAAGAGCGGACTGCGAGGCAGGGGAGGCGCCGGCTACCAGACACATCGCAAATGGTCCGCGGTCGGCAGCAGCAAGTCCGAAAAGAAATACTTGATTTGCAACGGAGACGAGGGCGACCCGGGGGCGTTTATGGATCGCATGCTCATGGAGTCTTATCCATATCGGATTCTTGAAGGCATGGCCATAGCGGCTTATGCAGTCGGCGCCGATGAAGGCTACCTCTATATTCGCGCAGAATACCCGCTGGCGATCAAACGCGTCAGACAAGCGATTAGCAGTTGTCGGCAACGCGGGTTCCTTGGCGACAATATCTTGGCCGGCGCCTTTTCGCTGCACCTGAGAATCGTGGCCGGCGCCGGCGCCTTCGTATGCGGTGAAGAAACCGCGCTCATCGCCAGCATTGAAGGACGCCGGGGTATGCCCCGGCTGCGGCCACCGTACCCGGTCCACAACGGACTCTGGGCAATGCCAACGCTTATCAGCAACGTCGAGACATACTCCATCGTCCCTTGGATTATCAGAAACGGTGCAGAGGCATTCGCACGCCTTGGGACAGACACCAGCAAAGGAACAAAGGTTTTCGCCCTGGCCGGAAAGGTCGCACGGGGAGGGCTTATCGAGGTCCCGATGGGTATTTCAATGCACCAGATCGTGGAGGACATCGGCGGCGGGATTGCTGGAGGATTGCGCTTCAAAGCCGTGCAGATAGGAGGACCTTCCGGCGGATGCGTCCCGGCCACCTTGGCGCATACGCCTGTTGACTACGAGTCTCTAAAAGAGGTGGGAGCTATGATGGGCTCCGGTGGTATGGTCGTGCTCGATGAGTCGGACTGTATGGTCGATATCGCAAGGTACTTCCTCGAATTCACGCAGAATCAGTCCTGTGGAAAATGCACCTTCTGTCGCATAGGCACGCGGCGCATGCTCGACATCCTTGAGAGGCTCTGCGCCGGCGAAGGAAGGAAGACGGATATTGACGAGCTCGAGCACTTGGCTAAAATGATTCAGGAATCGAGTCTCTGCGGGCTGGGCAAAACAGCGCCAAATCCGGTACTTTCCACCATCAAGTACTTCCGCAGCGAGTACGAAGCTCATCTTGACAAACGCTGTCCCGCCGGCAAATGCAAAGCGCTTATTACGTATTCGGTGACGGACGATTGCATCGGCTGCACACGCTGCGCCCAGCACTGCTGGGCCGACGCCATCGAATTCAAGCCCTATGAAAAACACGAAATCGACACTGACAAGTGCATTCGCTGCGGAACCTGCAAGAGCGTATGTCCCTCAGACGCGATTAAGGTTGAGTGACAATCTGTCGAAGTGAAACCTAATATGCCAGGACTGACAATCGACAATCGTGAAGTTGAGGTGGCAGACGGCTCAACGATCCTGGATGCCGCCGACAAACTGGGCATCGAGATACCCACCATGTGCTTTCTCAAAGGGCACAAGCCTTCAACCAGTTGCATGGTCTGTGCGGTCAAGGTCGAGGGCCTCAACGGCCTCGTGCCGGCCTGTGGAACTGTTGCCGAAGATGGTATGCGGGTCCGGACTGATTCCGACCAGGTCCGCGAGGCAAGAAAGGCGGCTTTGGAGCTGCTTTTGAGCGACCACCTGGGTGACTGTATGGGGCCTTGTCAAATTACCTGTCCGGCCCGGATGAACATTCCACTAATGATTCGACAGATCGCCGCCGGCAAGCTCTCTGATGCGATTGCAACGGTCAAGAAGGATATTGCCCTGCCCGCAGTGTTGGGCCGGATTTGTCCGAAACCCTGCGAGCGATCCTGCAGGCGAGCGGCATTCGATGATGCCGTTTCAATCTGTTTGTTGAAGCGTTACGTTGCCGATGTTGACCTGGAATCTGCATCGCCCTATTTGCCGCAGTGCAAGCCGAAGCGAAACAAGCGCGTAGCTATTGTCGGGGCCGGTCCGGCAGGATTAGCGGCTGCTTATTATTTGCAGCAGAACGGCTGCGATTGCACGCTCTTCGATGATCACGAAGAGCCCGGCGGAATGCTGCGGTATGCACTCCCCGCCGATGAGCTGCCCCGCGACGTGCTCGATAAAGAAATAGCCTTGATTATAAAATTGGGCGTTCAATTCCGCGGCAGAACGGCAATTGGAGCCAAGCTGTCAATAGAAAACTTGCGAAAGGATTTCGACGCTGTCTTTGTCGCAATTGGGCGGCTAAAGCCCGGAGACGCCCCTGGGGCCAGGCCCGGGGCGATGGGCCTCGAAACGGGCCAAAAGGGAATTGCCGTACAGGCCGCAACTTACCAAACCAATCTGCCCGGCGTCTTCGCCGGTGGTGACGCGGTGCGCAGGCGCAAACCCCCGCCGCCCAAGCCCGCCGGGCCCCTTGTCGGGCTCGCTGTTCGAGCCGTCGCCGACGGCAAAGAGGCCGCTGTTTCGATAGACCAATACCTGTCCGGCCAGCCGGTAACCGGACCGGTTAGGCCCTTCAACACTCGCATCGGCAGGCTAAAAGACGGCGAGATCGAACGCTTTCTTGCCAACGCCGGCCACTCACCTCGCATTACCCCGATGGCGCAAGACGGCGGCTTTTCCAACGAGCAGGCCCGCGACGAAGCGGCCCGTTGTCTGCACTGCGACTGCCGCAAGTCTCAAAGCTGCAAATTGAGGCGCTATGCAAAGAAATATGAGGCCCGAGCCACCCGGTACCAGGGACCGAGACGCTTGTTTGCTCAGCAGCTTCAACACCCGGAGCTGATTTATGAGCCGGGTAAGTGTATTAACTGCGGCCTTTGCATTCAGATTGCCGCCGAAGCCGGTGAAAAACTCGGACTGACCTTTATCGGCCGGGGCTTCGATGTCAGAGTCGCTGTCCCGTTCGACCGTTCGATAGCCGAAGGTCTCCAAAACGCCGCCCGCCAATGCGTACAAGCGTGCCCGACCGGTGCACTGGCGTTCAAGGATTGAAGACTGTACAATTGAGCGGGCCGCAATGATACCGCAGACCAACATATAATCTGTGCTGGTTGCCTTGCTTACCTGATTTTTTACATATCTTTTACTTTCTTCTTCCCTGCGATTGCCGCATAATAGCGGTATTGAACCGCAGCCTCTCTGGCCCCCCGGGCTCCTGACGGGGGGATTGGATAACTTGTTTACCTGGAGCCGCGCTATTGTCAGCAGCTCAATTACAATGCGGTTATTCGCCTCTCGCGCAATTCCGACAGGTCTGTTGCGGGCGCCATCACAATTTCTTCTCTTCAAGGAGAACATCTTATGAACAGTGCACGTTTTACCATTATTGCCGTTTTGTGCGGTCTTAGTCTCGCTCATGTCCCGACAGGGATCGCCGCCGAGGGCGAGCAGAAGAATGAGACTATCACGCCGACAAAGGTCTATGTGCCTTATGAGCAGCTCAAGGGCGTTTTTGAGAAGGCCGATCAGGGCGTCTTTCTGCCCTACAAGGAGTTCCAGAAGCTCTGGCGGGCCGCACAGGGCAAGCCGGCCGGTGTGTCCGAAGCCCCCTTTGAGTATCTCGTAAGCACCGCGAGGTTCGACGGCAAAGTCGAGGGTGAGCTCGCCACCTTGCGCCTGGAGCTTACGATTGACATCCTAAGCGACGGCTGGGTACAGGTGCCCGTCGGCCTGGGCGAGGTCGCGGTCGCACAGGCTGTTTTGATCGAGACGCCCGCTGCCCTCCTTGCGGAGGAACAGGCCAAGCTCGTCCCCCTGCTGCGCGTGGACAAGGGCCAGTACATCTTCGTGACAAAGGGCAAGGGGCGCTACCTGCTCGCGCTGGATTTTGTCCGCCAGCTCGAAACCCAGCCCGGATTGGCCGTCGTGAATTTTCGCATACCCTCGGCTGCAATAACTACCCTCGATCTGATGATCCCCGAAGAGAACCTCAAGGTGGACGTACAACCGATGCTGGCGGCGACGACATCACAGGTGGAAATTGAGGGCGCCAAGGCCACTAAACTGCAAGCTTTTCTCGGATCGGCCCAGCAGGTGCGATTGAGCTGGAAACCAAAAACCGAGGCCGCCGCCGAGCTTGAGCCGGTCGTTATATGTGAACAATTCCAGCATATTAGCATCGGCGAAGCACTCATCAGTTATGAAACCAGGCTCGACTATAGTATTCATCGCGGAGGCGTTGATGAGTTCACCATAAAACTGCCCGACGAGTTCCGCATAACCGATGTCACCGGCGTGAACATTGCCAAATGGGAGATAATACGGCCACAAAAGACCGGCGGCGACAAAAAAGGACAACTGCTGAAAGTAGAGCTTTTCTCGCCCGCAAAAGGCAAATATACCCTCACAATTAAGACCGAGCGTTTTCTCCAGGAGGCGCAGGCAAAAATTCCATTGTCGCCGATAACCACCGAGCAGGTGCTCAGGCGAAGCGGCCTGATCGGAATTACCTACTCACCGCGGCGCTCGGTTCACCTTGAGCAGGTCAAGAGCCTCGCCAGGGTGGACACAGGCCAATTGCCGAAGAACCTCCAGAGTCGGCCCGGCGTAACGGCCTACCGGTTTATTACCTCTGATTACAGCGCTACAATCGCCATTGAAACCACCTCCCCGCGCATCACGGTCAATCAGCTTTGGGTGTTGGGCGCCGACATTGATCGGCTTGAGCTGCGAGGCAAAATTCATTATAAGGTTGAGCGTACCGGTATTTTTGAGCTGAACATGAACCTGCCCGAGCCGTGGAAGCTCGAATCGGTTGGGCCGCGAGACCTGGTGGACGATTATCAGCTAAAAGGCAGCGGCCGCACCCGCATACTCCACATACTACTTAAAAGAGAAAAGGCCGGCGAGTTCGACCTCACATTGGCCGCACGCACCGAGAGAGCGCAGCCCGAGGGAAAAGTTGATTTCGCGCTGCCGTTGGCCGATGCCAACGATTTGCAGTTGTACCAGGGCCAATTCATGCTCCTTTTGCCAAACGAGCTGCAGGCCCGGATCGAGGATGTGCAGCAACTGCAGGCCATTCCACTTAAGCAGGCCCGGAACTGGGCCAAGATAGCCGGCCTGTCACCGGCGATGGCGTTCGAGTTTCGGGCTATCGACCGTGACAAACCGGCAGGGGCAGAGTTTGAAATCGATTCCAAGCCTGTCCAGATCTCCGCTACCGTTCATCGGCTCCTGAATATTCAGCCCGGCTCGATTGAGCAGGAAGCGGTAATACAATATCGGATTCGCTACGCCCCCATCGATACATTCTATTTGAAAATGCCGGCTGAATTGGCTTACGCCGGTGTAGATATAGACGGTGCGAACATCAAGGAAAAACCGCGCATAGATGAGCTGCCCGCCGATCAGCGGGGCGAGCCCAACGACCCCGCAGCAGATGACATCGATTGGGCATATTACAAGATCGTTCTGCAATCGAAGGTAACCGGCAGCTATCAGTTCAAGGTCCGCACGCGTCGGCCCTTCCAGGCCGGCAATGTGGGAGAGCCCGCCATCGTCAAGGCCGAGCCGATCCTTGCCGCCGGACGCCTTTCCGACCAGAACGGACACATCGCAATAGCAAAAGCCGAGACCTTGGCCATCGGCACGCCGGTCAGCGAGAACCTCAAAGACGCCGACCCCGGCAGCCCTGCCGACCTGCCTTATGAGCCTCATCGCAGGCTTGCTACACTCGCTTTCAAATATGATGGCCCTGTCTTTGCCCTGTCACTGCCGGTCGTTGCACAAACCGAGGCGACCGTCTTTACCACTATTGTCAGCGGCGCGATTATCGAGCAGGTCTTGGCCCGCGACGGGATGCTCAACACGCACGCCACGTACTTGCTGGCGACCAGCCAGGGCGACAGGCTCTCCATTACGCTGCCTGAGAACGCCGAACTTACCGCCGTGCTCTTGAATGGTAATGAGGCTGCTACAGAGATAGGCATCAAGCCGGACGAGCGCATCATTCGCCTGCCCCCCTCGGCCGGACAGGTCTCGAAGTTTGTCCTGGAAATTTCCTATGGTCTCAAGGATGTCTCGGCGTCCAATTTGGTTGCACCCGCTTTGCCCAAGGATATCCCGGTCCAGCAGACGCTCTGGCGCCTGTGGATTCCGGAGGACTACAGTTTCCTGGGGTACGACCGCGTCTTTGCCCGGCTCCAGCCCCGCCAGGGCCGCAGTATGATGGAAACCTTGCAGAGAAACCAGCCCAGCGGCGTCGCCTTCAAGCTCGCCGGTCAGGGCAAAGAGCTTCATTTCGTGCGGCAGGGCGCGCCGGGCGAATTGTCCGTTCTGCTGGTTGGCAAGGAAATCTTCAGCATAGTCATCTGGCTGTTGATCATCGGCGCCGGCGCCCTGATGCTCAAATTAGGCGGCTTCCATCGCGTTATCGTGATATTGTCGGCCGGACTGATCGCCGGCATCATTCACCTGTATTTGCCGCTGTTAGTGGATAAAGTGATGCAGGTGGGCCTATTTGCCGGGATTCTTGTGCTGTTGTTATGGATGGGGCAATGGGCATTTAAGACGCTTCCACAATTCCGCCAGGGTTTAGCTGCTCGGCGGCAGGCCGCCTCGCAGAAAGCCGAAAAGGCCAAAGAACCGCAGCCCAAGACAAAAACCGCTCAAAAACCGCACGCTCTTGACCAAAAGCAGCAGGAGCAGTCAAAACAGGACCAGGAGTAGCGCTATGAGATACTTAGTACAATGGCTGAGAGAGCCGCGTTTTGCCGGATACCGCAGGCCACCCGGGATCCTTGCGCCGATAGCGACGCTGATGATTGGGGTGGTTGCGGCGGGATGCTTGATTTCCACGGCCCGGGCCGCTGAGTCCCCGGCCGATGAGTTCAAACCTAATCTCTATGTCCCCTACGAAGACCTGGTCCATTTGATTGAGCCGGCCGATAAAGCGGTCCTGATGGACCGGGCCGAATTCGAAAAGCTGCTTGCCGCAGCAGAGCAGAACGAGCGAAAGGCCGACACCCTCGAGCTCGGACAGGTCAAGCGGGCCGAGTACACCGGAAAAGTCTCAGGCGAAGAGCTGACTTTGACCGGCAAACTGGAGGTGGTATCCATCGGCAAAGGCCCGGTGGCGGTCCCGCTGGGTTTTGCCGGGATAGGACTCAGCCGCGTGATTCTGGACGGTGAGCCCGCGCCGTTGGGTTACGACAAAAAAGGAAGGTTGACGCTGGTTGTACGGGCCAAAGGCACGCACAGCCTCGAAATCACCGGCACAACGAAGGTCAAAGACCTTGCCGGCGGGGGCACGCAGTTCAGCATATCCCTCCCGCAGGCCGTGGCTGGGCGAGTAAAGCTCGCTGCCGCCGGCGACCTGGAAATTCACGCGACCGTGCCCGCTTCTGCGACCTCTTACGACAAGCAGGCCGACCTTACCAGCGTTGAGCTTACCATCGGCGGAAAGGATAAGTTGACGGTGGTTCTGCTCGGAAACGGTCGTCAGGACGACGATCGCGTGATTCTGATGGGCGAGTCGGCTGCCACCGTGAATTTGACCAGATCGCACCAGGTATTGAGCTGTCTTTATACCGTGCAGGTGTTGCGCCGCGGCGTAAGGCAGCTCCAATTCGAGCTCCCGCAGGCGTGGACCGTAACCGAGGTCACCTCTCCGAGCCTCGTCAGATGGTCTGTTGATGCCGCAGAGGACCCCAAAGAGCTCAAAACGCTCAGCGTGTCTCTGCGATCGGGCAAGGTCGGCACGACGGCGCTGCATATCAAGGCTACCGCCGTTCGCACCGGCCAGAGCTGGGACGCCCCGCGCATACTCCTCGTTGATGCTGCTTTCCAGCGGGGCTACCTGATGGTAAATACGGACGAGGCCATTGGTGTCCGCGGCCAGAAGGTCGTCGGCGCGCGGCGAGAAGATGCTTTCTCGGCGGTCTCCGTGCCCGGTCTGGTCAGCGGCTCGACGGGGCCGTTGTATTTTCACTGGGGCGATAACTGGTCGGTGAATCTGGAGCTCGTCGATGTCGAGCTGAGGCGAAGCATTAAGGAGCAGCAAAAGCTCGTCGTTTCACCGCAGCAGGTGACCTTAACCGGCGATTTCGAGGTAACTGCTGTTGAACGCGAGCTTTTCGAGCTGTCTTTTGTGCTCCGCGGCTCGGCCCGGCAATGGCAGGTCAAGACCGTGCTGGTTGACAAAAAACAAGCGGGCTTCGAATATCGTATCGAAGAGGAGCCGGACCGACGCCTGCTGAAAATCGAATTGCCCCGACCGATCCAGCCGGAGAAAACGGCGAACGTTACTATCGTAACCCAGCACGTGCCCTCCGACTGGCGTTGGCCCAGCGATGCCGCCCAGCGCAGCATCACGGTGCCGCTTATTCAATCACAGGGCGAAACTGTTTCAGGCCACGTCTCTCTCTGGGCCCAGGGCGACCTCGACGCCGAGCCCCAAAAGGTGCCGGACCGGCTTGAACCGGTGCCCGTCGGCCGGATGGCGTCACTGTCAATGGCAGGGACCGTTCAGCACGCCTACAGTTACAACACGCCCGTAGAAGGTGACATTGAGCTGCTTGTCTCCCGGCGCCGACCCCGAAAATCCGCCGAGGCAGTCGGGCTGATTACCGTGCGGCCCCGCGAGTTCTCTGCCGACTGGCGAATCACATACGCTATCTCAAGGGCCTCTGCAAAAAGACTTTATTTGCTCGCCGATAAGACGCTCGGACACCAATTCAAGATCGCTTCGACAACAGTGCCCATCAGATCGAAAAGTATAGTACAGCCGGATGACAAATCCATTCCCCTCTCGGACGAGTTGGCGCAGCGCTATAATCTCTGGCAGTTGAACCTCGACCACTCCAGTCTCGGCAATGTCGTAATCGATATACATTATGAGCGTCCCGTTGTTGGCGAGAGCTTCCATGTGCCGCTGGTCCGACCGGTATGCGGGGGCGAGATAAGTGAGCAGTTGGCGGTCCAGGCCAGCGAGGAGCTCGCCCTTAAGATTAAAGCCGACGGGGCCAAAGAGATTGACGCCGTGGACCTTCCGCCGCTCCCGGCGCAGGCCGCTCGCATCTTGTGGGCGTTCCGCCTGGATGCCGCCACAACACCGACCGGCTCGGCAGCGGCATTGACGCTCGATACAGACGTTCACGAGACCTACGAGATTCCGTCGGCATTGGCGGTTTCGGCGCAGTTGAAGACATATCTTGACGTCAAGGGCGGTCAGCGAACCGAAGCCGCCTTTCGGGTTGCAAATGCCGGTCGGCAGTTCCTAACCTTTCGCCTGCCCGACGGCGCAGAGCTTTGGTCCCTGAGTGTCAGCGGCAGGCCGGTCAAGCCACAGCGCAGCGCCGGCGGCGATTACCAGGTGACCCTCGGGCAGTTCGGAAAGCCCGTCCCGGTAAAGGTCGTTTATGCCTATCGACCGCCCAAGGCTCGGCTCGAACGCCTGGACCTCGCCGGAATTGAGCTTCCCGGCGTGGAGATCAACCAGATGGGCTGGACTGTCGTCCCGCCCCCGGGCTATCGCGTAACGACACAACAAACAAAAATGCAGACGCACGACTTGCGACAACCGGCCCCGGCCTATCTACAACTCTATCGCTATCTGAACGAAAACGTATTTCGAGGCCTGTTATTCGCGCCTCAGTTCACCGAAGCTCGCCTTGGCAAGGATGTGGACTTTGCCGGTGGCTACGCGGTCAAATATAGCGATAGTTTCGAAGAACATATCCAGACGGAGGAAGAAATGCAGGCTGGAATTGAAGAGGACAAGACGGCCGAACCGATGGAATCATACCTGCGTCGGCGGTCGGCCAAACGCGAGGTGGCCAAGCCGCCCCAGCTCAAACTGGAGGTCCTGGGGGTCAGGCTGCTGGCCGAAGGCCGTTCCACACTGCCGGTGGATTTGGTGCCCACCGCCGGTGCCGGCCAGCGGGCGATGTTTGCCGGCTTGGGCACGGGAGAATTGACCATCGGCCTGACAAGAACGGCCTGGATGTCCTCCTGCTGGGCCGTAGGACTCGTGCTGATAGCGGCTATCGGGATCGCACTGGTCCGCCAGCCGGGCAAAACAAAGGCAGTTATGATTATCGCCGTCTTGGCGGTTGCCTCTCTGATGGCACTCTGGCGGCCCGAAATGACCTACTTCGCCAACGGAGCCTTCACGGCGGGCATTTGCCTCATCCCCCTTTATGTGCTGGTTGCTCTCATCCGCTGGTTATGCTCCAGGTTGCATCCGGCCGGCACGGTAAGTCCCGCTTCTGCAGTGGTTGCTGTGCTGCTTGTCTCTATACTGTGCTTTGGGTGCTCGGCCCAGGCGGCCGGGCCTGCTCAACTCGCCCGGACCGAAACCGCGCCGGCGAAAAACCAGCAGCCTGTTGCACAACAACAGGTCAAACCGATGGCCCAATTGGCCGACAGTGCATCAGAACCTCTTATTATTCCCTACGATGGAGACCCCACAGCGGCTGAAGACTCCAACAAGGTCCTTATTCCATACACGCGTTTTGTCAAGTTGTGGAACCAGGCGCATCCGGAAGATACTATTGACGGGCCGCGACCGGGGACCGATGTCTCCTTGGCGGCTGTTCGATACAGCGTCACCGTCGAAGCTAAGCGGCTGAACCTGCTTCTGACCGCCGATGTCAAAACTTACGGCAGGGATTGGGTGGTTCTCCCTATGCCGATAGCCGGCCTGGCGGTGACCGAGGCGACCATCGACGGCAAGCCTGCCCGATTGCACCGCCTCCCACAGACTCAGAGTAAGCAGGCTGGCGCCAAAGGCATGGTTTTGATGCTGCCCGGCCGGACATCCGGCCGGCTGCAGCTAAAGGCTGTGGCAAAACCCAAGTACTTCGGCCGAAGGGGCACTGTGAAATTCTCACTGCCGCCCCTCCCCGGCGCCGTGATGAACGTCGTTTTGCCCCAGGAAGACCTGGATCTCGAGGTTGACCAAATCCAAAGTGCCCCGTCACGACAAAAAACAAACGGCACAGTCAAATGGACGCTTCCGCTGGGAATGACCAGGGACCTTACGTTGCGCTGGCTCCCCAAAGCCGGGGGCGGTGTCGCCGACCGCACGCTGTCGGCCGCCTCGGCACACGATGTGTACGCCTTTCACTGGGCCATCGTCGGCGTAAGCAACATTACATACACTTTCTCCGGCGGCGAGCACGACCGCTTTACACTGCTGGCGCCAAAGGGCGCCACGCTGACCGAAGTCAAAGGCACAAATATACGCGATTATCGCAATCTCGGCGAAAGGACCATCGAGGGCAAGTCGTTCAACCTGGTGGAAGTGCGTCTGCACCGGCCGGCCCAAAAGCAATATGCCCTTACCGTTCGCTGGCTGGGCGAGCTGCCGCTGCCCCCGGGGACACTGGCGCCAGGGCCGGGCCCGGCGCCGGATAAACCCGTCCAACTGCTTCTGGTGCGGGCCGCCGATGTTACCCGCGAAAGCGGGACGGTGACATTACATTCCGCCGGCGGAATGACTGTGAAGGTAGCCCGGGTGGCCGGCGGTCGCAGGACGGCTATTGCAGCCGCCCGAAATTTGCTCGCCACGGATTTGACCGCAGACAGGGCCAGGCCCGTCGCCGCGTACTACTGGCCTTACAGACCCTTCGCACTGTTCGTACAACTCTCACGGGCCGTCATCAGTCCCAAAGTCCATCTCGATCAGCTCGTTCGCGTCAATACCGACCGGACCGAGCTGCTCGTCCAGGCAAAGTTTACAACCGAGCAAGGCAAGCTCTTCGGCGCCGGTTTCATCCTGCCCGTCGGTTATGAGCTTCTCAGCGCCGTCGGGCCTGCCGTTGACAACTTCTACGAACGTTCGAGCGATAACCGCCGGTTCTTGCACGTCAAATTTCATCGCGGCCGGAAAGAGACGACAGTGGCCTTGGTGCTTGTCCGCAGGGACGCCCCGTTGGAGGCCTTTGATGTGCCGCTAATCACGTACATCGATTCTGCCGGTCCTGCGCCGGACCAGCAGGGCCGCGTCGCCGTGCAGGTGGCCGCTTCGCTGGAGGCCAAGACCATCGCCGGCATTAACCTCAAGGCCGTTGTCCCTGGGACGCTCAGAGACTGGCTTGATTCGGCGCAAATCAATTCGGTGCAGTTCGCCTACCGCTACGAGCTGCCCAATCCGTCCCTCCACTTGGACATCCGCCCGCAGCCCACCCGCGTTCGAGTCGAGACTTTCGTCGGGTTGGCGGTCAAGCCGACCGCTGCCGTTTACACTTATCGCCTGCGTTACAATATCAGCGGCTCGCCGGTGGACAATCTGAGTTTCAGCCTGCCTAATGAATATGCGCCGCTGGTGGCGGTGAATTCACCTGCCCTGCGAACCGTAACGAAGTCTGATTCCGGCGCCGGCCGGACGGCCTGGAAGGTTGCACTGGTCAACGAAGTCACCGGCGAAGTGGATATCGCCGTCAACTTCGCTTTGCCTATCGATGCATCTACGAAACTGCTGCGGGTCCCGCGGCTCAAGACCGACGCCCCGGCGGGCTACCGGGCAATCATCGCGGTGCAGAATATGTCGCGCCACGACATAAGCGTTAAGGACAAGACGAAGCTGGCCGATCTTGCCGTGAGCGAACAGCGAAAGCTGAGGATGTCACGCCGGATGACCGAATCTCTCCAGTACGTCTTTGAGTCGTTTGAGGACGATTGGTCGCTTAGCCTTGACTTTGCCCCGGCCAAGATGGCCGCCCGAATCCGCGCCGTGGTTGACCTGCTGGCGCTGACCACCGTCATCGACCGCAATGGCCGGTGCCGTTACCAGGCAAGACTGGCCCTGCAGAATCGCAGTGAGCAATTCCTCCAGGTCGAAGTGCCGCAGGAGTTGCGTCTCTGGAGCGCCACAGTCGCTTCCCAGCCGGTAAAGCCCGTCACAGCCGCCGCCTCGCCCCAAGGGCGGATACTCATACCCCTGGTCAAGACCTCTCCGGGCGGCCTGCCGTACGATGTTTACCTCTATTTGGCCGACGAGCAGGCCCAGCCCCTGCTTCAGCCGTTGAATGGCATCTCCAAACTCGAGCCGCTAGGCATTTCGATTGTCGGAATCCCCGTTATGCGCACCACCTGGTCCCTGCGATTGCCCGCCGGGTACCGCTATATGCGCCCCGGAGGAAATATGTCGCCGGTGGCCGGCACGATGGAGGTGCTCAGTCTCAACATCGAGGCCAAGCTCGACCAGCTCAAACGCCTGGACAAGACCTACCGCGATGTCTCCGGCTCTTTCAGCCAGGGCGAGATTATCGCCCGAGACAACTGGGGCTTATTCAACAAAAAGCTCACCGCCGACATCGAACATGCACAATCTTTCCTCGAGGCCAACCGACGCCGGGTCACCGATGAGGACTACAAGCGACTAAGCTCACAATTAGGCGGACAAGAGCTGAAGCAGGTTACACTCTTCACGGGTAATGCCGCGTACATCCAGGAGCAGCAGGAGCAGGCCCGCAACGATTTGAATGTCTGGCTCAATATTGATGCCAGGAACCCCGGCCTGGCCGAGGTGGCACGCAATAATGCCCTCCAGCAAAAGCCAGGCTTCATCAGCGAGGGTGAAAAGCAGCAGATTGCCCGCCTGACCAAAGAGCTCGAAGTCTCACAAAAGCAGCTAAAGGTGCTCCGGCAGGAATTCACCGACTTCGAGAGGTCGGCTGAGGGAGTGACCGTTCATGCTGGTGCAGTGATGGTGGACACACAGCATCTGATTAAGGGTCTCGGCAAAGGAGCGAAGGACTTGATAGTCGCCGGTTCCGACAAAGATGCCGATGTGAGCGAGATATTGAATGAGCTTTCAGAACAAAACGCCGCTCAGATCGACCGCAAACAGGTGCAGCTCAGACATCAGTTGGAAGAGCTGGCGGACAACCGATTGCGCCGGCATTTCAAGGCACCGGAGCAAATGGGTCAGGCTCTTCAGCCCCAGGCCAAGGCCAAAGCGCCGGCGGCGATTCAACCGAGCTCGGGCATCACAAGTCAAGATCAGTATACCTACGAAGCTCGTGGGCGTGCCGGCAGCGGCAGATACGGTGGTGTTGTCATACAAGGCAAGCGGGATGAAGCCGGGGCCAGAGGGCCCGCCGGCGGGCCAGCGGTAACGTCAGCCGGCGGTGAATCCAGGCCTGCTGAACCGCAAGTTTTCTACGATGCTGTGGCCGGTCCCGGTGCCAAGCCGTCAACGGCGCCGCCAGACCTCCAACCTTATGTCGCCAAAGGCACCTATTCGCTTCCGGTGACTTTGCCCGAGGGCGAAGTTACGCTTGATTTTGCCCGCCCTGCCGGCCAGGCCCGGTTGAGTATCTGGGCTGTCCCCCTGACCACTATACACAATCTCTACGCGACAGCGACCGTCGTCGTCCTGCTGCTCGTCGCACTGGGAATCGTAAAACTATGGCCCAGCAACAGACCCCCGATCTCGGTAAAGCGTGCAATTGTCTATTTCCTTCTGTTCCTGGTCCTGACAGTGGCAGCCGGACTATTGGGCCTGATTATCAGCCTTCTAATCATCTTCGCCGCCGAGACGCTCAGGGCTGCATCATTACGAAGGAAGATCGCCCCGGCACCGAACTAATACGAATCGCAAAAACTATATGAGCTCACTAAGAACAAGAGTCTTGCAAAAGTTCAGGTCTATGAAAGGATCTGTTCATGAATGTACACTTGCATAATCTTACCGTGACCGGAATAGCCCTCTGTATCGTCTCTGCGTGCGTCGCACAACAGCAGGCACCGCACTCGCGATCGACGGTCTGTATCATTCCGCATCCTGTCGAGCTGGAAATCCGTGACGGACGATTCGCCTTTGCCGGCAGCACACAAGTCGTGGCATCCGGTGAAGCTCGAGCCGAGGCGACCAGGCTGATTAAGTTTCTCGCACCGGCTATGGGATATCGACTCAAGTCGGTCGAAGATTCGCCGAGGCGAAAGAACGTTGTGCAACTGAAAGTAGATTCGTCGTTGAGCGATCAGTATGGCGCCGAAGGATACCGGCTTGAGGTAACAACCCGGTCCATTGTTATTCGCGCAGCCGAGCCGCCGGGCCTTTTCTACGGTATCCAGACCTTGCGGCAGTTGCTGCCGGCGGAGATCTTCAGCAAACAGAAGGTCGATGGAATCGAATGGACCTTACCGTGTGTGCGTATCGTTGACTATCCACGATTCCGCTGGCGCGGGCTACTCGTCGATCCGGCCCGGCATTTCATACCAAAGGAAGACATGCTGCGGTTCATCGACGCAATGGCGGTACACAAACTTAACCGCTTGCAAGTCCACTTGACCGATAACGAGGGCTGGCGGATTGAAATCAAGAAGTATCCCACGCTTACGGAACTCGGCTCGAAGATGGACTGGAATCTCCGCCGCAAGGGCGGAACCGGGCCGCGCTGTTTCGGCTCCTACACGCAGGACGACATTCGCCAGATCGTTCGTTACGCCGCGGATTGCCACATCACAATCGTGCCGGAGATCGAGATGCCGTTCCACACCGGAGCGGCGATCGTGGCCTACCCGCAGTTGGGAATCAATACGGGACGCCTTGCCGAGCTGCCGCCCGAGCAGCGCTGGGGCAAGACCAAGGGCCTGATTGCACCCCGCCCGCAGACGGTCGCCTTTCTGCAGGACGTGCTCAGCGAGGTGATCGAGTTGTTCCCCGGCAAGGACATCCACATCGGCGGAGACGAGGCCAACACCGGGCACTGGGCCGCCGACGGTGAAATGCAGGCACAGATGAAGCGATTGAAACTCAAGGACGCGCACGAGTTGCACAGTTGGTTCATCAAGCAGATGGATACGTTCCTCACGAACAACGGGCGCCGGCTGGTCGGTTGGGATGAAATCCTCCAAGGCGGCCTCGCCCCCGGGGCGACCGTGATGAGCTGGCGGGGCACAAGCGGGGGAATCGCCGCCGCCAAAGCCGGCCACGACGTCGTGATGGCGCCAACGTCACATACCTACTTCGACTACCGACAGGCCCCAAACGAAACCGGGCTGGGCCGCACCGTCATCAGCCTGGAGAAGATCTATACCTTCGAGCCGATCCCCGAGCAGCTCAACGCCGAGCAGGCCAAGCGTGTCCTCGGCGGACAAGGCCAGCTCTGGGGTGAGCTGATCGCCGATCAGCAGCGCCGCGAGTTCATGGCGTTTCCCCGGGCGTGCGCCTTAAGCGAAGTGCTCTGGTCACCCAAAGACAATCGCAGCTACGAGGGGTTTCTGAACCGTTTGGCCGAACATCTCAAGCGGCTCGACGCAGCGGATGTGAATTACCGTCCACTCGACAAGCATCCG
>CAYWOD010000047.1:0-5507 GCA_964459805.1 uncultured Pirellulales bacterium
ACAACTCCAAGGCCCTGACCTGCAACGGCCACCTACTCATTAACCGGATGAAGCTCAAAACGCTCCTTTAGCGATTCTTCTTGCGTTGCTTTGTCTTATCTCTTTTGCGTGGCGTTGTGGCGCTCTCCTTTTCCGGGAATTGGCCCTGGTCGCCGGTATCCTTGATCCACTTGTCCAGGATTGCCCGCATCTCTTTGAGCGTCTTCTCGTGTTCTCGTGATGCGGCAAGGTTGTTGATTTCGTAGGGGTCGCTCCGGAGGTCGTAGAGCTCCTCATCGGGCCTTCGCGGGGCCATAAACAGGGCCTGCGCGGGCGTGAGTTTGCCTTGGGAATGGAGCTCTTTCATCAGCTTCAGCATCGGATAGGAACGCTCCTTGTAGGCATTTTTCTGCGTGTAAGGCCTCTCGGGCATGAAGTTGCGGATGTATTTGAATCGTTTGGTCCTAACGCAGCGGATACGGTCAACGGTTTCGTCGCAGCGGTCGCGGGCCGCGATAATATGGTCGTGGTTATCCACGGGTAGCCAGGCGCCTCTTGCGGCGGGTTTGAGGAAGACCTTGCCTTCGATATACTTGGGCGGCTCGATGCCTGCGATTTTCAGCACGGTCGCCGAGATGTCGATACCGCTTACGAAGTAGTCGCAGACCTGGCCGGCCTTGAGCTTGCCCGGCCAGCGGACAATCAGCGGGATATGAATGCCGCCGTCATAGAGCCACTGCTTGCCGCGGACGTGGCATCGGCCGTGGTCGCCGATGAAAATCACGACGGTGTTATCTGAGAGGCCCTCGTCGTCCAGTCGCTGAAGGATTTTGCCGACGTAGCCGTCCATTACCTGGATTGAGTTCAGATAAGTGGCCCAGTCATCGCGTGCGACGGGATGGTCCGGGTAATAGGGCGGCAGCTTGACCTTAGCGGGGTCAACCGGGTTGTCTAACTTCTCTCGCACGGTCTTCCAATGCCCGCCCCGATGCGTCATACTGATTGAAAGCTGGGCGAAAAAAGGCTGGCCCTTTTGGCGCTGGTTCCAATCGCTGCCGTCAAATGCGTTGCTGAACTTGAAGTTGAAGTCGGTTTTGCCCGAGCCCTTGACGCCCGGCGCGGCCGTCTTGACGTTGGCGGTGAAGTAGCGCGCTTGGCGGAAGTAGTCGGTAATCAGCCGGACCGGTTTGGGCAGGGTGTAACCATCGTTGCGATGGCTGCGGTGATGATGCACTCCGATGGTCGTCTGGTACATTCCCGTAATCATTGCTGATCGGCTGGTCGAGCAGACCGGAGCGGTGGTAAATGCGCTGGTGAAGCGCACGCCTTCGCCGGCGAGCTTGTCCAGGTTGGGTGTATGCACCGCGGGCGTACCGTAGCAGCTCAGGTCGGGACTGATATCCTCGGATAGAATCCACAGGATATTGGGTTTCCTGTTTGTCGTCTTGCCTGCGCGGCGGCCGGCGGCACTCGCGCATCCCGGGATGGCCAGCGACGCGGCCCCAAAGCCTGCGACCCTCAGAAAATCACGGCGCGTGTAATCCGCTTTGTTCATTCCAGCTTCTCCTATACAAGAATCGATAAACTTATCTCTGCCGCTATCGGTGTCACCGGCCCATTATTACCACCGTCTGGGTCATCCGGGTGGCGCCGGCAGGGAAGGTCTCATCAGTAGCCTCAGCAGGGCTCACCTTTACGTAATACTCCAGGTCGCGTTTTTGTATCTGCTCGGCGTTGATCTCTACCGAATAGACCCCGCGGGCGAGGTGGTTGAGGGCGATCTTTTTGAAATCGCCCTGACCCATCGGCCGCCAGTAAAGGGCTGACTCATCAGGTTTGTGCTTATCCAGGAAAATTATCTTGAGTTTCAGATCTTCGCCGGCCATCAGGCTGCTGCGGACGGTCGGCACGATAAGCCGGGGCCGGCCGGCGTACTGTTTTGAAGGCATTGCATCGCTCGGCAGCTCCTCGCCCAGTATCCTGGCCAGCTCTTCCCCCGGTTGCGTAAGCAGCGTCGGGATCAAGTGCTGCTGCCAGTTGGCCATGTTGCCCATGGCGCCGGGTGTGTTAACGGTTGCCAGCAAATAGAAGTGCACCGTGGCGACCTGTCCGATTAACTGTTGTCTTATCGGCAGGGCTATCTGGCGGGCCAATCGTTTTTGCGCGTCAGGGTCTTTGGCCTCTTTGACCTTCTTCATTGCTTCGTTGAACCTGGCCCAGGTGCAGTTGACGTTTCCTACAGCCCGCAGATAGCGGAAGTTATACAGCCAGTAGTAGAACCGCTCCTTATTGCCGCGTCCTCTGACCCGCGGAGCCAGCAAGCAAAACTGGTCCACAAATTCATATTCCTTACTGACCTGCTCCCAGGGTCTCGAATCGGGCTTTATGCCGCCGGGCCCTCGGACCCAGGTCGATGGACGTGGTAGATTTGTGTTTCGCTGGCCTTCTGCTGTTGCAGATGGTCCTCCGTCCAGACTCGTGAACAGTTTGGCAATGGGCTCGGCGGCCTTGGGCCCGAACTGAGCCTTTGCCCAGTCGAGGTAGAAATCATCTGCCGGCAGATCACGAGGTCTCGGATCCGAACCTGCGGCGGGCAGGTCGGCCTGGTGGTCCTTATACGCCGGGCCGCCGCAGTTGATTTTCCTCGCGACGCCTTTGCCCTCGACTACAATGCCGGCGATAGAGGGATATTCGACCTGATAGTCAAAATCAATCTTCACAAATCCCTCTACAACCTTGATATTGGCGAAGACATGATGCAGCGCCTTGTTTTTGCCGACCTTCTCGAAGATGTCCAGATGGTCGATGACGGTTTTGCCCTGGAGCCTTACACCGAAGATGCGTTTAGCCTTTTCGTTATAGTGCGGCTCGCAGAACTTCAGCGTTACAATATACACGCCGTTGGGCACCTTAATCCGATACCCCTTCGTGTTGTATCGAACGGTTTGATATAGCGGATGGTCATCTGCGGCGATAATAGTGTTATTCGGAAATGCCGCGGTGCTTCCACCGAGATGGCCTTCGGTAAGTTTCGGTTCGATACGTTCGGGCTTTTTGCCGAAGTCCGGATTCCAGCCGCTCTGGTCCCAGGCCGCGTGGGCCAGCGCCGAGACGTTCGGCCCGAGGATGCGCGTCCGCCAGTGGATTCCTAAGAGGCCCGTGCACCCGTAGGCCAGCGCATCGGCGGCGTCACGGCGCATCCGTCCCGCCCAGAGTTGCGGGATTATCATTGCCGGGTCGTCCTCCATCCACGGAATGGCCCATTGGGGCCGGCCCTTGACGTTGGCAAAACCGGGCTCGACCGGCGCAAAGCCGACGTTGCGATTGATACAGCTCATCGGCATCTGTTTTGGCAGAGAATTGTCGAACAGCGTCCGGTCTTTCGGCGGTCCGAGGACCCAGCCGCACGTAGCTAACGTGAACGGCGCCTTGACCTTCTTCGCAGCGGCAATGGCGGCCCGAAAATCAGCTAACGTAGCTTCGATCTGCTCGTCCTTCGGATTTCCCCACGTCCAGCCTTCGGGCGTCCAGAACCAGTAATAATCCAGCGGATATGCCTTGGCGATTCGCCGGAACATACCCTCGTAAAGTTCCTGCACCACAGCCGGGTCCGCCGGGTCCTTGCCCGCGGCCTTGATGCGCTCTTTTACCGCGTTGGGTATGACCAGCGGCGTCTCTGTGCCGACGCACGTCCTGACGCCGAGGGCGCTGGCGTACTCAAAGGCCTCTTTGAGCGTCTCGCCCATGCGGTCGAATAATTCGTTGGCCTTTTCCTCGGAAAGCTTCGTCCAGGGGTTCATTCGGCGCATATAGTCCGGGCCGTAGTCGTCGCGCTCAAACAATTGTGCCGCACCGAAGCTGTAATCGCTTGTCTTCGTAGGCTTATAGCCCCAGGCGCCGGTAACGTTGGCGGTAGTGAAATGCCTTGACGGGTAGCCGGCTTTTACTGTTCCGTCTTTGTTGAACTCTCCGGGCATACCGATCCAGACCGTCGGCTCGGGGCCGACACCGCCCTGAGGATAAGTGTGCAGTCCGAAGAAGTTCATCCGCAGCTTGGGAAGCTGCGCGATGATGGCCTTGTAATCATCCGTATTCCACCAGTCGGGCCCTTCCGGAAAATCGTGGAAGGGCTGAATCCCCCGCATATTGAACAGTGGTTTGCCGGTTTCATCCAAGTCAGGTATCTTCAGGGCGATGCGCTCATCCGGTATCGTGTCTCCGTGGAGATAAAACCGCACGCCCAGGCTTTCAGCAAATCGGTAAGCGCCATACAGTGTCCCGATGGCATCACCGCCGGTGATGAGAAGGGCTCGACGTTTCTCGTAGATTACCGTCTTGAGCAGATATTGCTGCGATTCCAGTGACTTCACCGAGGATGCCAGCTTTTGGTTCTTGCGGGCCAATAGTTTAATAGCCGACCGGTCCTTTTGCCCGACGACAATCAGCCCGGCTGCCGGGGGCAGTTTTGCCTCTGCGTGGACGATAGGCAGCAATTCGCCGGTCCGCAGATACAGATAACGGCGAATCTCTTTCGCCGCCAAGTGCTCGGCTGGCGTTGCATCCGACGGACAGATGATGGTCATTGCCCCGGCTTGCGAGGAAGTGCGGGCCCCGGATATTTGGCAGCAGACCAGGAATAAGAGCCCCGAAACCAGGATAAGGGTAGATGTTTTGGTGTAGTTTCTCATAAGAACGGTCTCCTTGATAGCACTATTGTTCGTTCTTGGTAAGTTATCTTAACGAACGAAGCCCGTTGGGGCAACTTCGATTTTGGGCCTTATCGCGCTGCTGCCGTGAATACTCCAGGCCCGGCAGCCAAAGGCGGCGGAAGATATCTTGTCTGTTTTGCCGATTTGGGTTATCATGAATTCACAGATTCCATAACACTTGATGGTGTGTATATCTATTTGGGAAAAACACAAGTGCCGGAAAGGAATGTGACGATTTATTGCGACTGTGCGTACTATCAGCTAATTGGCGATAGCGCCAAGTCGGAAGTGCTCAGCGCCATCAAGGCTTCCGGCGTGGAATTCGAGGTTGTGCCCGATCTCTGCCGGATGTGTGCCGAGCGCGACCCTAAGCTCAAGGATTCGGCAAGCGCAGAGTCATTGAGGGTTTTTGCCTGTTATCCGCGTGCGGTCAGGTGGCTGTTCCGCGCCGGCGGAGCGCCGCTGTCGGAGGCAGGCGTTGAGTTTGTCAATATGCGGGCCGCCGGCTTGAAATTTCAAATTTCAAATCTCACATTTGAGATTCATAATTCAAAACCGCAGGAAAGAGAGCTTAATCTGTCATCTGAAGATTCAGATCTGAAATTTGAGATTCGAGAGGGTGATTGGATACCCTGGTTTCCGGTTATCGACTACGACCGTTGCGAGAGCTGCAAACAATGTTTGGACTTTTGCCTGTTTGGCGTTTATGAGCTCTCCGACGATGATAAGGTGGAAGTTCGCAATCCCGCTAATTGCAAGACCAATTGCCCCGCGTGCGCAAAGACGTGTCCAAACAGCGCGATAATCTTTCCGAAATAT
>CAYWOD010000047.1:5607-18797 GCA_964459805.1 uncultured Pirellulales bacterium
TAAGAAACGCAGCACGAACGAGCCCAGCAAAGCCGAAAGCGAGGACTATGAGTAAAAAACGTCTGGCCCCCGCCATTATTCTTGTTGCAGACAGGACCCTCAGCGCCGACTACAAGATTCTGTTTGAAGGCATCTTTGCGACAATGCAGACTACACAGGTCCCGCAGATAATGATGCGCAAATTCATCGCGCCGGCGGTGGCCACGGATCAATCGGGGCGGGCCCGCAGCGCTGCTCTTGGCCTGCGTCGTCTTGAATCGGCGCTTCTAAAATTCACAAGTCTGGCCGGCCAAGACGTAGTCTGCACGACACCCGAGGCTTTGCCCGGCCTGTTGGGGCCGGGGGTAAAGGTTGTGGCGTTTAGCTCGAGCGACCCGTTAGGCAGGGGGATGAGCAATACGACGACGACGAATTTCTGGAAGGGCGAGCTTTACACGAGTTTCTGGACCAGGCGTATGATTGAGCGGCTGGCTGATGCAAAGCGCAAGTACGGTTTCAAGGTTGTCGCCGGGGGCGCCGGGGCGTGGCAGTGGGCGTACGACCCCGATGAGAGGGTCCGATTGGGCATCGACGTTGTTTTCGAGGGTTATTTCGAGTCCTCGGGGCCTGAGCTTTTCACGGACCTTCTCGATGGCCGTCAGGCAAACGGGAATATCTGCGAAAAAGATACCGCCGTCGAAAGAATTCAACCCATAAAGGGCGCATCGGTGCTCGGTATCATCGAGCTGTCGCGTGGCTGCGGCCGAGGGTGCAAATTCTGCACTATGGCCGGCAAGAAAATGAAACATCTCTCGCCCGATACTATTTTGGCGGATCTCCGGACCAATGTTTCCAACGGCGTGGCTTCGGTCGTCAGCGGAAGCGAGGATTTTTTCAGGTACGGTTCTGTCGGACTAAAACCCGATTTTGAGAAGCTGCACGGCCTGCTGTCGCAGATGAAGGAAATCAGGGGCCTGTCCTTTATGCAGATAGACCACGGCAATGTCACGTCCGTCCTGCAGCTTACCGACGAGCAGTTGACGCAAATCAGAGAATTGCTTACGTGGGAAAGCAAGACGGACTATCTCTGGGTGAATATGGGCGTCGAGAGCGCAAACGGGCGCCTCGTGGCCGCCAACTGCCCGGGAAAGATTGCGCCGTTTGGCGCCGAGGATTGGGAAGATATGGTCCGTGAAGCCGCCGAGAAGATGACAAGAAACGGTTTTTTCTCGGTTTTCAGCATCATTCTCGGCCTGCCGGGTGAGACCCCCGATGATATCGCCCGCACGCTCAACCTCGTCAAGCACCTGGGGACCAGACGCGCGGTGATTTTCCCAATTTTCTATGAGCCTTTATCACACGAAGAGATTAACCAGGGACTAAGATTTACGCTTAGCCGAATGCGGGCCGACCATTTGGAGTTGTACAGGACCTGTTACGAGATAAACTTCAAGGCCGTGCCGAAGCTGTTCCGGGACAATCAGCGGGCCGGCGGCGTATCCCGGACGAAAAGAACAGTAATGCAGATGCTGGGTAAGACCGAAGTATTTTCCTGGCGGCGAACTTTTAACAGAATCAAAAAGCAGCTTGCAGAGTCCAAGCCCGGAAGGATTGAGGAGAACCAAACGTATGCAGAACGGTGCTACGATTGCAGTTAGACCTGTTAGACCACCACAGGACAATATACCGCAAACAAAGCGACAGCGTGACATGCTGCTGCGTGTTGCCGGCGAATACGTTGAGCGGAATAATCCTGTCGGGCCGTTGTCCATTGACGAATTGCGAACGCATGCCGAGGCCGTTCTCAAAGCAGCGAACCTGAACGAGAAGTATTTGGACTATACGGGTGTTCTTGTAAACAATAAGGTCTGGCGTCGGACCGTGGCGGGTATCCCATTTGAAAAGCGTCTGTTGCTGCTGCCCAAGTGCCTGCGAAGCGAGGAGCAGTGCCGGGGCGAGTTCGATGAATTCGGTCTCGTGTGCGGGCATTGCGGGGGGTGTATTATTGATGAATTCAAGAGCCAGGCCGAGCGTCTGGGCTACGCCGTGCTGATTGCGGAAGGTTCGCCCGTGGTGATGTCGCTCATCGAGACTGGGAAAGTCGAGGCGGTGGTTGGTGTTAGCTGTCTTTCAGTATTGGAGGGGGTTTTCCCGTATATGGAGGCAGGGGCCGTGCCGGGCATTGCAATCCCGCTGCTCCAGGACGGCTGTGCCAATACGAGCGTTGATGTAGATCGCCTCTGGGATGCGATTTACCAGAGCAGTGACGACCAGGCTCGTCGGCTTAACCTGGAGGATTTGCGAGGCCGGGTAAATAGCTGGTTTACAAATGATTCCCTGGGAGAGCTGTTGACCGCAGCGGAGAACCAAACCGCAGAGCTGGCTCTAAAGTGGATGGCCAAAGTGGGCAAACGGTGGAGGCCCTTCCTTGCTGCCTGTGCGTATCAGGCCCTTGCGCCCAATGGCGACGGGACGCTTGCCCACGCCCTGCGCAAAGCCGGCGTTGCCGTGGAGTGTTTTCACAAAGCCTCCCTGATCCACGACGATATTGAGGATGGAGACGACTTGCGGTACGGCGAGAAAACGCTGCACGCCGAGTACGGGGTGCCCGTAGCCCTTAATGTCGGCGATTTTCTTCTTGGTGAGGGGTATCGTCTGTTGGTGGAGACCGAGGCCTCCGACGATTGCAGGACAAGAATGCTGGCCGCCGCCGTTCAAGGCCATCGCAATCTGTGTCTGGGCCAGGGAAATGAGCTTTCGTGGATGCGAAGGCCCCGGCCTCTAAGTGTTGCCGAGGTCATCAACATATTTCGGAAAAAGACCTCGCCTGCATTTGAGGTCGCCTTGAAGTTGGGCGCGATACTGGCTGGCCGCGGTGACGAGCTCAACGACGTGCTCGAACAGTACAGCCGGTCGCTCGGAATCGCATATCAGATTCGCGATGACATCGAGGACTTCCGGTCGATGGATGAGCAGCCGCACGCGCTCAATGCGATGCGTCCGTCGCTGCTGCTTGCACTGGCCCACGAGCGGGCGCAAGAGGCCCAAAAGAAAGTGCTCGCATCCGTCTGGAGCAGGTCTATAGAGCCCGGCTCTGTCGTCAAGGAGATCGAAGACGTATTGGCTCAGCTCAAAGTCGAACGCCTGGCCTCGGATTTGATGGAGTCTTACAAATCCAAGGCGATAGGCTGCCTTTATCAGCTCACCAACTCTGATCTCAAAGCCCTGCTGCGAAGGGTGATAGGCAAGATATTCAATGATTTTGAAGTGATGGGTTGTTGCAATGACCATAAGGCAGGTCTGTCTGAGGGCAGCGTCTCGAGCGAGCCGTCTTCTAAGTGACTCTGCTGCTCTTGTCGCCGGCTTCATTGGCAAACAGATTAACGAAGATGGTGGGTTCGCCGGGAGAAGCGGCCAAAGCGACCTCTATTATACACTCTTCGGTATCGAAGCTCTTTTGGCGTTGAAGGCGCACGTCCCTGCCAAGCGGACCACAAGTTACCTGCGGCAATTCGGCGAGGGCGATTCGCTGGATCTTGTCCACCTTGCCTGCCTCGCTCGCTGCTGGGCCGACATGTCGGAATTTCAAAGTATCGAAATTGAGGTGCCTTTGCGCGACGGCATCCTGCGACGGATCGAAGGTTACAGGTCTCCCGATGGCGCCTACAATAATTCAAGGCCGGCTCAGCACGGCACCGCCTACGGATGTTTTCTGGCTCTCGGGGCCTACCAGGATTTGAATGCGGATATGGAGAATGCCGCCGCCCTTGCCGATTGCGTAGAATCACTGCGGACCCCGGAGGGCGCCTATTCAAACGACCCGACCATGCAAATCGGGGCGACACCCGCTACAGCCGCGGCCCTGACAATTCTCCACTATCTTGACGAGCCGGTCTCCGACGCTTCGGCCAGGTGGCTGCTCTCGCAAGTGCATCCCAAAGGCGGTTTCGTCGCAGTGCCGGTGGCGGGCAGCTTCGGGATACCGGATCTGCTTTCCACCGCGACTGCTCTGCACGCTTTGTCGCTGACAGGTGTTTCAACGGCCGGCATAACAGAGAATTGCCTCGATTTTCTCGACAGCCTCTGGAGCACTGAAGGGGCCTTTTGCGGGAGCTGGGCCGACCCAACCCTTGATTGCGAATACACCTACTACGGCCTCTTGTCGCTCGGACATTTAGGCGGAACCCCAGAGGCGAAAAAGGATGTTTCGGAATCCGGGACATAACTATGGATATTGACGAAGTCGCTTTGGACAAAACGCTCAAGGCCCTCAAAGAGCGATTGATTCAATCGAGGCTGCCCGCAGGTCACTGGCGGGGCAGGCTCTCCGGCAGCGCACTGGCGACTGCAACCGCCGCCTTTGCTCTGTCGGTTGTCGATGGAGCAAAATATGGCCCGCTGATTCGCGATGGGCTCGACTGGCTCACCTCGAACCAAAATGCGGATGGCGGATGGGGGGATACGGTCTTAAGCCTCAGCAATATCAGCACGACTATGCTTTGCTGGTCGGCATTGACCGTAGCCGAGCAGTCCGGCCGTCATAAAGAGCCGCTCGCAAAGGCCGAGTCGTGGCTTGGCGATTTCGCCGGCAGTCTTGAACCGGGCGCCCTCTTAGAGGCCGTTGACCGGCAGTATGGCCGGGACCGAAGTTTCTCAGCACCTATTCTGACTATGTGTGCGCTGGCCGGCAGATTGGGAGACGCCGAACAAGCGTGGCAAAGAATTAAGCCCTTGCCTTTTGAATTGGCGATGTGTCCCCATCGCCTCTTCAAGTGGCTGCGACTACCTGTCGTAAGCTACGCCCTGCCCGCTTTGATTGCGATAGGACAGGCCGGCTATTATCATCGGAAACCTAAGAATCCCATCACGAGACTCATCCGGCTTCTCTCACGCAGCAGAACCCTTGACGTGCTCCGGCGCATACAGCCCGAAAACGGCGGGTTCCTTGAGGCAGCGCCCCTTACTGCCTTTGTCGTGATGAGCTTAGCCGCCGCCGGACAACGGGATAATCAGGTTGTTACAAGAGGCGCGGAATTCCTGGCCCGCTCGGTCACCGATGACGGCAGTTGGCCGATTGATACCAATCTCGCCACGTGGCTGACGACCTTGTCCGTAAACGCCTTTGCCGCCGCCGAGGATTTTGAGCAGATACTACCATCGGATAAACGCGAGAAGATTCGCCAAATGCTCCTCGAATCGCAGTATCGCCATGAGCACCCTTACACGCACGCGGCTCCCGGCGGATGGGCCTGGACAGCCTTGCCCGGAGCCGCTCCCGATGCCGACGATACCGCCGGCGCGCTAATCGCCCTGCACAATCTTGGTCCTTCGGATAAGCGTGTCACCGAGGCAGCGGTCGCGGGGATAAAGTGGCTGCTCGGTGTGCAAAACAGCGATGGGGGGATTCCGACTTTTTGCCGGGGATGGACCGCCTTGCCCTTTGACCGCAGCGCCCCTGATCTAACCGCTCACGCTTTAGGGGCGTTCGGTGTTTGGTCTGACGGCGTACCGGATTTTCTGCGAAGACGGGTGGCTGAGGCAATCAAGAAGGGGCTGGATTATTTGGAGCACGTCCAAAAAGAGGATGGTTCGTGGGTTCCATTATGGTTCGGTAATCAGTTTGCGCCGAACCAGGAAAACCCGGTTTATGGCACGGCCCGCGTGCTGACAGGCCTGCACCGACTGCCTTGGAAGCTCACCTCTGCGTATGCGCCAATGCTCGGAAGGGCGGCTGAGTGGCTTTTGTCCGTTGAGAATCCGGATGGCGGATGGGGCGGCGCCAAATCAGTCAACTCATCTGTCGAAGAGACGGCTTTGGCTGTAGATGCCCTGGCTGAATTACTCCCGGGTGTAAACGCAGGGACGGCTGGCGCACAGGGGCAGTCCTTTCCGGCAGAAGCGGTGCAGTCGGCTGTCTCGAACGGCCTCTCCTGGCTCGTCAAACAGACCAGGGCCGGGACGTCAGTGACGCCTGCGCCTATCGGCCTGTACTTTGCAAGGTTATGGTATTTTGAAGACCTGTACCCGGTGATCTTTACCGTATCCGCCCTGCAGAAACTCAAAAACCTCCGCGGGATTGCATAACAGACCGCGCAGGGCGTGCAAGGGCAAGCTCGTCCCCACAAAAAGCGCCGAACTGGCAGCGGCGGCGCAAATCCAAGTATTTAGCCTGCGGCGCTTGCGTCCCGGCGCGCCGGGGTTTTACCGCAGGTTATGTCCCCTTATTCCTGATTACCACCGTTCAAAACGGTTCCATTCGCCGCACAAATAGGTTATCATAGTACCGGTTAAGTATGATGCAGTATGCTTTGTGAACGAGGTAATATGAAATAGATGTGCAACACTACGATAATCAGGCTGTCGCATTTGCGGGCCGGCCTTTTTCTTAGTTGTTTACTGATTCTAATTGGCAGCCATGACGCTGCTTGCGCAGCGCGAGCGAGAAGTAGGCCGAGGCTCAGAAGAGTCCCTTCACCGCGAGCCGAGTTGAATCCTGAAGATATCCCCTTCAAGATCGTCTATGAGACTTATCGCAGGACCGGGGCTAAAGAGAACTGGGAATTGTTCCTGATGAACGCGGACGGCTCCGGCCAGGTCAATCTCACCAATACGCCCGACCTGGACGAAATGTATCCCCACGTCTCGCCGGACGCAACCAAGATATGTTTCGTCGTCGATGAAGGAACGGGCAGAAGAAAGATTCGAAGCGTCTATTATATGAACATCGACGGGACCGGCCGCGTCAAAGTCGCCACAAACGCCCGACAGCCGTGCTGGAGCCCGGATTCCCAATACATCGCATACCTCAAGGGCGAGTTCGAGCGCTACAGCAGCAGGGAGTATGCGACCTCGGAGCTTTTCATCTACGACCTGCAGACCCGCCTGCGCAGGCAGCATCCGAACAAAAGGCTGGAGCACATTTACGCGATCTGCTGGTCGCCCGACGCCCGGTGGTTCACCGGGGCCGTGCAGGGAGGAATGGGCTACAGTGACGCCATTCTTGCTTTTGAGGCCGATGGGACGAGAGTCTTCGATCTGGAGAGGTGGGGAGTCAAGGGATGCAGGCCCGACCTTGGCCTTGACGGCACGACCCTGACCTGGGGCGAGACGGATTGGGATCTGTGCCTGGCCGATATCGACCTGACGTCGCAACTGCCCCGTGTTTCCAACGTTCGCCACATCCTCGGCTGTGTGCGAGCCGCCAAGGTCTATCACGTGGATCTCTCGCCGGATGCTAAGTATCTTACTTTCAGCTACGGCCCGAAGAAAGGAGGCCAGCAAGTCGGCGGTATGGCCAAAGGCTGGAACATCTGCGTCGCCGATATGAGCGGCAAATGGGTAAAAATCACCACCGACGGAAAACACAACAAAGAGCCCGACTGGGTCCCTATTGCCCCTGCGGCCGGCACGGCGAAAACCGAGGATGAAAAATCGCCTATACAAAGGCTCTTGGCTCATCCGTTGATTCGCCGGGACACCCCTGAGAAGAAGTAACTTCGCTGATAACTCGCTTAACCAATACAAGTGGGAACAGGTTATGGATTTATTGAAGGTGTGCTTTCGGGTTCCGAACTGGGTGAGGGGATTTGTTGTGGTGGTGTTGGGTGTGGCGTTGGTCATGATAGGGCTGGTTGGGGTTGGATGTTCGGGCCCGCGGCGTGAGGTGGTTGTGGGGAAGATGAGCGCCGGTGGCGGCCTTATCTTCTACGAATGGGATGCAGGCCGCCAGAAGAGGCAGGCCGTGCTCAAGAAGGGATACGGGATGATGGTCTTCTACGATGTGTTTCAAAAGGATTCCTCGAGGAGATCAAAACGTACTGCAGGCGGAAGGGGATCGTGTTTCAGCACGGCGATGACGAACTGTATGGAATCTGTACGTGTTTGTAGGGAGAAGCCCCGGCGGCCCCGGCGGCTAATTAGTTCCTGTTGCGGAAACAGTATTTGTCATTCCTGCGAAAGCAGGAATCCAGGTTTTTCGATATGGACCCCTGCTTTCGCAGGGGTGACATCGTCGGTTTTGGCTTTCCGCAACAGATACTAATTAGCGGTTGACGGTGATGGTGAAATCGGTTCTTATGGGGGCATGTTGACAGTTTTTAGGCTTATCGAGGAGTAAATTACGATGCGAATGACACGAAGAGCTTTTCTTAGGATGATCGGTGCGGGGGCGGCTTGTATGACGATGTCTTGTGCGGCGCCGGCGGGGCGGAGGGCACAGCGCCCTAATATTGTATTTTTTCTGATTGACGATCAACGTAACGACACGTTGGGCTGTGCGGGGCATCCGATCCTCAAGACGCCGGTGGTCGATAGCTTAGCTGCGCAAGGCGTGCGCTTCACAAATGCGTTCGTCACAACGAGTATCTGCGCGGCCGGGCGGGCTTCTGTCTTTACCGGTCTGTACGAGCGGACTCATGGGTTTACGTTCGGCACACCGCCTATCAGCGCCGAGCACGCGGCGGCGAGCTATCCGGCCTTGCTGCGAGAAGCGGGATATCGGACAGGCTTTATCGGTAAATTCGGCGTGAAGGTTGCCGGGGACGTGCGTTCGGAAATGTTCGACTACTTCAAGCCTCACGGTCGAGGGCCGTACTTTAAGAAGCAGGCCGATGGGTCGTTGCGACACGAGACTGAGATCGCGGGCGACCGCGCAATTGAATTCCTGAGCACGAACCCGGACGAACAGCCGTTTTGTCTTTCGGTGAGTTTTAACGCCGTGCACGCCGAGGATGGGGACAAGAAGAACCACTTTCCGTGGCCGAAGGCGGTGGATGGGATGTACGAGGACATTGAGATACCGGCGCCTCGGTTGGGCGATCCGGCGATTTTTGAATCGCAGCCTGAGTTCCTCAAGAAATCGATGAACCGGGACCGGTATTTCTGGCGATGGGACACGCCCCGGAAGTATCAGAAGAATATGCGGGCGTATTTCCGCATGATAAGCGGCGTGGACCGGGTTATTGGGCGGGTGCGCGAGGCGCTCAAAGACCATAATCTTGATCGCAATACGATTATTATCTACAACGGCGACAACGGCTACTATATGGGAGATCGCGGATTTGCGGGGAAGTGGTCGCACTACGAGCAATCGCTGCGTGTTCCGCTGATTGTCTATGATCCGCGCTTAGCCGGGAAGCAGCGTGGCAAGCTGCGCGATGAGATGGCGCTCAACATCGATTTGGCCGCGACAATGCTTGAGCTTGCGGGCGTTGATGTGCCCAGTCACTATCAGGGCGCCAGTCTGGTCCCACTTGTGCGCGGAAAGAAAGTGCGGCGGTGGCGGGATGATTTCTTCTGCGAGCATTTGATGAACCACAAGGCGATTCCGAAGTGGGAGGGTGTTCGCGGGCAGCGGTATGTCTATGCGCGGTACTTCGAGCAGGAGCCGGTCTATGAGTTCCTGCACGATTTGGAGGCCGACCCCGACCAGCTCAGGAATCTCGCCTCGCACCCAAAATACGCTGATATCCTTGCGAAGATGCGTAGGCGGTGTGATAAGCTGCGGGATGCGTACGCAAAAGCACAAAAGAACAATTAGACACGGCTTAACACGGATTTACACTGTTGAATTAGAAGATTGGCCGGCAGAGCCCACCCTACAAGAGTTGTTGCGTTCTGGTTTGGTCGGGGGCGCGAAGCGGGAGTGTGGTGGCGGTGTGCGTCGCCGTTCCGGCGACGGCTAAACGGTGTAATTCGCCGGCAGAGATTCGTCAGGCGCTGAGGTCTTCCCACTCTATCCCGACCTTCTTAAGCACATAACCGAGCTCGCGCATGTAATCACCATAGCAGAGCATCCAGTGGAATCCGGGCATCCGTTCGGCGAGCCTGAGGTCATCGCAGGTATAGCTGATGTCGATCTGCGAGCGGCAGATATCCATAAACGGAGCGTCAACAATTTTCCCCGGCAGTCCCACCCAGCGCTTCAACGCAAAATCGGGCACAATAACAGTCAACGGCTGACCCTTGCGCATCTCTACCTTCGGGGCGGCGCCGTAGTCCGACTCGAAATGCGTTAGAATTCTTGCCGGTTCAAAATCCTTGCCGTTCATCTTACGCGGCGCGGTGCAGTGGGCAAGCGTAATCAATCCGTCGTGCGGGTAAGTCGGGTCGTTGAGGAAGGCCGGCTTGCCGGAAATATTCGCAAGGAGCACACCGGATGGTATCACCACGAAGTCCGACTCGCAAAACGCCAGATACCCCGCATCGTTGAGCAGGCTCAACGGCAGGCACGCGGTCGTCTCCGACATCGGCATAATCGTCCCCATACAGCCGTTAATCGTAATTGCTCCGCAGCCGGCCTTGTTCATCACTCCGCGGAAGACCTGCTCTAACAAAAACGCATTATCGACAAACTCCCGCTTCGTCTCTAACTTTGTGCCTTTTGATCTTAGGTACTTCTCGGCCCGCGTTCGCGCACGGGCCACGGCCGCGCCGTCCGCCCGCGCCTGCTTGATCAGCTTGCCTAACTCATCGTACGAGACCGTCTGAATGTCGAAACGCCACTTGTTCTTGACCAGTTTGGGCACGACGTCTCTCGGCTGGGCCCAGGCTCCCGGCCCGCCAATCGCCACTATGCGCGTGCCCATAGTGTTGCGCAGCCCGCACAGCGCGCGCAGCCGCCACAAAATCTCATCCTGGCTGTCGATCACCACGTCTGTGTAGTCGCTGCCTTTGACCGCGAGCGTATCGGTGTGCTGCCGCAAATATCGGGGGCTGATGATCTCATACCATAAATAGACCGGTCCGGATCTATGGCGGCAGAAAAAGACCATGTCTTTGCCTTGCTTGGCCAGTGCGTCGAATATCCCCATCCAGCCGCCGGCGGCATAGACGAGAAAAACATCGGCCTTCTCCAGGTCATCTATACCGGCGAAATCGCCCCCGGCGCGCACACGCGAGACCGGCAGAAACTGAAGCGGAAAATCCGCCTTGGCGGCAAGCGCATCCAGTTCACCTTTGATACGCGCGACTTCCTGCCTGGCATCCTGCTCGGTCTGAATACCACCCCAGTTGCGCCAACTGGTTTGGTGCCGGGGCTTCGGGGTGCTGTAAGCAAGCACCGGCTTGACCACAATCGCGCGACGCTTGGGGGCCGTCTCGCTCTGCGTTTCCGCCATCGCCACGGCCGACCACGTCAGTCCCGTCACCGCCGGTCCAAGCAATGTCACTCCACCGGCACCTTGCAAAAAGCCCCGCCTTGTTATCTCGGCAGGCGAATCATGTCCGCCGCAGGGGCAGCACGTCCTTCGCACAGGCTCTCTTTCACCATATTCTTCAGTCATCAGGTAGTCTCCTTTCAATTCACTTCAACCCCCCGGGTGGATTCTTGTCCATCCCGGGACCTTGTTTCTCAGAAACTGTAACAAAATGAGCTCTTAGCTGACTCGGCCAGTATAACCGGCACAAACCGAGTAAAAAAGGAAAAAAGGTTCTCATCCAACAAAGTAGGTTCAACTGCAATCGACGCTGCCATTGCAGTTAAGGTCTCCCGACGGAGTGCCCTCGCTGCATAGTTTCACAAGATAAACATGGCCCTGTTGTCCCGGCTCGAAGGAGCCGGTAGTCCCTGTGATTACATATCCGCCGTCGGCTGTCTGTTGAGCCGATTGGCCCCGGTCGTAACCGTCTCCTCCGAACACTTTGTGCCACTGCAAGTTTCCGTTAGGCTCGCTTCGTATGACAATCCGCAGCCTACCCGCTCCCTGGTATTGCGAATTGAGCTCGATGAACAAGAAACAGTCTGGTGTCCGGTCGGTGATTTGTTCGGTACCGGTGTGGGGAGGGGGACCTTAGGAGTCACTTAATCTTTATAGTTGATACCCAGCAACTCTCTCCAATGTTAAGTATTACATCTTTCAATATCTTTAACCTTTTGCCACAAGAATTCGCTCAGCTCCTTGATTCCTTGGCCCGTAACGGCTGAGATTGGGTGAATGGGTTGTGGTAGCTTTTCTTCCAAGTCCTTTACTATTCTTGCATCGGGGTCGAGGTCTATTTTGTTGGCGATGATGATCTCTTGTTTTTGAGCTAATATCTTGCTGTGCTTTTCCAGCTCGCTTCGGATGGCCTTGTAGTTCTCGGCCGGGTCCGAGCCGTCGGTTGGCATTATATCAAGAATATGGGCGAGGATTGTAGTTCTCTCTATGTGCTTGAGGAATTCGTGGCCCAGGCCGGCCCCGGCGTGAGCGCCCTCGATGAGGCCAGGGATGTCGGCCATCACGAACCGGCGAAAGTCGCTCAATTCCACGATTCCCAGTACCGGCTCGATTGTGGTGAAAGGATAATCGGCGATTTTCGGCCTGGCGGCGGAGCAGCGCGAGATGAGGGTGCTCTTGCCGGCGTTGGGCATACCGACCAGGCCGACATCGGCAATAAGCTTCAATTCGAGCCTGATGTTTCTCTCCTGGCCTTCTTTGCCTCGTTCGGCATTTCTTGGTGTCTGGTTGATTGAGGTTGCAAAGGCCTTGTTGCCTTTTCCGCCCCTTCCGCCCCGGCAGACGCGGACTTTCAAGCCGATCTCGTTAAGGTCTTTGAGGAGCAGGTCCAGATCGATGTCGTGGATAAGTGTGCCCGGGGGGACCTTGATTACGAGGTCGTTGCCGCTTGCCCCGTGCTTGTTGGCACCTGAGCCGGGCTGGCCGTTTTGTGCCTGCCAGTGATGTTTGCCGGCGAAATCCAGCAGGGTGTCAAGATTCTTGGCGGCTTGGAAATAAACGTCGCCTCCTCTTCCGCCGTCACCGCCGTCAGGTCCGCCCTTGGGGATGAACTTCTCGCGGCGAAAGCTGACGCATCCGTGCCCGCCGTTGCCGGCCTTGATCCAGATTTTTGCCTGATCGATAAACATAGAACTCGTCTTTGGTCAATTCTATTTGGAAACCCGCGTTCGGCAAGTCCTTATTCCTGCCGAGGCCTGGCCTGTTCTAACTCATCGCGTCTTCTACGGGAAACAGTAGGCACAAGTCTGAATACGAAGGCTCTCCGGATTTCAACAAACTTTGGCATGGTTCAGAACAGGGTAACACTTTTCTGTAGCCCACAAGTTGCCATTTTCTCCGTAACTTCTGTTTTGATAGACTGTTACGATTGTTCGTGGCCATTGCACGAGCTTCAAAAGTGTTACCTTTGGGTATATGAAATTGAACCATGCCCAAACTTTAGCCTTGCAGGGACGGTGAATTTAGTGTATATTACACGTGTAGGAAAGTACGATA
>CAYWOD010000048.1:0-18753 GCA_964459805.1 uncultured Pirellulales bacterium
AAAAATTTTTGAAAATCGTGGTTTCACCGCCCAACTGCGAAAGTTGGGCTAATCGTGGATTGTTGATTTTTCAGTGATTAGGCGGCGGTCTTTTGGTATGATTTACTGCGGTTACAAATTAGTGTACACCACGGGCTCTTAGGGCTGTTTTCAAACTTGAATATTTGTGAGGTAACGGATTCTGCTATGAGAATACGTTCATTCTTCTTTGTTAGTTTGCTGCTGCTGAGTAGGTGTGTTTGGACTCAAGCTGCGCCGGGTATCGTGATTACGACGGATCGGCCGGAGGCTGTGTATGCGGTTGGTGATACGGCTGTGTTTCATGTGGAGGTCAGGGATGGGCAAAAAACGTTGGATGAGGCCGAGGTGACAGGGCAATTGTCTTCTGATGGATTTCGCCATAGTGAGGAGGTGCCGGTTAAGATGGTTGAGGGCAAGACCGAGGTTAAGGGGACATTGGACAAGCCAGGGTTGTTGTGGCTGCGTGTGACCTTGAAGCAGGCCGGGGCCAAAGATATCCGCAGAGAAATGGGGGCTGCCTTTAGCCCGGAGCAGATCCAGCCATGTTTGCCCAAACCGGACGATTTTGACGCGTTCTGGCAATCGCAAAAGGATCGCGCCGATGCGATTCCCATGGGAGCGGTATTAAAGCAGGTCGAGTCTCGTGAGCAGGGTGTCGAACTGTTCAGTATTGTGATGAACAACATTAACAACACCAAGATATACGGTTACCTGGCCAAGCCTGTGGGCGATGGTCCGTTTCCGGCGTATTTGCAGGTGCAGTGGGCCGGCGTTTATTCTCTGGATCCGGCCTGGACTCTCTGGATTGCCAAGATGGGATATATGACATTGGACATAAATGCTCATGCCATTAAGAACGGCCAACCCAAGGCCTATTATGACGAACTTAACAGGGGCAAGCTCAGAGGCTACGCGCACCAGGGGCGCGACAGTCGTGATACGAGTTATTTCCTGCGCATGTACTTGTCCTGCTACAGGGCAGCAGAGTATCTGGCATCAAGACCTGAGTGGGACAAGAAGCACTTTGTGGTGGCTGGCGGCAGTCAGGGTGGTGGCCAGACTCTGGTGACCGCGGGTTTGAGTCCGCATGTTACCGCCTTGGCTGCGGATGTGCCGGCCCTGTGCGATTTAACAGGTAATGCTGTGGGGAGATATGACGGCTGGCCGCGTATGGTAGAACTGGATGCCGATGGAGTGGCCAATCCCAAGCAGCAAGAAACGGCGCGTTACTTTGATGCGGTCAATTTTGTGCGACATGTCAAGGTGCCGGCGATCATCGGTACGGGGTTTGCGGATTTGGTATGCCCGTCGTCAAGCGTGTATGCAGCATTTAATGTGCTTAAGGGGCCCAAGACCATGGTAGTTGACCCACGTACTGGTCACAATGGTGGTGCAGGTAAGGTCAACTGGCAAAAAGCCTTTAACGCATTCCTCAGGGAACAGGGGGGATTGTGAGAACTTTGGGCAAACGGCTAACACTAAGTAACTTCGCTGCACTTCCTGCCACGCCCAGCCTATGGCGAAGTCAGCAGGTCCCCATAAGTCATGTTCTCTGTTTCATAATCCTGACACGCCACAATATGGATGGTTTCCATTGTTGGAATACAGAATGATCTGAAATCTACAAAGGCAATCCTATGATTTCTAAACGAAACATGCTCTTGCACCTATCGATTATGGCAACCTCTACATCGGCCTTCTCGGTTGTTGTTGACGGTCTCAATGGTCACATCGCGGGGGCGTCCATGTCGACGCTGCGGTTGGCCAGCAGCGTGACTTCTCAGGATGGAATTGTCACTTACGAAGCCTTCGGTGCGGTTGGCGACGGTGTCCATGATGATCTGCCAGCGATCTGCAAGGCGCATGAATATGTCAATGCACATGGATTACGCGTTAAGACAAAGCCAGACGCTACATACCATCTCGGCAAAAAGGCGCTGACTGCGATCATTGCCACCGATACGGACTGGAGCAGTTCGCGTTTTGTCATTGACGATACAGAAGTTGAGAATCACAGGGCGTCCCTGTTCGAAGTGCGTTCGCTACTTGCCCGTGAAGACATAAAGATCGGATCGCTGAGACGAGACCAGAAGCAATTGAATGTGCGGCCCCAGCACGACTGTTACGTCCAGCTGACCAACCGTAAGATCAAACGCTACATCCGGCGCGGTCTCAACCAAAACTCGGGGACATCCCAACGCGACTGCTTCATCTTGCGTCAGGACGGCTCTATAGAGGGCGACATCGACTGGGACTACGACACGGTCGATCGTGTCGAGGCCCATCCGATCGACGAAAAGCCGCTCATCCTGCGCGGCGGCATCTTCACCACCACTGCCAATCGCATGAAGCAGGCCGTTGGCTACAACTACTGGGCCAGGAACATCCGGGTTACCCGTTCCAACACGGAAGTGGACGGTCTGACCCACCACGTCGTCGGCGAAACCGCCATCGGCCACCCTTACTCGGGCTTTATCAGCGTCAGCAACTGCGCCAACATAACGCTGAGCAACTGCTTCGCCACCGCACACAAAACCTATAAAACCATCGGATCGGCGGGCAAGCCGGTCAGCATGGGATCATACGACTATAGCGTCAACAGTGTGGTGAATTTCACCATGATCGGCTGTCGCATGGAGAACATCAACGATCGCACGCTGTGGGGCGTCATCGGAACAAACTTCTGCAAGAACATTCTGCTGGAAGACTGCACGCTCTCCAGGATGGATACGCATATGGGGGTCTCCGGCACCTATGTGATCCGCCGATGTACGCTCGGCTATATGGGCCTCAACGCCATCGGCCGCGGCCTGCTGACGGTCGAGGATTCGACGTTGTACGGCAGTTCCCTGATCAATTTTCGCAGCGATTATGGCAGCACCTGGGAGGGTGATGTCGTCATCCGCAACTGCCGCTGGATACCCAACAGCGGACGTACCAGCCGACCGCAGATGATATACACACGCAACGACGGTATGCACGATTTTGGCTACCCCTGCTTCATGCCGCGCCAAATAACCATCGACGGACTGTTCGTTGACGACTCGAAGCACCCGAAAGACTACCGCGGCCTGTACTTCTTCAGCGACCCCGACGGCGGCAAGGACTTCACGCAGACAAAACGGCCCTTCCCGTACCAACCGTGCCGGACGCTGCGTGTTCGGCGGCTCACCACCGCCAGCGGGAAGACACCGCGCGTTTCACCGAGTGCCCACATCGAGAAAAGCGTTGTCTTTATCGGGGAGCAATAGTCCGAGGAGCACTGAAGCTAGCAAAAGAACGTCGAATCTGCAGCAAGATCGACTACAACTCCTACAACCCAAAGAGACGTTATCTCCCAATTTGGGAAAAATCTTCAATTCCTAAGTGGTTTATTGACAAGCATTTGGCCAGAGGCTGGTGGAAGTGCAACGGCTTCAATGAACCGTTCTGCGAAGTTAAACTGGAGGCCGCGTTTTTTGTGTTATCGCCATGGCCAGTTTGTTATCATGGCTTCACTGAAGTGCTGGTGATTTTCTCTGAATGTGTCAAGACAACAACACTGGAGGACAAGGATGGCCTCTATTACCTCCGGCCTATGAGGAACTGAGGATTCTCGCTGCTCCAAAAACGGCTCAAGAAAAGCCGGGGCAGATACTGCAGGCTACTGCATTTGTACACGGGGCATAGCTGAGAAGAACGGTTCGAATCATTATGAAGGAGTCAGAGAAAGAGAATTGGTCTTAACTGAGTGCATCTTCTTATGGCGTCAAAGGAGAAAAATGGATAGAAGGCGGTTTCTAAAAGCGGCAGCGATGTCGGCAGCGGTCTTGGGTTTGTCCGGATGCTCAAAAGAATTGAAAGGTTTTAGGAGCAAAGGGAGCAAGCCAAATGTTCTTTTTTTTGCTCTGGATGATCTGTGTGATTGGGTCGGACCCAACGGGTATGATCAGGCCGTTACGCCGAACATGGATCGGCTTGCTGCTTCCGGCGTTACTTTCCGCAACGCTCATACTGCCGGAATATTCTGTGCTCCATCGCGTTCGGCCATCTTCACGGGGAGACATGCATCGACAACCGGCTGTTATAAGACTCAGGTGTATCACCACAATTCGCCGGAGATTCAATCCTTACAGGTAACCTTTCAGAAGGGCGGTTACAGGACCTATGGCGGCGGCAAGCTGTTTCATCATCCTGCCGGTTACGTTGACCTGCGAGGATGGGATGAATTCTTTGTACGCAGTCAGGCTCAGAAGGAAAGCGGCTGGGGATTGAACAGTTGGTCCGTTGACGATCCGATCCTCCCCAAACCGTACCCCAACAGCATCTTTAATCATGATCGAAAACCGGCCAACAACTTTTTCCTAGAATGGGGTAAGGTGCTCAACAAAAACGAGGAAAGGATGGCTGATACGATCCGCACTAATTGGGCCTGCGATCTTCTGCGAAAAGAACACGGCAAGCCTTTCTTCGTAGCTGTCGGCCTCTACGCTCCGCATTTCCCGAACTATTGCCCCCAAAAGTACTTCGATCTTTACGATCCTGAAAAAATCAAGCCGCCGGCCTATAAAGACGATGATCTTGACGACTTGCCCCCGGCAGTCCGTAAAGCCAAAATCGCCCGAGGCGCTCATCATCGTCGTCTTGTTGAACTCGATGCCGTCGAAGATGCGATTCACGGATACTTAGCTTGTGTGTCATATGCTGATGCAATGCTTGGGCGTTTGATGGATGCATTAGAAGCAGGGCCAAATGCCGACAATACCATCATCGTTTTATGGAGCGATCACGGTTACCATCACGGCGAAAAAATGGACTGGGGCAAGCATACACTCTGGCAGCGTACCTCGGGCGTGCCCTTTATCTGGGCAGGTCCCGGCATCGAATCTGGAAGCGCGGTCAAGTCCACGGTCAGCCTGATCGACATGTATCCGACATTTGCCGAACTTTGCAGCCTGCCGGCTCCAACCGGGCTGGAGGGGACTTCGCTAGCAGCGGTGCTGCATAATCCTGCAGTGGCAAAGGATCGCAATGTCCTCTTGCCGGGAATGTATCCCGGTGAATATGCGATTATTAATCAGAACTGGCGATGCATCCATTACAAAGACGGCACCGAGGAACTCTATGATGTCAAGCGGGATTTCGAAGAGTGGCATAACCTGGCCGGCGACAGCAGATATGCGGCCATAAAAGACAAATTGAAAGCCGCCTCTCCGAAATCGTTTGCACAGCCCGGCCCGGAAAAGAATAAGTTACGACTCGCAATAAAAGGTGAGACCTTTCATTGGGAACTGAAATAAGCACCATTGAGAACAAAGGCATTGGAGATGAAGAAGAATTTTCAGAATAGAAGGGATTTTTTAAGAGCGACAGCGATGTCTGTGGCGGCTGCGGGCTTGTCCGGATGCGCAGAGGAATTGCAGGGTCCTGGGAGCAAGGGTGGTAAGCCCAACCTGCTGTTTATCATAACTGACCAACAGCGGTTTGATACCGTCAGTTGTGCCGGCAACAGAATCCTGAAAACCCCCAACATCGACCGGATTGCACGAGAAGGAGTATGGTTTGAAAACACCCATACACAATGCGCCGTCTGCGTTCCAGCCAGAGCCTGCATACTTACAGGCTGCACAACGGCGAACACCAGGGTGATTTCAAACGCACAGGCCTATGTTCCGGAGGACACCGGCGTGATGCCGATGAAAACGTTTGACGAAATTCTCTCCGAAAACGGGTACGAATGCGAATACTACGGAAAATGGCACTCGCCGGTTTTTCGGGCGAGGATTTATAACAATCCGGTCACGGCGGCGGGCATCCACAAAACCGAACTGGGCCCCGGGAAGAAAGCCTCCTATCTCAAGTACCTCGGTCCTTTGTATCCCAAGAGGGAACTCAGAGAAGGAGAGCTGGAAGATACGCTGACAGAAAGGCCCTATGTGCCGGATCCGATTGACCGGCGTTCTGACTTGAAGAAGAAGGGGCTGGATTCAGATATCAAAGTAGGACAGTCGGACATCCACGGGGTTACGACAATTCCCGCCGAGTACCACATTCCGGCTTGGGAGGCAGGTCAAACTCTCCTGGCATTGGATAGACTGAAAGACGGACCCTTCAGCATCACCTGTTCCTTTCATCACCCCCACCCGCCCTATCTGGCTTCAGAGAAATATATAAAAATGTATCCCCCGGAGAAGATGGTTCCTCCGGCCAGCATTGGTGATGAAATGACGGACTCGCCTTATCTGAAGGTCAGGAAAAGAACCGATGGAAAATATTCTGACCCGAAGATGATTCAGTATTTCATATCCGAATATTACGCACTGGTTAAAGAGATTGACGACTGGGTCGGGCAGATTCTGGACAAACTCGATGAACTCGGATTAACAGACAATACGCTGGTTATCTTTACCAGCGACCATGGTGAAATGCTGGGAAGTCATGGGATGAGGGGCAAATTCTGTTTCTATGAAGAATCGTCGCATGTCCCTATGATGATCCGGTTTCCCGGGAAAATCAAGCCGGCAACAATAGTGAAGGCTCCGGTGTCAAGCATGGATCTGTTCGCGACCATCCTGGATTATCTGGAGATGCCGCCTCACCCCTCTGATTCCAGCAGTCTTCGCGGACTGATTGAAGGCGCCGTCAATGAAGATGATACTTATGTGGTTACGGAATGGCTCAGCGACTTGCAGGGCAAACCGTCTCACATGGTATTGAAAGGCGGCTGGAAGTTAATGCGACCCGACTCCTCGGCCAAGAAAGTAAAAATGGCCTTATACAATTTGAATGACGATCCGCACGAGCTAAAGAATCTGCTGGCGGACGGCGCTGATTCAAAAACATACGCCGTCAAGGCGGCCGAACTGGAAACCTGCTTCCAGGATTGGATAATCCGGACGAGAGGTAAGGAGCAGTAATGCACGGCAAAACTTAGATCGGTATAAATTAAAACACAAGAATGAACACAAGAATTCCGAGTAATGTCCTGATTCTGACGCTTATCAGCTTTGTCCTCCAGCAGACAGCATTTGCGTTGTCGAAGGAGGATGTACTGAAGCCCTACGAGGGCCCCTCCATTCGAGGGTCTGATCCCGGTACATTGAAAGGCAAAGTAATGACCGGCTATCAGGGCTGGTTCAACTGCGAAGGCGACGGGGCCAATCTCGGCTGGACACATTGGGCAAGAGACCGCAAAAAGCCTTTTGGGCCAGGTAATATCACCGTCGATCTATGGCCGGATATATCTGAATACGATGACGACGAACTCTACACCACCGCCTTTCGCTATAAAGACGGAACGGCGGCCAGGACCTTCAGCTCCCACAACCGTAAAACCGTGATCCGACACTTCAAATGGATGCGTGACTACGGGATCGACGGCGCCTTCGTGCAGCGATTTGCCCATGGTCTGCACAACAAGACAATGCGCTACCATAAGGACAAAGTGTTATCCAGTGTTCGTGAGGGAGCCAACCGATACGGACGAACGTGCACAATCATGTATGACCTTACCGGAATGCCGGATAAAGATATTATTAAGGTGTTCGACGACTGGCGTATGCTTCGTGACAAAATGCACATCACCGAAGACCCCGCTTTCCAACATCATAACGGTAAGCCGCTGGTGGCAATTTGGGGTGTTGGTTTCAATGGGAAGATAAAACCTCGTCCCGGGTTTAGGGAATGCACAGAACTTATCAGAAAACTCAAATCGGATGATTGCAGCGTGATACTGGGTATCGCAACCGGATGGCGAGCACAGGACAACGACGCTCTGCAGGATCCGGAACTACACAGTGTGTTACTCATGGCCGATGTTCTGAGCCCCTGGAGTGTCGGACGATTCAGAGATCTGCCGGGCGTCCAACGTCACGCGAAAGAATATTGGGAACAGGATATCGCATGGGCACGCGAGCATGGCATCGACTATATGCCGGTCGTGTTCCCGGGCTTCAGTTGGCACAACCTGAGGGGTGAAGAACTTGCCTCGATCCCCCGGCTTGACGGCCAGTTCATGTGGTCGCAGGTGGTGGCCAACAAAAAGGCGGGCTGCAATATGCTGTATATCGCCATGTTCGACGAAGTGGACGAAGCCACGGCAATCTTCAAATGTTCGAACAACCCGCCCACAAGCGGCGGAACAGAATTCTTGACCCTGGATGGCCTTCCAAGCGACTTCTACCTGCGTCTCGCCGGAAAGGCCGGCGAACTGCTTCGCGACGAAATTCCTCTGAGTACTGCGGTTCCGGCGGCACGATAATCAAACATGTTGGCTTGATTTGACTGGCCTGGCTTCGTAGAGGCTTCAATGGACTTTCATCTCTTATCTTCTATTTTCATGCATTCGAAGTGTAGTCTGCCAATTCTCATCGCCCTGTAATTTATTTTAAGACCCATAGGAATTAACCAGATTGCTCGTCGTCTGGAGAGTGTAAGGATGCGAGGATCCTAATATGTGCTGTCTTCCCTCCACAGCCGCAATTAGATAGGAGGAGGACTGGTTGGAACGAACACAGGCCAAATTGCAGATAGTTACAGCAGATCCAGTGCTGTCGGCAGTAGTAGCGTTGATGGATTAGTGGGCGGTCAGCCTCTTTCGGGAAACTACTATGACGGATTCTCCATAGGGGAAATGCCAGTTTGCCCCATGTCTTACTGACTGTTGCAGCCAAGCTAATTTCCCCTCCCCAAACACCTCTCCAACATCTCCCTACTGACCTTGTGCCTGACACATAACCACCATCATCACCGCCCTGCTGAACGATCTTGAATCCCTGACCGCCAGATGCTATCATACGTTCCTGGCTTGGAAAAGATTAGCTGGTGGTCGTTTGTATTCATATGAATAGAGGCAGGGTACGGGCAGGAGATGTCTGTAGAAGTTAAACGGAGCTAAGAAAATGAGCAGAAGGATTGTATTTTACTTTGGGGTGATGGTTACTGCGTTCTGTTGCGGCATTGCGATGGCTGACGGCGAACCTCTGAAGGTCTACATTCTGGCCGGACAGTCAAATATGGAAGGTCAGGCCAGGATCGAGACCTTTGACTACATCGGCGACGACCCGGCCACTGCGCCGTTGCTCGAGGACATGCGCGGCCCAGGCGGTCGGCCTCGTGTCTGCGAGAGGGTCTGGATCTCGTATCTGACTGGCTCGCCTGACAGGGGCATGCTGGGAGAAGGATTCGGCAGGTTGACGGCCGGGTACGGTAGTCGCAGCAACCCGGCTGAAGACGGCGGCAAGATCGGCCCCGAGTTTACCTTCGGCCTCACTATGGAAAAGGCTTACCACGGTCCGATTCTGATCATCAAGGCCGCCTGGGGCGGCAAATCGCTGAATACGGACTTCCGCTCACCCAGTGCAGGACCTTACAAGCTCAATGCGTTCCAGCAGAAGCATTACGCCGAACGAGGCATGGACATCGAGAAGTGGAAGGCGGACAAGGCCAAGCAGACAGGTGTTTATTACCGCCTGATGATCGATCATATCACGAAGGTATTGGCCGATCCCAAACGGGTCTGCCCGGCGTACGATGAAAAGGCGGGGTATGAAATAGCCGGCTTTGTCTGGTTCCAGGGCTGGAACGACATGTGCGACGGTCACACCTATCCGGATAATAACAAACCGGGCGCCTATGCCGAATACAGCCGCCTGATGGCTCACTTCATTCGTGACGTGCGCAGGGATCTGTCGGCGCCGAATATGCCGTTTGTCATCGGTGTCATTGGTGTGGACGGGGACAAGGCTAAGGGGGGTATTGCGAATCTGCGGCCTGCCATGGCTGCACCGGCGGAGATGCCCGAGTTCAAGGGCAATGTCGCTGCTGTGGAAACCGCACCTTTTTGGGATTACGAGATGGCGACCCTTATGCCCAAGAAGGAACAGATCGACGCCCGGTTAAGTGTGGCGCATGTTATCACCCGCGACGGTGTGATGGAAGAGCCGGAAGCGGGCGTGCCGAGCTGGGAGCCGGTGGGCACACCTCAACCGAAGGATCGCATCTGGCGTTTCATGTCATTTGACCCGCACAAGGAGACGGACTTGCTGCCCAAAGAAGAAAAGAAGCGTTTTCGGGATGTGACACTGCCGGCGGGATTGCAGAGGTGGGCCATGCCTGATTTTGATGACAGCAATTGGGGCAGCGGCAAAGCACCGATCGGCAAGGGCGTATGGAAGCATCGCACCATCGGCGATGGGACCGTTAAATTCGCCTCTGACTGGGGCAAGGGAGAGTTCCTGCTAATGCGAACGAGCTTCGAAGTGGACAACCTGAATTACGAATCGTATCGCATCAGCGTACTGGCACGCCAGGGCTTTCATGTGTATCTGAACGGCCACAAGATCAATACCTATATCTGGTGGAAAGATGAGCCGCAATACCGGCCCGTTGATCTGGGAGGCGAGCACATCAAGCATCTCAAGAAGGGGACCAATGTTCTGGCGGCGTATGCCAATGTCGAGTATGACAGGCGCACGCAGGCGCCCCATGCATCCATGGACCTGTGGATTGAGGGTATCACCCGGGAGGGCCGGGCATATGTCAACAGCAAGGCGTATATCGTGAAGCAAATGGATAAGGTTTGTACACGTCGGGAACAGAAAATCGTCATGGGTGCGTCCAACGGCGGCTATCACTATCTGGGCAGTGCCAAAATCATGGCGCAGATCGGCAGAGCCTTTGCCAAGGCTGTGCTTGAGATGGAGAAGAACTGAATTGCCTGGAGCAGGAGATATCGCCGTGAGAACGCCAGCCCCAACTGTTTTGCTCTTTCTGCTTGCCTCCCATGCCTCCGCCTGGGCTGTGGAATTTGCGGACTATTTCGAAGATGCGACTATGCGCATAGACTATTTCCACACGGCTCATGCGACTTGCGACGAGATCGCCATCGATCAGATCTGCGTCAGCGACACCTGGGCTGGCAACCCGAAGAAGTTACTGCCGCCGACGGAGAACGGGAGATACGCAACGAAAGTCGTCGACGTCGCGTCGAACAAACTCATTTATTTTCGGCACTATCTGGATATCGTCTTCGAGTACAAGGGCACGGAGGCAGGCAAAGAAGGACGTAGGCAAACCTACAATCAAACCGCTCTGATCCCCTGTCCCAAGCGACGGTTTCTTTTCAAGATCGAGCGACGAGATCCACACCACAGGTTGCATTCTGTTTTCAGCCGGATCATTGATCCAAATGACAGGAGCATCAAGAGAGAAGAAGCGTCCGGCCAAGACAAGTCATTCGTTATTGTGAAAAACGGCCACCCCCACAATTGTGTGGACCTGGTCTTTGTGGCGGAAGGCTATCAAAAAAAGGAGTTCCGCAAGTTCAAAAAGGATGCACGGCGTTTTGTCGCCTATCTCTTCACCTTGGAGCCCTTTGATGCGATGAAAGAGCGATTCAATGTCCACGGCGTGTTTCGCGCATCGGCCCAGAGCGGTGTGGATTATCCCGCTGAACGTGTGTACAAGAACACAGCGGTGGACGCGTCGTACGATACGTTCGGATCGGGTGCCTATGTGACAGTCTTTGACAACAGGGCCATGCGGGATATCGCCGGCAAGGTCCCTTACGATCACGTCATTGTGCTTGTCAACACGGAAAAGTACGGCGGAAGCGGCTTCTATAACAGCTACACAGTGTTCACCTCAAACAACAAACGTAGCGAGGAGATATTCACTCACGAATTTGGCCACGGTTTTGCCGGCCTGGCAGACGAGTATATTGCGGAATCGTACTTTGACGTCTACTACACGCGCGGTATAGAACCGCTTGAACCCAATATCACCGCATATCTGAATCCCGATGATGTCAAATGGGCTCACTCGTTGACGCCGGGGATCCCTGTACCTACGCCAAGCAAAAAGAAATACGACAAGAACGTCGGCCTGTTCGAAGGGGCTGGCTACACCAAAACGGGTATGTACCGATCCTGTCTTCATTGCGTCATGGGTGCCGGCGGGCTACCCTACTGCAAGGTCTGCCAGGACGCGATAAGAACAATGATCGAGCATTACAGCAACTGATGTTCTACAAGTTACTAAGTTACTACGGCAGAATGGAACGGAGAATCGACGATGAGGACTACAATGAGAATGAGCATTTTGTTTATCAGTGTGGCTGTTCTGTTATCCAGTTCGCTTCTCTGGGCCCAAGAGCAGGCAATCCAACATGGAAATGTGGGTGGGTACACAGGAGCAAGGACACAGGGAGGTCAAGAGGAATTCAATGCGGGGTTCTCCTTCTACTCGGCCGTCTGGCCTCTGCAGCGCGAGTACCCCGGGCGCCGCTATCGAGCGGGCCTTCAATCGGGCCTGTTCGGCACGTGGATGGGTGTGCATAATGACCGTCCCTCGCCAATCGAAAGGTTCTATACGAAGATCGAGGGCGGGCTCGGCTGGTGGCGCAGCACAGAGTACGGCACGGAAACGCCGAAATTCATTATGGGCGGAGTCGCCCTCAACTTCAGTGAATGGGCCAATGGGCCCGGCTCCGGCAAGGGAAGGGATTGGAATAACCCGAAGGGCCAGTATGGAGTCGCGCAACTGAGCCCCTGGCTGCTCTTTCCTCTGGACGGGCTGAATCTCAAGCAGGGCACCTGCGGAGAACTGTTCGGCTATGGATACCTGCCGCTCCCGCTCACAGACTCGAAATCGACCACTGCAGGCAAGAACGTTCCTACGGGTAACCAGTGCTGGACCTTGTTCTTGAACGCCGGGAACTTCAAAGGCCCGGTCGCCTTTTTCACCCCGTATTTCTGGTCCCGAGCGTCCGTGGAGGATCCTCGGCTGGCCGGGATGTTCCTGGACACTCGCCCCTCTACGCACAACCGGCCCTTGTCCATGGAAACGCAGCATATCCCCTGGGTCCAAGCCACCGATGCGAACGGACAACTGTATGGGCGTATGTCGCGAACGATGTATCCTGTTGGGCCGGACGGCCGGACCGTTGTCCTGCACCGCGCCATTTCCTACAGCAGAAAGGCTCTCTGGGACGATGTCAAGGCCTGGTTCGATGGAGGCGATCCGGACGATGGCGCCATTGATACCCAGGGCGAGTACATCCATGAATTCACCGGGCAGGGTGGGTCGCGCTGGCGCGTGTTCAGGGCGGAAGTTCCCAATGAGCAGGCCCCTTCCGTGGTCACCGGTACGTTTATGGAGGCTTTCTCCCCCGACCCGACGACCTTTGGTTTTCAATGGGACACCGATGTGGTCACAAAGACGAAACTCAAGATTGGCACTCTCGTCACGCTGCCGGAATACTATCGCTTCGAGAAAAAAGACGAACGGGACAAGGGCAAGTGGGTTCCGGTTAAGGCCGAAGAGGTGCCAAAGGCAACCGGCCTGGCCCAAGTCAGCTTCAGACGCCCTGAGGATGAGTCGTCCGAAGCCTTAGTGACTCCGGAGGATGCGGAGAGCTGCTGGAAGAAGCCCGGCCCGGCAGCAGGCCCCTTCAAGGTGAAACTCGGCGACGGCAGCACAGTGACCTATTGCTGGTATCGCTTTGCCGATCAGCCGGCCATGCTCAATGCCGATTTGACGGGCCGGGAGCGCGAGATAGTGCAGAGACGTGTGGAAAAACTCCACCGGCATTGGCCCAAGGACCGCAACTACCTGAGACCGCCCACAGTGGGTAAGCTGGCGCATATTGACCCTGCCCTGATTGTGACCCCGCCCAAGGGCATGGAGGCGGGATACGTCCCCATCGTCACACGTCAGGCCATGAAATGACAGGCAGTTAATAGAACGAATCAATGTTGATTACAGGAAACAACGCATGGAAAGAAAAAACACGCAGATTAGGTATCTGACTTCACTCGCGGCCCTTTGCCTGGTTGTTGGCGGCTGTGGGCTGACGCGACACAGTAACTCTGTAAACGCCGCAGATCGGCCGCCCTATGCCCATCTTGCATTGACGCCTCCGATGGGGTGGAACAGTTGGAATTTCTTCGCCAAGGACATCAACGAGGTCAATATCAAGGCCACGGCCGATGCCATGGTGGCCTCGGGCATGCGCGATGCCGGGTATGAATACCTGGTGCTCGACGACGCCTGGATGGCGCCCGAACGCGAGGAAAACGGCGCATTGCAGGCAGACCCCAACAAGTTCCCCAAGGGCATGAAGGACATCGGTGACTATATCCACAACAAGGGCCTGAAGTTCGGTATCTACGAAGACCGTGCCTACAGGACCTGCCAGTCGTTGCCGGGCAGCTTCGAGCATGAGCAGATCGATATGGCAACATTTGCCGCGTGGGGTGTGGACTACATCAAGCTGGACAGTTGTTCGGCCGAACATAACGGGAGGCTCAGCTCCGAGGATTATACGATCTACCGCAAGTACATCGAGGAAACAGGCCGTCCCATGGTGTTGAGCATCTCGGACTTCGGCAACGCCGCCTGGGTGTGGGGCGGCAAGGAGAGTTCTCAGTTGTGGCGCACCGGATGGGATATCCGCGCCTGGATGGGCTCGGTGTACAACTGCGCCGAGTGTTCGGCGGGCAGCCACAGGTCTCACCCCGCCTTTAACGGGCTGTGGCAGTTTGCCGGGCTTGGGCATTGGAATGACCCCGATATGCTGCAGGTCGGCAATCTGAAAATAGAGGATGAAACCGTCAGGAAATCGGCCAACCGGGCACACTTCGGGCTCTGGTGCATTTTGGCCGCGCCCTTGATGGCGGGCAATCACCTGCCGTCGATGACAGATACGGTCAGAGACATCCTCACCGCGCCGGAAGTGATCGCGGTCAATCAGGACCCGCGCGGCGTGCAGGGCTACAAGGTATTCGTGGATGGCAAACTCGAGATCTACAACAAGCCCCTGGCCGACGGGACCACTGCGGTCTTGCTTCTGAACAAAGGAAGAGAAGCAGCCGACATCACCGTGACCTGGGATATGATCGGTCTGTCAGGCAAGCAACCGGTACGTGATCTCTGGGAACGAAAAGACCTTGGGAAATTCGCGAACTCCTTCACCGCCAGGGAACTGGGCCAGCACAGGAACATGATGCTGAAGATCGGCAGGAAAGGCAAACCCCTGCCCACGCCTGCGCCAATGCCGCTTGAGAAATACACGATCACTCGCCAGGGCGTTACCTCGCTGAGCGATCTTTACTACGCGTATCGGGATTACAGCGTGCCGGTGTACAACAAGACATTCGAAGGCAACCCGATCGTAATCAATGGCAAAACTTTTGAAAAGGGCTTTGGCGTAAAGAGCCGAGCGGCCTTCATGTTTGCCGGCACCGAACGACGCGACCGCCTGATGGGGACCGTGGCCCTGGACGAAGCCTATCAGGGAAACAACCAGGGAAGATTCCGTGTCTTTCACGAAGACTACTTCGGCAACAGAGTGCTATGGGACAGCGGGCAGATGACTAAAGACTCGCCCGCTAAGACATTCGATATCGAACTGAAGCAGTACAACTGCCTCATGCTGACCTTTGACGGCAGAAATATCGAAACCGGAAGACGAGCCAATGATGTGCTCGGGGTGTTTGGCGATCCGCGGGTTATCGCCGACGATTAGTTGTCATGATGTACGATCGAAAGGAATAGACATTGATGAGGCAGCGAAAATACCACAGGCTCGCGGGCCTGCTCTGCAGCACGATCTGGATTCTTATTGCAGCGAGCGGCGTTTCGGCCCAATATGCAGACTGGCGTCATACCGGTTCGATGTATATCCTGACCACCCCCGAGGGTGCGGATCTTCCCGCATCGGCTGTGGTAGAGGACTTCCCTCTGGTGGTCCGTCTGAACAGGGATTTCTTCGACTTTACCCAGGCCCGGCCAAACGGCGAGGACATCCGCTTTTCTACGACTGCGGGGAGGCAACTGCCCTACCAGATCGAGCAGTGGGATGCGCGCGAGGGCAGCGCCGTTATCTGGGTGAGGATCCCCAGGATTACGGGTAATGCGATGCAGGAACTGACGGTTCACTGGGGCAATGCCTCGGCGCAGTGTGAATCCGACGGCAAGGCCGTGTTTGACGCGTCAAACGGGCACCTGGTGGTCTGGCACATGAACGGCCCGGTGACTGAAGACGCGGTCGGCGCGATCCGTTCCAAGGATCTGGGCACAAGCGCCGTCCCCGGCATGATCGGCGAAGCCAGGCATTTCCCCGGGGGCAAGGGCGTATTCTGCGGCGAGAATATCGCCACCTTTCCCACGGGCAGTGCGCCGCACTCCTCGTCCGTGTGGTTCCGCGGCGACAAGCAGAACTGCAGGGTACTGTCCTGGGGCAAGGAGTACAGGCAGGGCAAGGTGCAAATGTGGTATAACAGCCCGTCGAAAATCCGAATGGACTGTTACTTCTCAGACGCCGATGTCCGAAGCAACCCTGTGATTCCGCTGGGCCAATGGACCCACGTGGTTCACACCTACCGAAAGAGCGAGTCGCGCATCTATATCAACGGCGTCCTTGACACAGAGGCCAGGGCCAGATCAGGGGCGCTTAAGATCGAGCGTCCGGCCAGAATGTGGATCGGCGGCTGGTACAACCGTTACGATTTCATCGGTGACATCGATGAGGTGCGTATTTCAAACGTAACGCGTTCGCCGGCCTGGATCAAGCTCGAGTACGAGAACCAGAAGCCACTTCACACGCTCGTCGGGCCGCTGGTGCAGCCTGGGGATGCTCTGTCCGTGGCGCCGGGCGCGCTAACCGTATCGGAAGGCAAGTCGGCAAAGGTCTCGGCCCGGGTTGACGGGGCACGGAAGCTCTACTGGATTCTCAAACGCGGCACGGAGGAGACGGTGGTGGGCGTGGATCGACGATCATATACGTTCGATGCCGGCCGGGTCGGCAGGGATGAAACGCCGGTACTTCGACTCAAGGCGGTGTATCCCGACGGCGTGCGCACCAGGGACGTTGCCATCACGGTCAAGGAGGCGATTCCAGATCCGGCGGTCAGTCTCGAGGCGTCCGAGCAATGGGACGGACGCAAGACCATTGAGATCGTCCCGCGCATCGCAAACGTCAGGGCCATGCAGGACGCGGGCGCCGGAGAGCTGACGTACGACTGGCGCGTCTCGGGAATGGCAGTCATCAAGGAGATCGCACCGGGCAAACTTATTCTCACCCGCGCCCAGAACAGCGGTAGGATGACCGTGACACTCTCGGTAACCAACGGGGGCGAGCCGGTCACGGTCTCTACGGAGATCGCTGTCCGGGAACCGGACACGGACGCCTGGGTGCGGCGAATTCCCGAGGATATTGAGATGCCCGTACAGGGGCAGTTTTACGCACGTGATCCCGGCGGCCGAGGCACCCTGCATTGTCGGGGCGCTCTGAAAGAAAAGGCCGACGAAGTGTTTCTCCGGGTATTCGCCGACGGAAAAGCATATGCGCAAGAGGACATGGCGCCGGGTCGGAACGGCGCTTACGCCTTTGCTGTCAAGCTCACGGCGGCCTTGGTCAAATATCGCTTCGAGTTGGGGACCCGGACCGGGGGCAAGGAGACGGTTCTGCATCGGGCCGGCGATATCGTCTGCGGCGACGCCTACCTCATCGAGGGCCAGTCCAATGCCCTGGCCACGGACACGCGCGAGGAATCGCCGCGGGTGACCAACGAATGGGTGCGCAGCTATGGGCAGCCTCGTTATTTCAAAGAGGGCGAGTGCGAGAACCTATGGTGCAAGCCCGTATGGAAAGCGCATAACAAAGAGCGAAAGGAATACTGGGCGGAACTGGGCTGGTGGGGCATGGAACTGGCCAATGAGCTGGTGGCCGACCGGAAAGTGCCCGTCTTCATCCTCAACGGCGCACGCGGCGGCACGCGAATCGACCAGCACCAGTGCAACGATGAGAATCGCACGGATCTCGATACGATTTACGGGCGCATGCTCTGGCGTGTGCGGCAGGCACGCTTGACCCACGGAATCCGGGCCGTTATCTGGCACCAGGGCGAAAGCGACCAGGGGGCGGCAGGGCCGGACGGCGACTACGGATGGAAGAGCTACCAGCGATACTTTGTTGAGATGTCTGCAGACTGGAAGCGGGATTTCCCCAATGTCAGTCGATATTACGTGTTCCAGATCTGGCCGAATGCCTGCAGCATGGGCGGCGGAAACGGCGACATGCTGCGGGAAAAGCAGCGTACCCTGCCGTATCTCTATTCCAATATGGATATTCTCTCCACGCTCGATATCCGGCCCGGCGGATCTTGTCACTACCCGCTTGCAGGGTGGCGTGTCTTTGCCAGGCGCGTTCAGAACTTGTTGGAGCGGGATTTCTACGGCGCCCAGAGCGACGAACCGATTACCGCACCGAATCTGATGCGGGCCTGCTACGCGGATGCTGCCCGGCGTTCGATTGCCTTGGAATTCGACCAGCCCGTGGTGTGGGATGATCGGCTGGTCAGCCAATTCTATTTGGACGATACTGAAGGAGTTGTTGTCAGCGGTGCCGTGACGGACAATGTCCTGATTCTGACGCTGAAAGAGCCTGGCGCGTTCGAGCGCATCACCTATTTGAAGGAGATGGTCTGGAAGCAGGACAATCTCCTCTACGGCCAAAATGGCAAGGCAGTTCTGACCTTCCGCAATGTACCCATATCCAGAAAGCGGCAGTCAGCAGAAAGCGACTACAACTTCATACAACCGAAAGCCCCGTTATCCCCTAATTTGGGAAAAATCATGAATCGCTAAGTGCTTTATTTGTAAGTATTTGGCTATGGGCTAGGGGGATGTGCAACTGTTTCAATGTCCGGTGCGCTGGCCTCGCCAAGAGAACCAGGAGAAAAGGTCATATCA
>CAYWOD010000049.1:0-18701 GCA_964459805.1 uncultured Pirellulales bacterium
TCGAAGGGACCAAATACGACATACGAAATCTTGCCCTGAGCGAAGTCGAAGGGACCACATCCGACAGCCAACTTCGGCGCTTGCTCGCTACCCTGCTTACAAATAGAATGGTGCGCAAAATGGCAATAATATCAGCAATGTCTAAGGTTCCGGCTCATCCGGGTTAGGAGTGAAGAATATGGACAACCGTTTGCTATTGATGGTGGCAACGAGGAGTGTGCTATTTTAGGGTGCCGATTGCAATCGCGTAACGTCTTGTCAGAAAAAGAGATAGAGCTATGGCTCTTCATAAGCACGCACCTCTTGTTAAATCCTATCGGGTCTCCCGGCTATATTCAACTCGGCGTCTTGCCTCGATCAGTCCTATTCTTGCGGCAGTTTTGCGAGGTCGGCGTCGGAGCCGGCGACCATCATTATGTCGTCTCGATAAATGACCGTGCTGGGCATAGGAACGTTGATTATTCCTCCCTTTTCGCTTTTTTTGGTTTTGCTGTGCTCGCCCCGCTTTACCAAAACCAGATTCACACTGTATTTCTGCCGCAGTTGCAAATCCATAACGGTCTTGCCGTCGAAGCTGGCAGGCGCCTTTATCCGGGCCAGGCTATACCCAGGTGCAAAGTCTATCTTCTCCCCTATCTGCGGCGCGATAAGCTTATACGCCCATCTTTGGGCCGACTCAACTTCGGGGTAGATAACCTCCGTAGCACCGACTTTGGAGAACACCTCGCCGGCGATCAAATCCTCCGCTCTGGCGTATATCTGCTTGACCCCCATCTGTCGCAGGTTTGCCACCGTCAGAACTGCAGACTCGAAGCCTCGCCCCGTCCCTTGCCCGATACCGATTATGGCGACATCGACCTTGTCGATGCCCTGTGCTTTGAGCGCTTCTTCATCGGTACTGTCGAGCCTGACGGCGTGACTTACCTGGTCCCCAATCAGCTCTATCGACTCCCTGTTCTTATCAATTGCGACGACTTCGGCCCCGCTCATCGCCAAAGCGATGGCCAGCTTCTGGCCGAACCGTCCCAATCCTATTACAGCAAACCGCTTCATAGCATCAACCCCTATTTTCGTATCTCGTATTTCGTATCTCGTATTTCGTATATCGTATGTCGTATTGCCTCGATTCCTCGCGCAATACGCACGATGCACAACGAAATTATCCGACGATAATCGCTTCGTCCGGATAATTATATCGAACCGGCGTTAAGTTAAACGTCAGCGCCGCCAGCAGCGTTAACGGCCCAAGCCGGCCGATAAGCATCGCAGCGATGATAATCAATTTGCCCGCATCTGTCAAATCAGGCGTTATGCCCGTCGTCAGGCCTACCGTCCCCAGTGCAGAACCCGCCTCGAACATAATATCCGACATCGTAAATCCGTTTGAATTCTCGCTAATACTAAGCGCCAGCGTCGCGGCGAACAAAACCACAACGAACAGCAGCGTAACGGTAATTGCTCGGCCCACGACAACTATCCGAACCGAACGTCTGAACATCTCAACCTCGCTGCGCTTCCGCAGGGCAGCGACAACGGTCATTATCACCACCGCTAATGTCACAGTCTTGATCCCCCCTGCGGTCGAGCCGGGCGAGCCACCGATGAACATAAATAATATCAAAACAAGTCTGCTTGAGGCCGACATCGCCGAAATCTTCACCGTGTTGAACCCGGCCGTCCGTGCCGTTATCGACTGAAACAGCGCACCAAGCACATCGGGCTTTGGGACAGAGCCGTCGCCCTTGGCGTAGCGCTCGAATAAAAGTATTGCCGCCACACCTAAGACTATCAGTCCTGCGCTTACGCTAAGAACAATCTTCGTTTGAAGCCGCATCCTTTTCGGTGCTTCCATCGAAAACCGGTATTGCTTATTGAGCCGTCTCTTGAAGAACCGCCTTACCCTGTCAGCCAGGATATTCGCAAGATCGTAGAGTACGCTAAAGCCCAGCCCACCCAAGATTATCAGCGGACAAACCACAACATACACGCCCCAGCTCCGGTTGTAGCTCACAAAGCTTTCACTGAACAAACTAAAGCCTGCATTGCAAAAAGCGCTTATCGAATGAAATATACTGCAAAACCAGCGCTCGTGAACGTTCGCATCGCCCCACATCCCGAGAAGGCTCACTGCGCCAACGGCCTCGATGAGCACCGTCCCAACGAAGATAAATGCTATCATATTGCCTATTCGGCTGAGCGTGCGAGCGCTGAGCAGATCCTGCATCGCCACCGATTCGCGCACGCTCAATGCCTGGCCCAACAGCAGCGCAATGACCGCACCGAATACTACTATCCCAAGGCCGCCAAGCTGAATCAGTCCTAAGATCACCACCTGCCCCATTAGACTGAAGTCGCGGCCGGTATCCTTCACGATCAGCCCGGTAACACACGTCGCGCTCGTTGCCGTAAATAACGCATCTACAAGCCGCAGGCTTTCTTTGCCTTCGTTCGCTGCCCGCGGCAGCATCAGTAAACCTGCTCCGGATATTATCAAGAACAAGAAGCTCGCAATTAGCGTCCGCGTCGGATTTTTCCCGGATGCCGCCAGATTCACGCAGGTTCTGCAGAGTTTTGTGATGACCTGGGTCACAAGGTAGATTCCCACCGCTAAATGCCTGACGGCGGAGGCCTCCGCCTGCCCCAGTGCAAACCAGCGACCCGCTCCGAAGACAGCCACCAGAAGCCCAAATAAAAGCGGCGCCTCAAACCAGTTCGCCCCCCAGAACTCAGCCTTCGAGACCACGTTGAACAGCCGAATTATCTTCTCAGCTATAAATACGCAAAGCAAAGCAACCTGAACGGCGTACAAAATCTGCTCTTGCTTGGGCAACAAAGGCTCATCAAAGCCGAACAGCACAACAAAAGACGCCGCGACCACCGCCGCAGTAACGGCGTTGACACCGATTAGAATCCTTTCCAAGCGCTTGTTTTTATAGTGCAACTGCATAGCAATAGCGTAAATCCTCAGGCGAGAAATGTAAAATCAAAACTCAAAAATTTGCACGCAAACCATACCGCAAAAACCTGAGTCCTGAGCTTTGAATTGTGCTATTTGGGCTCTCCGTCCGGCTTTCGGCTTCTCAGGCGACGTCTGCAAGCCCCAGCGAGTCACCGAATTTCGCCAGCAGTGCCCGGCGGATATTCCTGTGCTCGGCCTTTGTCAGCATCGGGTCTTGCCGGACCAGCTCGAAGGCATTTCTCCTTGCCATAGCGAGCAGGTCGAAATCGTCCACGATGTTCGCAATTTTCAAATCGGGCAGTCCGTGCTGTCGCGTGCTGAACATCTCGCCGGGCCCTCGCAGCCGCAAATCCTGCTCGGCTATCTCGAAGCCGTCGTTACTCCTGGTCATCAATTCCAGTCTGCTTCTCGCCACTTCGTTATCCGTTTGGCCGAACAAAAGACAATATGATTTCGCTTCTCCCCTGCCTATACGTCCCCTCAACTGATGCAGTTGCGCCAGCCCGAATCGGTCCGCCCCCTCTATGACCATCACCGTCGCATTAGGCACATCGACGCCCACCTCAACCACCACAGTAGAAACAAGAACGTCGATCTTGCCTTTGCGAAATTCCGACATAATCTCCTGTTTTTTGGGCGAGGGCATCCGCCCGTGCAGAAGCTTCACCTTGAATTCCGGGAAGACCCGCTCGGACAGATTCTTCCATTCATCCGTCGCGGCCCTGACGTCGCTGTCCTGCTCAACCGCCGTGATTCGCGGATAAACAAAATAGGCCTGCTTCTTCGCCTTCAAACGCTCCCGGATAAACTCGTGCGCCTTTGGCCGGTCGCGCCTGTCCACCCACCGCGTAATAACAGTGCCTCTGCCCGGCGGTGAATGTTTGATAACCGAAACCTCCAGGTCCCCAAACGCTGTCATCGCCAGCGTCCTCGGGATAGGTGTAGCCGTCATAACAAGACAGTGCGGGGTTGTCTGTTTTCGCAGTTGCGCTCTTTGTTCGACCCCGAATTTATGCTGCTCATCAATAATAACCAGGGCGAGCTTTTGAAATTCTATGTCCTCCTGCAATAGCGCCACCGTGCCGACAACGATGTCTATCGCGCCGGCCCTAATTTCGCCCAGAAGCTCAGCTCTCTTTTTGCCGGTCAGCCCCCCCGTTATCAAGGCCCTCTTTACTTTGCTGCCCTTCAAATATCTTTCGATACTGAGAAAATGCTGCCCGGCCAAAATCTCCGTCGGCGCCATAATCGCCGCCTGTCTCTTATTGGCAACCGTTAGCAAAGCTGCATAGAGCGCCACCACCGTCTTGCCGGAACCGACGTCACCCTGCAGCAGCCGATTCATAGGCTCGGACCTGCCCATATCCGCAGCGATTTCGCAAATGCAGTTGTCCTGGTCCTCGGTCAGAAGAAACGGAAAACGCCTTCTGATTCGACTGTCGATCTCGTCCGTGCACACACAGGGCTTGGCCGCCGAGAAATGCTTCATTCGGAACCGCCGAAGCCCCAATCCCAACTGCATCAGGAAAAGCTCGTCGTACTTGAGTCTGCGTTTTGCCTGCGCCAGTTTTTTCTCATCCGGCGGCAGGTGAATCCAGGCAAAAGCGTCTTTTCTGCCGATAAGGTTCGCTTTTTTCAGAAAGCTCTTGTCGTAGAACTCCTGCACAAGCTCCCCTAAGTTGTCCAGCACGGGCCTGATTATCCGCTTTATTTGCCTGCTGCCCAGTTTAGCCGTCGCCGGATATACACCGCCGCTAAAATACTCAGCCGACTGCGAATGCTTCTCGTCGAGCACTATGAACTTCGGATTGGTCATTTGCAGTTGATGACGGTAAAGAGTGACCTTGCCCGATGCCATTATTATTTGGCCGGGCTGCAATTGGTTTTGGAGGTATCCCCCGTGAAACCACACGATCCGGCATATTCCCGTATCGTCTGTGATCATCGCCTCAAACATCGGCTGGCGACGGTAGCTTTGATAATCCGTTGACTCAACCAGCCCAATGACGGCGGCAGTCCGGTTGGGCCTCATTTGATTTATCTTTATCGCCCGCGGCACGAACACCCAATCACGCGGGAAATACTCTAACAAATCCCCGACAGTATGCACCCCCAACCGCGCAAAAACCTCCGCCCTGGCCGGCCCGACACCCTTGAGATACTGAACCGGCATCGACAGATCGAACTGATTTGGCTGTTTTTCAGACAATTGCGTCGTATTCATTTCTCTTCGTCATTTCCACGCCGGCGGTCTTGTCACTCCCTTGCCCTTTGTCATTCCCGCAAAAGCGGGAATCTATTTGCCCGTATGATTTCTGGACTCCTGCTTTCGCAGGAGTGACAATACCACAATATGCTATTCCTCGAAACCGTACTCGCCGAGCAGTTTAACGAACCGGACGTCGCAGATGAATCTTTCGATGATATTCGGCGGCTTTTTCTCATAGGCCACCAACCTTTGAACTCCACTGGGCCCTATGGGTGCGACCATAAGCCCGCCGTCGGTAAGCTGTTCGGTCAGCGGCTCCGGTATCTGGGGCACGGCGGCGGTAATCATAACCCTCTCGAAACACCTTTGCTCGGGCCAGCCGCAACTGCCGTCGGCCACACGGAACTCAACATTACTGATACCCAGTCTGCTTAGAACCGCCTGGGCCGACTCGGACAGCTCGGCAAACCTCTCCATCGTATATACCTTCTTGGCCAGCTTACTCAGCACGGCAGTCTGATACCCGCTGCCCGTTCCAATCTCCAGAACCTCGCACTTGCGGTCCACATGCAGCTCCTGGGTCATCAGGGCAACAATATACGGCTGAGAAATCGTCTGGTCCAGCCCTATGGGGAGCGGACCGTCAGCATAAGCCTGCGACAGATAAGACTGCGGCACAAACTCCTCTCTCGGAACCTCAGCCATTACCTTGAGCACGCGAGGGTCGGTGATATCCCGCCCTTTTAGGTCCCACCTGAGCATCTGCCCCCGAGCCCTGGCAAATCTATCTTTGTTCTCTCGCCCACACATACATGCAATAATCGCCTTTTAGATGTGGTTTTGCAAACCAATTTTGCTTCGCTCCGGCAAAACTTCACCCATCAGAACAAGAGCTTAACGGCCGCTCCCGCCCCAGAATTTGCACAACAGCGTTAAACCTCTGGAATCTATCGGTTTTGAGCGCTCTTTGCAATTGACAATTGGGAATGGGCAACTGATAATTCGATATAATCAACAGGAAAATATTTAATGTTCAAGAAAGGCCCGGAAATGGAAACCAAAAAACTGCTCTTTTATCTGTTAGTTGTCCTTATGGGCGGCTGCGTGCCTGTTTTGTCGCTGCATCCGCTCTATACCAAGGAAAATGTCGTTTTCAAACAGGAGCTGCTCGGCACTTGGGCCGACCCCAACAGCCCCGGAACCACCTGGCAATTCAAGCGGGCCGACAAAGATCAGAACGTCTATAAATTGGTCTTCTCCGACGAAGACGGCAGGAAAGGCTTATTCGATACGCATTTGGTGAAGCTCAAAGGTCGGTTCTTCCTCGATCTCTATCCGGCCGAGTTCCCTTGTGACTTAGAGGACCCGAACAAGGTCGATTGGCCGTACAACTCCTTCTTTCTTGTACCGGTCCATACGTTCATAAAAGTGGACTCCATCGAGCCTACGCTGAAAATGCGGCTGACTCTCGACGACAAAATGGAACAACTGCTCAAGGAGAATCCCAAGGCAGTAAAGCATGCGGTCCTTGAAGATAAGTCTGTCCTGACGGCATCCACAAAAGAGCTCCAAGCGTTTGTGCTGAAATATGCCGACGACGAAAAACTCTTCGGTGAGCCTACCGTCCTCAAACGCATAAAGGCCAAAGACCCGCAAAAACCCGGCGACAAGCAATCCGGTGATTCAGCAGGCAAGTAACATCCCGAAGTGTCGCGCAAAAAAGGCAGGCCACAAAAACCGCTGACAAAGGAGATTCGTAACCGTCCTGGGGTATGAATTGCGTTTCTGTGTCATTGCGAGGCCCCCTGGGGGCCGTGGCAATCTCAAGGGCGCGAAAATCGAGATTGCTTCCTCGCTTCGCTCCTCGCAATGACCAAAAAAGGCCGGAATTGAACATATTGTCCCGTGAACGGTTGCGGAAATTCGAGCGGTATGAACTGTTAGGTGAGTTTAGCCGGGAGACTCTAAAATGCCAATTAACCTGGACTTACCCCGAAGACCAGGCCTATTCATAACCGGCACCGATACGGCAATTGGCAAAACACTGATAGCCGGCGCCATTGCAAAGGTTTTGACCGATGACGGCCTCAAGGTCGGTGTATTCAAGCCCATCGCCACCGGCTGCAGGCACCGCTGGGAGGGCCTGGTAGCCGATGATACGCAGTTCCTCGCTAATTGCGCAAATAGCAACCTGCCCTTGCCGACAATAACTCCCGTCACTTACGTCACCGGTGCAACTCCGGTTGTCAGTGCCGCTCGCGAAGGCAAGCCCGTGAACTTTGAGAGCATAGCAGCCGCTTATAAACAGGTGTGCGAGGACAGCGACATAGTTATCGTCGAGGGCATCGAGGGGGTGCGGGTGCCTTTGAATATGGAGTTCGACCTGTTGGATTTGGCAGTTGAGTTCAATCTCCCTGTCGTCATAGTTACTCACCCCGATCCGGGGACCGTGAATCATACACTTATGACAATTGATTGTATCCGTGCTGCGAAACTGAAAATTGCCGGCGTAGTCATTAACTACTGCGACGCCACCAAAGAAACAGTAGCCGGAAACACCGCCCCGGCTGTAATAGCCCAGTTCGGCGCCGTCAACATCCTCTCGGAAGTGCCTTTCGATGAGACGGTCAATCTCAATGAGATGGGTTTGGGCGAAGTAATCCTCAACTCTCTGAGCAACTGCGACTGGAAGAAATTGGCCCAAATGCGAACCTGAGTCCGCCGGCCGAAGCACTGAGCGGACTGGCGCAAATCCCTGACAAATTCCCATAATTAGTTTCTGTTGCGGAAACAGCATTTGTCATTCCTGCGAAAGCAGGAATCCAGGTTTTTCGATATGGACCCCTGCTTTCGCAGGGGTGACATCGTCGGTTTTGGCTTTCCGCAACACATACTAATTAGGTTTTCAAAGGTTACGTAGTGCGGTATAATACTGAGGATAGATTCAGGACCACAGCTAGCCCGTAAACAAGGAGATTGTCGGTTCTTGGCAAATGATGAAATAATCAATAATCGAGGAAGGTAGCGAATCAATGAATTCTCAGCCGAGACATAAGGCCCAGCCCTCAACGCACAACCCTCCATCTGGTGAGGCCAGACGATATCTGGTGAATATCGACTCTGTCTCAACAAACCAGCTCTTTACCGATTGCCTCGTTATAGGAGCCGGCATCGCCGGCCTCCGCGCTGCTATCCGGGCCGCTGAGCACGTCAAAGTCATCATTGTTTGTAAGGGTACTCTCCAAAGCAGTAACACGTGGAAAGCCCAGGGAGGCATCGCTTCGGTGCTTGACCGGACTGATACATTTGAATCACACATAGCCGACACGCTCAAAACCGGGTGTGGAATATGTGACCAAAGCGTAGTTGACCTGGTCGTTCGCCACGGACCGCAACTGGTAGCAGAGCTTCTCAATTGGGGTACTGAGTTCGACCGCACAGACGACGGTATTGCCATCACGCTTGAAGGCGGCCATTCTCACGCTCGCGTCGCTCACGCCCACGGTGACGAAACGGGCCGAGTAATTGCACAGGCACTCATAGATAAAGCCCGCCAAAATCCTAATATAAGAATAGTAGAAAACTTCTACGTTATCGATCTGCTCACAAACAGTGATAACAAATGTGCAGGAATCATCGGCTGCGATGGGCAGAGAGGCCCGCAGATTATCTGGGCCACAAACACGATTCTGGCAACCGGCGGAGCGGGCCGACTCTATCGCGAAACCACAAATCCTGAAGTAGCGACCGGCGATGGCATCGCTATGGCCTATCGGGCCGGCACCGTGCTGAGGGATTTGGAATTCGTGCAGTTTCATCCGACCACGCTCTATATCGCAGGCGCTTCCCGCGCCCTCATTACCGAAACGCTACGAGGTGAGGGAGCGCTCCTGCTGGACAGCAAGGGTCGGCGGTTTATGACCGAATACCACGAATCCGGCGAGCTGGCGCCACGTGACATCGTCAGTCGGGCCATTCTCTCCCAGATGAGAAAAACTGAGTCAACGCATGTTTATCTCGATGTGCGGCACTTTGACAAGTCATACTTTGCCAAGAGATTTCCTTTTATCAACGAGCTGCTCGAGAGTTTCGACATAGACATCACCAAAGACCTGATCCCCGTCCGACCCAGCGCACATTATATGATTGGTGGTCTCAAGACCGACATCTTCGCCAAAACAAGCATAGAGAATCTCTACGCCTGCGGCGAGATTGCTTCCACGGGTCTGCACGGCGCAAATCGGCTCGGCAGCAATTCCCTGCTCGAAGGCCTCGTGTTCGGAAGAATAGCCGGACGGTCTGCCTCAAGGAACAAAAAAGCAGGTGTTGCTCATATCAAGCACCCCCTCATAAAATATCAGATACCGCATTCAGACCGCACGCGACTGGACGCCTCCGACGTCGGAAACTCACTTCGAGCACTTATGTGGCGAAATGTGGGCATCACCCGCACCGACAAAGCCCTTCTCGAAGCCCAGGAAATAATCCGCTTCTGGCAACGGTACGTTATGGACAAAGTCTTTGACTCACCCGAAGGCTGGGAGTGCCAGAATATGCTGACCGTTTGCCTGCTTATGGCACAGGCCGCCCAACAACGATGTGAGAGCCGCGGCACACATTTTAGAAGAGATTTCCCCGAAACAGACAACGAGAATTTCAAGAAGCATATCGAAATCGCTTCCTAAGACGTGGAAAATCCGGCAAACTTCTGGTATAATTATTCGTAGTTCGTAGCAAAACAGTCAATTGAATAGAGTGGGTCGGGCGGTCGCCCCGCACCTATTCTGAGAGTCCAGCATTGAGCCGCGAATGGAGTTTAATGCCGCCAAAAAGGGTAATGTCGGCATTTTCGTTGGCTTCTCAAAATAGGTGCGGGGAGGAAAGTCCGAGCAGGACAGGGCACGGTGGTGGCTAACGGCCACCAGGGGCCGGTTCCCATGTTGCGGTCTTCTGCAAAATGAGGCCCGGAAGACCCTCGGGAAAGTGCCACAGAAAACACACAGCCGATGAGCCCGATTCTTCGGGAAACAGGCAATGGTGAAATGGTGCGGTAAGAGCGCACCGCGGCACCGGTGACGGCGCCGGCAGGGTAAACCCCACCGCCTGCAAGACCAAGCAGCCGGCTACTTGGCCCGGGTTTGAGCGGCTAAACTTACCGCTCCGCCGGCGGGTAGGTCGCTTCCCGATATATCGGGAGAGCCAACTGGCAACAGTTGGTCAAGATAAATGATCGCCGCCCCGCACCTAAATAATCGTGTGTTACGCGTTTAGTCCGGCGGCTACGGCTGCTGCCGGCAGTGCACGGTCATTTAGGTGCGGGGACACAGAACTCGGCTTACAGACCCACTCTTTTTTCTTTCCACACGCGGTGGCGCCGAGTTTGTCCAATAGCTCACTGCAATTTGGCCGGTTCTTCCACGCTGTCGCTCTCTTCCAGCTCCTCGAACGTACGCAAAAGAGCACCCAACCTGATTTTGACCACGACAATGTTATCCCTGGCCGTCACCTGGATTTTGCCCCTGCCAAAGTTGAGATGGTTGAACTCGACGCCGTCAGGGTCACTGAGTTTTGGTGCTAAAACGGGGAAGCTGTCCAGCTTAAGAAAGATCGTTTCAAACACCTGCTTGATAAGCATCACGCTGATATTAAGCGTCTGATTGTCCCGGCCGGCTGTATCCGTACCGCCCCCAAGCTCTGCTGCATCCTTACGGAGGTTATCAAGTATGCCCCTCAATAGGGCAATTTGCTTGACCCCCTTCGCAGCACGGATATTATCAAGCTCCTCTTTTGTCGGTAAAACTTCACAATCAAATCTTAGCCCCTGTTTGGACCTGATCTCTATTCTCTCATCCACCACAAAGAAATATTTCCGTACGACGCTCAGTTCATACTCATGAAAGGCAACCATAGTGAACCACGTCTTATAGCCGCTCTTGCTCTGCCCCAACGACGCCACGACGCTCTCGCTTTGGCTGAGCAGCTCATCTTTCAAACCCTCTATCCTGGGCAGCACGTCAAGAGTAAGGCTCTTTTTCACTTTTGTCTGGTCATACACAGCCGAAAGCTCTTTGTCATAGAGAAGAGTTTTCGACCGCATCCGACCTTGTATAGGTATCATAGAACAGCCGCAAAACCAGCACAGAAAGATGAGGATAAAAAAGCGAAACCCAAAAGACCTCTTTTGAGTTTGACCAATTCTTGCTTTAAGCTCTGTTGCCCTCATGCCAATTCTCCTTTGCAAAAAACGACGAACGGTCGTTGCAGCCGGCCCGCACCGAATGCCGGTTAGACCTCCTTCGTGTCGATCCACTTCATCATATTACGCAGCTCTCTGCCAACAGTCTCGATCTGGCTGTCATGATCCTTTTCATATAGCGCACTGAACTTCTTGAGCCCTGACTTATATTCGTCCACCCATTCCTTGGCAAATTCGCCTGATGTAATCTCCGAGAGTATCTTCTTCATTTCAGCTTTGGTCTGGTCGGGGATTATCCTTGAGCCGCGGGTCAAGTCCCCGTACTCGGCGGTGTTGGATATGCTGTATCTCATGTAGCTTAGCCCGCCCTGATACATAAGATCGACTATGAGCTTCACCTCGTGCATACATTCGAAGTAGGCGATCTCGGGCTGGTAGCCCGCCTCGACAAGCGTCTCGAAGCCCGCCTTAATAAGGGCCGTAAGGCCTCCGCAAAGCACGCACTGCTCACCAAACAGGTCCGTCTCGGTTTCCTCTTTGTACGTCGTTTCGATAATACCGGCCCGCGCTCCGCCTATCCCGTTTGCCCAGGCAAGTGCGATTTGCTTAGCGTCGCCGGTCGCATCCTGTTGGACGGCTATCAGGTTCGCCACTCCGCCGCCTTTTTCAAACTCACTCCGGACCAGATGGCCAGGCCCCTTCGGAGCTATCATCACAACGTTTACATCCTTCGGAGGCACAATATACTTAAAATGAATATTGAAGCCGTGACAAAAACCAAGCGTTTGGCCTGCTGTTAAATTCGGAGCAATTTGAGCCCCATAAATCTTGGCTTGAAGTTCGTCCGGCAGGGTCACTATTATCAGAGTCGCGCCGCCCATAGCCGTTTTTATGTCGCCCGGCGAAAAACCGTGCTCCGTAGCGAGCTTAAAGTTCTCGGTTCCCTCTAACTCGGCCACAGCCACTTCTATCCCGCTGTCGCGCAGATTCAGACTGTGCGCATGCCCCTGACTGCCGTAACCGATAACCGCCACCTTCTTGCCCTTCAAGGGCTCTATCGGAGCGTCTTGTTCGTAGTAGATTTTCGCTGCCATAATCCTTGTTCTCCTTTCTTAATCTCCCGGTAAGTCACGGTAACAAACAGTAAGGCCTTTTTCTGTCCTTCACGCCGGACATCTCTTCCGAATTTCCAACTAAAAGCCCCGGCAGGTCCGGTCCTGGTGAAACTGTCAAGCATACATATTTTGATTAGCCGCCAGGCTTCGAGTTCCCACATTATATTAAAGGTTGCTGCCGAGGCAAGGAATAAATGCCCGCCGTTTGGCATGGGGGTGAATTGGGTTCGTATCTCGTATCTCGTATTGCGTATCGCGTATTGCGTATCTCGTATGTCGTATGTCGTATATCGTATATCGTCCCTTCGACTTCGCTCAGGGCAAGATTGCGTATCCCAGGGGGAATGGGCAAGGGGGGAAGTTTGGGGGAGTGGAAATTGGGTTCGTTTTGGGTTCGTTTTGGGTTCGTTTTCCCGGAGCCCGAAGGGGTGGTTTGTTGTCGTAATCCTTTGTGGCGAATAGGGTTGCATTGGTTTTGGCCTTTTGAGGATTGGGTTTGAATTGGGTTCGTTTTGGGTTCGTTTTGGGTTCGTTTTTGATTGTCCGAGGGGGTATAAAATTTTCGTAAACCTTTTTTATATATAGGGTTAGGTTCGTTTTTGCCTCGGTGGAAATTGGGTTCGTTTTGCATAAAAGCGGCGGCTGGAACCGCTGAAATCCGAAATACTAAACTCGAAATCCTAAACAAATTCAAAGCACGAATGACCAAAATATGAAACACGGTGTAACATCCTTAAAATGCCTGAGTTATGGTAACTAAGAGTAAAAGTAAAGGACGGAATTGCGAAGTCCTCCGAATTGACGATGGACGATAGACGATGGAGGATTGAGGACTGACGATTTGCTATCCGGTATCCAGCATCGAGTATCACTATTCACTTTATATTAGTTTGATGGGTATTATACCACATAATTTGTTAGATGTAAAGTGAAAAATAGCGTACAGCGTTTAGCGTTTAGTTTTTTCTATCCGCTATCCGCTATTTTTTAATGTGGTAATGGAAATTCTGGAGAGAAGCCGAACCGATTCAACGTGAAAAGAGCGAGAAAAAGAGACAGAATTAGCAATGAAAGCTATTTTCCCCTGCGTTTCTTTCTGTCTGGCCGCTGGGTTAATGCAGAGGCGGCGGTACTCTTGGCCTTTTTTGAGGTTCTTTTGCTTCGCAGTTGTTGGGAAGCAATTTTGCCTACTCGTTTTGAGGTTTTTTCGTTCCGTGCCATAATTCAAATCCTTTCAAAAAAAAAGTTTCATTCCTTTTCGTCCCCGCACAGTGCGGGGGATTTTAAAGTTTATCAGTTGTCTTTTGTTTGTTTCTTTAACCGGCGAATAGCTATCTTTTCATCTTTTTCGATCGCCAGGGCCACCGCCTCGGTGGCAAGGGCCAGCAACTGTTTCGAGCGACGACGCAGGAAATCCCCGTCCGGTGCAGCGTCTTGTTATACGGCATCTAATTTCAATATCCTCAGTGATGTTTTTGCAACATCAATCATTATTGGAAGCATTTCCTCTGCCGTCCAATGTGTTGCTTTGGTGAATATCGACACAGCTTGCAGCATTACTGTCTGGTCGCTTGAGGTAATAAAGATATTTTCGCAGCAATTCTCATCTATTGGCATACTATAATTAGCAGCCGTTAGCCTATCAATTCTATTCAATGACCCCACATTATGGCGTAATTCTACAGTACGCCCATCAGGGCGTGAAACTGAAACAGGTTTAGTAAGAAAGTTAGAACCCTGCAAAAATAAGACATACGGAAAATGTTTTTCATCAACCATTATATTTCTTATTTCATTTATATTTTTATGCGATCTTTCAATGGCATTCCCTGCAACCATGATGTCTTGGTCTTTATTCTTGCCAACTAAAATCCCCTTACTAATATTTTCAATATCCTTACCTTGGTGTTTTGCTTCTGATACAAGGATAATCCGCCAGCGATTTTCATCGTCTTTGACTTCGATAATGCCACCATCAGGCTTAATGCTAGAATTTTCAACAAAAAGAGTTACACCTAACCTATCATCAACATTATTTAGCTTTTGATTTATTTCACTTTTTTTTATTTTTTTTCTATAGTGAAATTCCAAATTAGGGAAATCTTTCTCAAGAGATTTGAAAGTTATTTTTGATACGGCATTGACTGAATTATCATGCTGCTGTGCAGATGTACCGAATATCCCATCGACCCCTTTGCTTTTTCCATGCTGTTTAGTAAGCCTATCTGTTTGATTCTTTTTCATTATACTGATAATTCTTGGTATTGTTTTGATGGGGACTTGTTTTCTCGGCTATGCAATTCACATGTTCTCGGTAAATTTATATTAGTTATCTCATCCATAGCTTCCTGTATGCTTATGTCATTAAAAATTGAATAAGGCTTGACATACAAATCATCACCGATTTGAGAAATGTGCGATTGTAGATACTCATTTAACATAGGATCGTTATCAACTAATAGAGAATTTCTTCCTTCTTCGATACAGACACGCCCAGTTGTACCCGACCCAGCAAAAAAATCTAAGACTGTAGAACCAGGGTACGATAATCCACGAACAAACCTACGAATTACTTCAACGGGTTTTTGTGTGGGGTGTCCAACTCTTTCTTTTGAGTTTCCATTAAGCCTACTGATTTCCCATACATTTGTCGGGTTTTTCCCTTTATCTACACTTTCAGGATTCAATCGTTTGTCTTTTTTATACAGTTTTTTTGTTTCCTCATCATAGGGGATTCTTACTGAGTCCAAATCAAAATAATACTTTTTAGTTTTTGATAACCATATTGCCTCTTCATGCCTATTAGCAAAAAAACGATGCGCACTCATACCATTCTTGTAATACCATATTATTAAATTTACAAAACGGAGTTGAGTTGAATGTCTGGTATAGTGCAGAATTTCTAATAAATCACCTTTTTTAAGGTCTTGATACTGAAATCCCCCAAATATTACGCAACTACCAGAATTTGACAGCACCCTATATATTTCATCTATCCATGTTTTCACCCATTCTAAATAGTTATCAAAAGTATCCCAGTAATCTAAGTCTAAATTATATGGAGGGTCAATTAATACCAGTTGAATTGAAGAATCCGGTATCTGCTTTAGGATTTTTACAGCATCTTCGATAAATACAGAATGAACAGTTTTATTGACCTCAGATATCATAATACCTACGTCAGAACTGTGCCGTATGCCATTTTTCTTTTGACTGTTTATTGCAATGTGGCCTTTATTAAAATGAGATTTGTTTGGCATGTATTAAAGTCTCCTTTCGCCTTTTTTGTCATATTTTCACTTAACTCTTTTATTCATAACGCCTTACAAGTCTTTCGGGCCGTTTAATCTGTCACATATCACGCCTTATCTGTGGTATATCACGCTTAATTTGCGACATATCACGCTTAATATGCTACAACTGGCGCTTCATTCATGGGAGATAACGCTTCGTCTCTGGCAGAACACCGTTCATCTGCGACATATTAAGGATTATTTATTACGGATAACGCTTTATCTACGATAGATTAAACTTCATATATGGCATATCACACTTACTTTGTCATAGCTAAAGCCTGCTTTTGCATAAAGTAAACCGCCTTAATGGAAAAGTCAACTGATTTCGTGGATATCGACAAAATCATGGGCGTCTTACGACTCGATTTTGGCCTGTCTTGGCATTGCGATTGTCCCGGTTCTCGCTACGCTCTTGATGCCGTAGGGCTTGCAGGCGTTGATAAAGGCCTCGATCTTGGATTCAGGCCCGCTGACCTCTACCATAAGTGTCTTCTGGCTGATATCAACAACTTTGCCCCTGAACATATCTACCAGGGAGACGATTTCAGGCCGCTTTTCAGGCGGTGCAGAGATCGATACGAGCATTAAATCGCGAGCCACTATCGGCTGGCCCACAAAATCCTGCACCTTAACAACAGGAACAACCTTGGCTAATTGTTTGCGAACCTGCTCAACAACCCTGTCATCCCCGACAACTACTATCGTCATCCGGCTGAGCTTCGGGTCCTCGGTTCGGCCGACAACAAGAGAGTCAATATTAAACGCCCGCGCCGCAAACATCCCCGCAACGTGCGCCAGAACACCGGGCTTATTTTCAACTAACGCGCTTATTAAATGCTTCATTTTTCACGCCACTTTCCAGGTTCAAATCAAATCAATCTTTCCAAAATATCGAGGCCATCCATCTCATTTAAGCTTTTGCCTGCCGGCACCATCGGCCAAACGTTCTCCTCCCGCTCGACCTTGAAATCAACAACACAGGGCTTCTTCTCGGCCAGCATCTTCTTGACCGCCTTGGGAACGTCCTCTTTTTTGTCAACCGTAATGCCTACGGCGCCAAGCGCACGAGCAACCGCAGCATAGTCCGGGTTGGACAGATAGCTCTTTGAATAACGCTTTCCGTAGAAAAGCTCCTGCCACTGCCGAACCATCCCCATATATCCGTTGTTGAGGATGCACACGTTAATCGGCAGGTTGTGCTCCACCGCCGTGGCAAGCTCGGTCATCGTCATGTTGAAACTGTGGTCGCCGTCAATATCGACAACCGTGGCATCCGGCTTGGCTACCTGAGCGCCTATCGCAGCCGGCAGACCATAGCCCATCGTGCCGAGCCCGCCCGAGCTTATAAGCTGCCGAGGCCTCGTGAATTTATAGAACTGGGCCGCCCACATCTGATTCTGGCCCACACCGGTTGTTATTATGGCCTCACTCTTGGTCTGACGACAAACCTCATCGACAACATACTGCGGCTTAATCATCTGCGAATCCCCGTCATAACGAAACGGGTACTTCTTCTTCCACTCAGCAATCTTGTCGAACCACCGCTTCCGTTCCTCGTACTCAACTTCCTTAACCAGCTCGCTGAGTATTTCTTTCGCGCCGCCCACAACGGGAATATCCACGTTAACATTTTTCGATATGCTCGCGGGGTCTATATCGATATGTATCACCTTTGCCTTTGGAGCAAAGGTCGCTACCTTACCTGTCACTCTGTCGTCGAACCGCGCTCCCACGGCAATCAACAAATCGCACTCCTGAACCGCATAATTGGCGTATGCCGACCCGTGCATCCCGAGCATATCAAGGGATTCGGGCTTCCTCTGGTCGAAACTACCCAGCCCCAGGAGTGTCATTGTCACGGGAAGATGCGCCTTCTCCGCCAGCGTCCTTAGCTCTTCGCTCGCATTGGCGCTGATAACGCCGCCGCCGACGTAAAGCACAGGCTGCTTGGACTTGTTTATCGCCTTTGCCGCCATTGATATTTGTCTGGCGTGCCCTTTGGTCCGCACGCGATAGCCGGGCAGATCAATTTCGACCGGCCCGTCTGCACCAAACCTGGCAACCTCAACATCAACCGGCAGATCAACCAGCACCGGACCCTGCCGACCGGTCGAGGCGATATGAAACGCCTCCCGGATCGTGCGGGCCAGGTTTTTAATGTCTTTCACGATGCAGTTGTACTTTGTGACCGGACGGGTGATGCCGGTGGTGTCCGCCTCCTGAAAGGCATCGTTTCCGATCAGCTCCGTGCGAACCTGCCCGGTCAACGCAACCATCGGTATCGAATCCATCATTGCCGTGGCAAGCCCCGTTACCAAATTGCACGCGCCCGGCCCGCTGGTTGCGACCACAACGCCTACTTTCCCGCTGGCGCGGGCGTATGCGTCGGCCATGTGGCAGCCGCCCTGCTCGTGACGAGGAACCACAAAGTTAATCGGCGCATCGTACAATCTGTCAAACAAAGGCAGCACGACGCCCCCTGTGTAGCCGAACATCGTATCGACACCCTCTTCTATGAGCGTATCTACGATAATCTGTGCGCCTGTCTTAATAGCGGACTGAGAAGTGCCAGGTTTGGAATTCATTTCTTGATACCTTTCCTGATAAACGTAATCTCGTTATTCCAGTCAATTACGGCTTAACCGGGTCCCCCCGGCTTCTTAGCCCTTCCCGCTCAGGAGAAAAGGCCAAGCCGGCCGAAGATTCTGAACCCTGCCATAATCCCGTAACCATCCCGCTGACCGGGATGTCTCAGGGCCGTATCTGTATGTTTACACACAAATACGGGGGTATTATACACGACTAAACATCCGATGTCAATCACTTTCGGCAATTTATTTGCTCGCCAACAAGGATTTTTGCCTCATCCGGTTAATGCGTAGGTGCACTACAATTATGCCCCAACTTATCAAGGCAGAATCAGACA
>CAYWOD010000050.1:0-18658 GCA_964459805.1 uncultured Pirellulales bacterium
CAAAAAACCTTGTTTTTCGCCGGAAATAACTCTGCATCGCGCGCGGAAAATACTCGTTTAAGGTGCGTACTTTCCGCGATATGCCCTGTGCTCGGATTGTTAAGCTCACTTCCCATCACATCTTCAAAGGCATCGACCTTGAGCCTCCTGGTCTCGGTGGCGTTCTTTTCTGCGGCCATTGCATCGACCTGAGCTGTCTTGGTGATATTGTAGTTGTTAAGCATTGTCATCAGCAAAGTGATGTCGGCGCCGGGAGAGTCGGCCGCTTAACGCAGCTTATTTGCATATAGAGATTAAGTAAAATGTTGACTAAGACCAGGTATTTGTTCCTAAGTGTGACAACTGTATGTCACAGGAAGTGAAAATTGCTGAAGATTTTTTTAGTGCTCCGCCCGTACCCGAAAACCGCTGTCGTAATCACTAATACCTTCGGCCCCTACCTCTGCCGGCTTCTCAGAACTCCAGCGTTATGATGCCATGGATGATAGCATATATCGTCAGCCCTGCGATGCTGTCAATACCGAGCTTCTCCATAACTTGGTGACGAATTGTATCCACCCTCTTGGGGCTTCTATGCAGCTCCAAAGCAATCTGTTTGATTGTGTAGCCCTGCGCTGTCATCTTAACAATCTGACGTTCCCTGCTTGTTAGTTCCAGTGATTCGCTCGACAAGCTTTTTAGTGCTATATCCATTATCTGAGGACTCAGATAATGCTCATTGTCAGCCGCTGCCTCAAGTGCCTTGAGAAGCTCATCCGAAAAATTAGACTTCAGCACGTAACCTAAAACTCCCGTTTTGAGAGCTTCCAGGACGATATGCTCACTCTTGTGCATCGAGAGGACTACGACCCGAATATCGGGGTTCTCGGCAAGGATAAGACGCGTGGCCTCGATGCCGCTTATTCCAGGCGGCATGTTTACGTCCATAATTACAATGTCCGGCGAAAGCTCTCTTGCAAGCCGCACTGTCGTTGGGCCGTCTTCGGCTTCGCCGACTATTTCCATATCGGCTTGTTTCTCAATCAACGACTTCAAGCCTTCGCGAACAACTGCATGGTCATCAGCCACTAATATTCTCATACCTGCGCCACCTTTCGCTTAATGACTCGTGGGCTTTTGTACAGGAACAGAAATTTTAATAAGCGCACCCTGTCCCGGCTCGGATTCAATCTCAAAACTGCCACCCACATATTCCACCCTTTCACGGCTGTTGAAAAGTCCGAAACCGCCCGCTTCTTTAACCGGCAAACCAGGTTTCGACAGATCAAATCCAACGCCATCATCCTCAATGCTCACTCGAATTGCCTCATCATCCTTTTTGATATGCACTTCCACCATATTCGCATCCGCGTGTTTTATAACATTAGTCAGCAGCTCTCGAATAACTCTAAACAACACAACTCTGGTTTCCTCGTCCGGCTTCATAGGGCTCGGCTCAGAAACTACTTCGTACTTGAGCCGGGATTTCTTGCCGATATTTCGGTCAAGCCAGGATTCAATCGCCGCATCGAGACCGACTTCATATATGACAGGGTTACTCAGTTCAAACGTCAGCGAATGGGCATCTTCAATTACCTTATCCATTGTGGCACTAACCCTCTCCAGCAATGCCGGTATTTCCGAATCGGGCGGCCCCTTCTTCAATGACTGCAAATCGAACTTGGCCATCGCCAGTTTATTGCCGATATCGCCGTGGATTCCATCCGCGATACGCCGTCGCTCTCGCTCCTCAGCTAAGGACAATTCCGATACCAGCGACCTGAGCTTCCCCTGGTACTCAAGAACCGCCTTCTCCGCCCGCTTGCGCTCCGTGATATCTTCTGCTGTCCCTTCATAATAAAGGGTATTTCCATGCTCATCGCGAACCAACCGGCTGTTCTCAATAAGAAACAGAGTTGTTCCGTCCTTTCTGACCCACGCAGATTCTAATCCAACGACCTGACTTTCTTTTTCGATGCGCTGACTGAATACTGGCCGCAAATACGGCCGTTCATATCCTTCCTTTTCAAGATCCCGTTGAGCCAACTCCTCAAAGGACGAATATCCTAACATCCGCACAAGCGCCGGATTTGCCATCAGGATGCGCCCGTCAGGCGTGGTTCGATAAACTCCAACTGCGGCATTTTCAAAAATTGCTTTAAACCGTTGTTCGCTCGCTCGTAACTCATCCTCCGCCTTCTTGCGCTCGGTAATGTCCTCTCCGGAACTCAATGCGGCAATAATTTCGCCGTTTTCATCTCTCAGTATGGTATTATGCCAGGCAATCAGTCTTTCATCGCCATTCTTGGTCAAAATAGGGTTTTCATAATATTCAGGCGCATCAGGCTCTCCGGCGACCAACCTTTCGAGGACAGTTCTTACCTCGTCTCTGATTCTCTCCGGCAGAAAATTATCAAACCAGTTCTTGGCAAGAATCTGTTCTTCGCTGTACCCTAAAATCTCACAGCCTTTCTTATTTATAAGGCCGACTCTTTGCTCAGAGTCGATAGCCACTAACATTACGCCGGCAACATCAAGATACTTTTGAGCGTTGTCTCGCTCTCTCTGAAGTAACCGCTCTGCCCGCTTGCGCTCGGTGATGTCCTCGACTGTTCCTTCGTAGCAGAGCGTGTTGCCGTTGTCGTCACGAATGGCCTTTGCGTTTTCGACGACGAACAGGGTAGAACCGTCCCGCCTTTTCCATGCGGATTCAAGGCCGACTATGCGTCCTTCGGCTTCGATGCGTTTCTTGAAGTCAGAGCGGGAATATCCGGCTTCGAATCCTTCTTCTTCGAGGTTTCGGCTGACAAGCTGATCGAAGGACTCATATCCGAGCATACGCACAACGGCGGGGTTTGCCATGAGTATCCGGCCGTCGGGCGTAGTCCTGTAGAGCCCCACGAGGGTGTTGTTGAAGATATTCTTGAATTGCTCTTTGGATTCCCGCAGGGCATACTCGGCCTTATGTTTGTAGAGAGCCATCTCAATGTTGGTGCATAATTCTCTGGTTTCGAACGGTTTGGTTATGTAAGCAAATGGCTCTGTTATCTTGGCCCTCTGTACTGTTTTGTCATCCGTATAAGCAGTCAGATATACCACAGGAATATCAAAACGGCGGCGGATTTGCTCGGCAGCGGCTATGCCATCCATATCCCCCTTTAACACTATATCCATCAATACCAAATCCGGCTGTATCTGCTCCGCTTTTTCGATGGCCTGTTCGCCGGATGAAGCAATAGCAGGGACATCATATCCCTGACTCTTGAGCGTATCTGCTATATCTTTGGCGACAATGCCTTCATCTTCGACAAGCAATATTTTTGTCCTTGCCATTTTATCGCCTCCCTGCGATAGTACTCTGCCAAGAATCATTTGCTCGGTTGTCATTGCGAGGAGGCCGAAGGCCGACGCGGCAATCTCAAACCCCTCGAACGCCAGAGACTCCTTCGCCCTTTCAGCCCCTCGCAGTGACCACCCAACCATACGTGTAACCGTTCACGGGGTATAAACCGAGTTTCTGTGTCATTGCGAGGCCTTTTTCAAAGGCCGTGGCAATCTCAAACACCCGAAAATCGAGATTGCTTCGTCGCTTCGCTCCTCGCAATGACGAAAAACGTCCAAAATTCAACATATCGCCCCGTGAACGGTTAACCATACGTTACACACTACTGGGTGCTCTTCCAAATGTAATCTTGAATGCTGTTCCCTTCTTCCTATCAAGCTCTATTGTGCCCTCAAGCTGTTCCACCAACATAATCACCAACTGCATACCTAACGATTCGGTTTTTCTAAAGTCCAGCTCTTTTGGAAATGCAATGCCATTATTTTTAACAGTCAATACAAACCTACCGGCCTTATCCGAATGGAGCTCTATCATTATTTCGCCCTCTCCGCCATCTGGAAAGGCATATTTTAGAGCGTTTGAAACCAGCTCATTGATAATCAAGCCGCAGGGGATTGCCGTATTGATATCCAGCAAAATATCTTTGACATCTATGTTCAATCGAATGGCCTCGCTGACTCTGTACAGGCTGAACAAATAATGTGTAGTGCTCCGTATGTATTCGGCAAGATCAATCCCCGCCAAATCCTCCGATTCGTACAATTTCTCGTGCACTAAGGCCATTGACCTGATACGGCTCTGGCCATTCTTGAACATCTTCAACGCTTGTTCATCCTTGATGTGTTTCGATTGAATGTTCAGGATGCTCGATATTACCTGCATATTATTCTTAACTCGATGGTGGATTTCCTTCAACAGCACCTCCTTTTCTTTGAGTGCCGCCTTCATTTTGCCTTCTGCCCTTTTCCGTTCGGCGACCTCGGCCCGCAACTGCTGATTCGCGGCGCTGAGCTGCTGTTCACTCGCCCGCAACTGCTCGTTGGCGGCCTTTAGTTGCTGATTGCTTGCGTCCAACTGCTGATTTGCGGCCTTGAACTGCTGCTCGCTCGCCCGCAACTGGTCATTTGCGGCCTTGAGCTGCTGCTCGCTCGCCTGCAACTGCTCGTAAGCAGCCTGCAGCTCCTGCTTTTCCCTGTCAATACGCTCACTTAACTGAGCAACTACAAAGGCGATAACCACAAACATCGCGGCCCGAAAATAATCATTGGTACCGGCTACATCCGGCCTGAAGAAAATGTGGCTGAAAATCAGAAACACCGATGAAAACACAGCCACAAGTAAACCCTTTCTTCCCCACCAAACCGCTGCTAAAATAATAGGAGCATAGAATATGTGCGAAACCAGAACGCATGTGTTAAGGAATGCGTGAAAGTAGTACGACAAAAAGCAAGCACCGGCCAAAAGACCGGCCACTACCCAAATTTTGTACTTTTCTTTTCGGCTTTCAAATTTTATCCCCATCATATTCCCCTCATAGCCATTACATTTGCTGAAGAATTCTCTTTATGGTCTTTATTGTTTGCTGTCCGTCTGTATGCTGCGATTGTATTCTATGCCCTCCAGAGTTCTGTTTGGCTGCCGTTACCTTCTGCAAAGGACACTATCCCACGCTCGACGTCGAGCCACACACTTCTTCTATCTGTTCCTCCGAGGGTCTGCGCTGCCACCTTGAGCCCATTTTTCTCCAACAGCTCCAGAACCGATTCGATATTGTCTTGGCAAATGGTGTCATCTTCTCTATCGAGTATGTTTCCAGCGCCAACCACCACCACTTCGATGTGGTCTATTTTTGAACCCAGCTTGCTCATCTTACTGATTATGGCGTCGATCGCATCGGCCGCATATCTCATCTTCTCGCGGCCCTTTTTCCTGGCAGGAGCTTTGCCCGGCAGCATAATGTGCGCCAGCACGCCGGCCCTTTTCCCGGCATCGTATGCCGCAATCGCAATGCAGGAGCCAATCGCCTTCGATTGCAATATTATTTTGCCTTTGCCCGCTTCGACCTGGCCTATCTGCACATCGATAATGTCCTTCCTCTCCATGTCAACACTCTTTCAGTGTTTTCCCTGATACTCGGCAATCTCAGCAAGCTGCGTCTTTGCATTCTTTCACCCTTCTTCTGCCCCTATAACGAATCCTTCTGCGAAAGTCAACCTTTTTTTGGCTCTCCTCACGAAAAGGGTGTGGCCGGATCTTCTGGGAATTGATTGCGGCGCTCGTCAATACTCGATCACGAAGCGCAGCACAGCCGCTATCGTCATTGCGAGAACCCCTTGGGGCCGTGGCAATCTCCCGCTTTGGAGTGCTTTGAGATTGCCGCAGTCGCCTCCGGCTCCTTCGCAATGACATAGGCAAGTAACTTCTTGTCAAGAATATGGTTATATAGTTCCTGTTGTGGAAACAGCATTTGTCATTCCTGCGAAAGCAGGAATCCAGGTTTTTCGATATGGACCCCTGCTTTCGCAGGGGTGACATCGTCAGTTTTGGCTTTCCGCAACAGATACTACATAGTGCCAGAAGAATTAGGCACACGCAATGACAAGAACGACGAGGTTTTTGGGGTGGACAACAGGTCGCGGGCTCCGTTCGTCCCCGTAATATGCTTGTTAATCGAGGTCCGGCGTGATAAAATGACGTCAGTGGGCCGTCAACCAACAATCCCTGGTAATTATGACGGAAGGTAAGGTTTTGGTGAAGTCATACGGCAAGATGGTGTTGGCAGTTCTGGCACTGGCAGCCACTGCGGCCGGGCCATCGAAGGGGTCGAAATCCGCCCAAGTGGCGGCGGTAATTACGCCGGAGCAAATCCTGGCCGACTGGCTTCGCCAAGACGAGATTCGCAACGCCGCACCGGTTGCCAAAGGCAAAAAAACCACACCCGAACAGGATGCCATCGGAGCGTGTGACGGGATCAAGGACGGCAAATGGGGATTTCACACGGAAAACGAGAATAAACCCTGGTGGCAGATCGACCTGGGTGAATCCACAGCGTTGGATCGGATCATCCTCTACAATCGCTGCGACCTGGCCGAGCGAAACTCGCGACTGATCGTTCTGCTGTCCGAATAACGGCGGCATAATTTGTAACATCAACCGGTAGATTGTGTATCCGACGAAACGCCGAAGATCCTGCTGCCTGCCCGGTGGAAAGATCCTTGGCTAAGTTGTTAGACACCCGGACACGTGAGATGTATGCACTGATTGCAATGGCTTTGGCACTGGGCCTTCTGGTCGTTCTGCTGCGACTGAAGGTCAAGCTCGGATGCTCGATGCTCTTAGCATCGGTAGCGGTGGCGGTGCTGTTGGGGGTGAGCCCGAGCGAGCTTTGGCAGATGATAGCTGCCGAATGGCACGACAAGCCGTTGAGCCGGACAACGGGATACCTTTTCGTTACGCTCACGGCGCTGGTAAGCCTGGTCAACATCCTCGGGGAGGCTATGAAAGAAACGGGGGTCTCGCAGCGCCTGGCTCCGGCACTTCAAGGCTTGTTCAAGAGCCGGCGCTTGGCCTTAGCGGCGATCCCAATGATGATGGGCATGCTGCCAACGCCCGGCGGGATTATGCTCTCGGCGCCGATGGTCCGTGACTTGGGCGACCATATCGGCATGGACCGGTCTCACTCGGCAGCCATTAATTTCTTTTTCCGGCATCAGTGGGAGACAATCTGGCCTCTTTTCCCGGCCGTGCCGCTCATCCAGGTTATGTTGGGCGTCTCGGCCTTTAGGCTCATTTCGCACAACGTCGCTATTATGCTCGCAGGCACGCTTGGCGGCTCGATTTTTCTACTGCTTTGGGGCATTGGCGCCAGAGACCCCGAAGCACAGCACAAAGGTAGATTCCTGGCCGATGCGCGCAACTTCGCTCACGTCTTTTGGCCTATCGCGCTGGTGGCGGCACTGTATGCCGGTTTCAATCTTCCTCCTGCCGTCGGTCTGGGCGCCGCGATATCGCTCTTCCTCGTTCTCCATAAAGTACCACTGCACCGCTGGAGTGCGATCTTCAAGTCAGCCTTCAAGATAGATATTGTTGTTCTGATATTCGGCGTGTTGCTCTTCAAGCTCAACCTCGAGGCGGGCCAGGCTATCGATTCTGTAGTTCAATACCTGCGCGATGTGAACGTCCCGCCGCATCTGCTCATCTTCTTTTTGCCCATGCTGGTCGGATTCCTGACCGGCCTGACTATGGGGACGGTGGCGATAACTTTTCCGTTCATCATTCCATTCATCGGCACCGGCCCGGAAGCGAAGCTCGGGCTCGAGACCCTTGCTTTTTCGGGCGTGGTATGCGGGCTTCTTTTGACGCCGGTACACCTGTGCATGGCGCTTTCGGCCAGCTACTTCAAGACCCCGCTGGCCGGAATCATTGTCAGGCTCCTGGGCCCGGTCTTTTTTGTGGCCGGCGCAGGAGTACTGATGGCCGTGTTCTTCGGATGAGCATCAAAGCCGCCGGGATTTGCCGCCGCAGAGACTTCACATATTATCTGTGCTGCGACAGCACTCTGGCCCGCGTTTGCGCGAGAGCCTCGCCGAACGGCTCGTAGGTGTAGTACTTGAGGACGTAGCCGTAACCGCCGATTATCTGGCGGACCCAGCCGAGTCTGTCGTGGAGGTAAAAATAGCTCTCGGCCGTATGGTCGCCATCGTGCTGAGCGAGTATCTGGCCGTTTGCCCAGATATATGTCTTTTTGACAGGCATGTTATCCTGCGGATCGATTTCCCTCAATATTACCGGCAGATCACCGACGAGGTGGGCAATATGCCTTTTCCGGCCAGGTTTGTGCCTATTATCGGTAATGGCCTCTACTAACCTCATGGTGGTATCGTACAGGTAATTATGGCGAGGGTCAAGGGGGAAGCGGGGATTTAGAATTGCGAATCGGTGGGCGGAGCACACGCTACAGGACCTGGGTTATGCCAGGGGGGACAGTCAGTTGTCGTAGTTGAGGCTGCCGCCTTTTAGGCGTCGCAGCTTCTTGAAGCGCTTCGGCGGCTTGAAAGCGGGCACCTGAGCGAGCGTCTTGTCGTAAAGAGCTTTGAGACGCTCGACGACGTCGGGGTGCTTGGCGCTGAGGTCGTGCTGCTCGGCGGGGTCGGCTTCGAGGTCGAAGAGCATCATATTTTTCGGCTTGTCGCCGCCTATGACGCCCGGATAGGCGCTTGGTCGAGCCTGCTCATGAGGAGCCAGAATTGTCACCCCATCCGGCCCACGCGGATCCACCCAGTCGTCACCGCGATTCGATATGCCGCCGGGCGAGCGGACGTGCAGCTTCCACTTGCCGCCTCGAACCATCGCAAGGTGGACGCCGGTCATACCGAAGATCGCTTCGTGCGGGCTCTTGGCGACGGTCGAGCTTAAAAGCGGCGTGATGTCTTTGCCGTCTATGATGCGATCTTTTGGTATTGCCAGACCCGCGCCCTTGAGGATGGTGGGGAAGACGTCAATAGTAGCGGCCGGCGAATCGTTTACCAGACCGGCGGGAATCCTCCCCGGCCAGCGTGCAATCATCGGCACGCGCAGGCCGCCGTCCCACGTCTTGGACTTCATACCGCGAAGCCCACCGGTGCTGCCGCCGTACCACGGACCGTTGTCCGAGGTGAATATCACGAGTGTATTGTCATCGAGGCCAAGCTGCTTGATCTTATCGAGCACCTGCCCAACCGACCAGTCTAACTCACGGATGACATCGGCGTAGAGGTCGTCCGGCGTATCCGGTGTGTAGAAGTCCTCGGAGGCGGCCAGCGGCTTGTGCGGCATCGCGTGCGCCAGGTAGAGGAAGAAGGGACGATTGCGCCTGCAATTGCGCTCGATGAAGTCCAGCGCCCGCTGCGTGTAGCGCTTGGTGAGCGTGGCCTGGACGACCGGGTATTCGACGACTTTTTCATTTTCGACGAGCTGCACCGGGCGCATATCGTTCGAGTAGAGGATGCCGTAGTACTCGTCGAAGCCTTGCCGTCGGGGCAGATACTTGAACGTATGGCCTAAGTGCCACTTGCCGATACAAATGCTGGCATAGCCCGTATCCTTGAGCGCCTCGGCGATGGTAATCTCTGAGTGCGGCAGGCCAACCTCGTTGATGCCCCCGTCAGGGGCGGGGTTGAAGACCACACCGTGCCGGAAGGGGTATCTGCCGGTCAGAATCGTCCCCCGTGACGGGGCGCAATAGGGCGTAGGCACATAGAAGCTGGTCAGCTTTGCGCCCTCGGCCGCCATGCGCTCGAGGTTGGGCGTCTCGAACGCCGATTTCTTCAGCCCGAACCCGCTGACGTCTCCGTAGCCTAAGTCGTCGGCGAAAATCAGCACAAAGTTCGGTTTCTTGACTGTATCGCATCGCCCTTCGGAGTCGCCCAACATCATCGCCGCGACACCGCCGGCGAGCAATCCCATGAAATCTCGACGGTTCATTTGTCTATCCATAGCTAAATACCTTATGCTTTGCTTGCGTACTTTGGCCCAAACGAGTACAGCTATACTACTAACGCTTCGGTGTCTGCTGAAATTGCTCGACCCAGGAGCCGAGGTAGCGCTTGAAGAATTCCACGGCCTCGGGATCCTGAACATTGCCTCCGAGTGCGTGAGCCCCCCACGCTCCGCCGCCCAGGGCGTAGTAGCCGCAGGCCCCGCCGCCGATAGCGATAAGACCGACCGCCATACCGCCGACTGCCAGCAGCAGCCCGATAGCAAGTCCTCCCAGCGACGCCAGACCGAGTGCCAGACCGCCCACGCTGACGACACCGAACGAAAGGCCGCCGAACGCCAGCCCGCCGATTGCGATATTGCCGATTGCGATGATGCCCTTGGCGACGCGGAGCCTGCCGGTAACCGGGTTGATGCCGAGGCCATAGACTATGTGTACCAACGGAAGCCCAAAGAGCTCTCTCTTCGACCGGTACTCATAAGCGAACAACCTGTCGGCCTTGGTAAAACCGCAATTCGGGCACATCAGGGCCCTGTCTGATATCTCTTTGCCGCATTCAGAACAATTAACAAGCGCCATATTGAGCCTCCTTAAAATCTTCGGCTTGCAATTATACTTTCCCCCCTCACCCAATGCAAAGGCGAAAATTGTCCCTCGCAGCTCCGGCTATGCTCTATCCGTCCGTGTATGCTGTGATCTGTCTTGGCACTTGCAAACAGCGGGAGGGACGCTATTATATTGGCCTGGCAGTAGGCCGCGTGTGAACGTTTTTACTGAGCAGCAGATAATAGGGGCGTTCTTGGAAAATCCTGCAAAGAAATCTGTTCGGCTGACCAGAATCCAGACGCTTATCGCCGAGAGAATGTTAAATTCCAAGAGGAATAAGCCTTGCTTCTACATCGCCGCGAAGGCCGATATGACCGAATTGATGGGCCTTCGTCGAAAGCTCGGCAAATCGCTCGGTGTCAAGATCACGAGCAACACTTTTTTTATTCGTGCTCTGGCGCTGGCTGCGAGCAAGTTCCCTGTTATGACCGGCAGGCTCGACTGTGATAAGATAGTGCTCGCCGATGCGATTAATGTGGGCTTTGCAGTCAGTGGTCCCCGGGGACTTGTCGTTCCGGTGATAAAGGATGCCGATAAGAAGAGCTTGGCTGAGATAGCCGCCTCCGACGAGCTGCTTACCGACAAGGCCCGGCACAACAAGCTGACCTTAGAGGATATGGAGGGCGAAACGATAGCGTTGAGCAATCTTGGCGCCTATGCTATTGATTCGTTCATTGGAATAGTGCCGCCTCCGGCCGGCACCATCCTAAGTGCCGGCAACGTCGTCAGGACGATTGTTCCTGACGGCGGCAAAATAGTCGTGCGTAAGATTGCAGACCTGTCGCTGGCAGTTGACCATAGGGTGATAAACGGCGTCTATGCGGCCCGGTTTCTGAGTTTTATTACAGAGCAATTGCAAAACCCGCAACAGTTAATCCTTACGGGCAAAACGCGCTTTCGTTGAGGCGTCAGCTTTTTATCCAACCCTCTTTGATTCCGGCTCGTCTGGGTTAGCTTCTTTAGGGAAGGAGTTCGACGTATGAATCGACATTTTAGAATTGTTTGTGTTTGTACTGTCATTGCAATACCGTTGACTGCAACGGCCCCGGCCGGCGAGGCGCCGGCCTCGCACGCGGTCGAGCTGCTGTGGCCCGATGGTGCGCCGGGTGCCAAGGGTAATGAAGACGGTGATAAGCCGACGCTGACTATCTACCTGCCGGCGAAGGAGAAGGCCACCGGTCCCCAGGGGGCGGGCGCAGCGGTGGTGATTTGTCCCGGCGGCGGCTACGGCCATCTGGCTATGGATCATGAGGGCCATCAAATCGCCCGATGGCTTAATTCGCTGGGTGTAGCCGGTTTTATCCTCAAGTACCGCCATCGCAACAGCGGCGCCGGATACGGCCACCCGTATCCGCTGTTGGATGCCCAAAGGGCCATCCGGACGGTTCGCAGCGAGGCCAGGCAGCTCAACATCGACCCGAATAGGATAGGCATCTTGGGCTTTTCCGCGGGCGGCCACTTGGCCTCTACGGCGGGAACACATTTCGATAAAGGCAACGCTCGCACAAAAGACCCAATCGAGAGGGTAAGCTGCAGGCCCGACTTTATGGTGCTCATTTATCCGGTGATTTCGCTGGCCGAATCGTTCTCGCATGGAGGATCGAGGCGCAATTTGCTGGGCAAGAGCCCCGATGCCAAGCTCGTCGAGTACCTCTCGAACGAAAAGCAGGTTACGCCGCAAACGCCGCCGACGTTCCTCGTGCATACATACGAGGACAAGGGCGTGCCCGCGGAGAACAGCATCTATTTCTACCTGGCCCTTCGCAAGGCCAAAGTCCCCGCCGAGATGCACATCTACCAAAAAGGGCGACACGGATTCGGACTCGGCAAAACAGCCGGCCCAGCATCGAGCTGGCCGCTACGCTGCGCAGAATGGATGAGAGTCTCAGGATTCCTCAATAAGAAAGGCGGATGAAAGATAAACAGGTGGCATAGTGGAGTCTAATAAAAGAAAGACACTCGTTATTGTTGTTCTGGTAGCTATTTCTGTTTTTTCAATAGCGACGATCTTTGTTCGTGGTCCGAGCAGGAAACAAACGGATTACTATGTGTATGTGACAGATTCGATTCTTGATTCTCTTGATCCGAATCAAATCTTAGGTGATGATAATCCTGCATTTACGGTCACTGATAAAGAGCCTAACCAGTTTTCAATAAAATGGAAAAAATCGGAGATTCGCCAGGCAAAAACGGTACGTCTAAATACTCTCGGTCCCCCGTGTATACGTATTATGGGTAGCTGCTGGAATGGCAAAGGAATTTTGCGGCCTCAGTATCCTGTATATATCGATACTGGTTGCGGCAGCACAGTATTGGTAACTGACTCTATCGTTAAAGATGCAAGGCTTGGGTTTTACCCGAAACAAATGGGTGAAGGTCATGCCGGGCTGTGTCATTTATGTCAATTGAAAATTGGCAATATTACTTTTGTCCACCCACCCTGCACCAGCAGATCGGGCCACTATGAAAAAAAGCCAGTCGGAGAAGAAGCCCAGATTGCTCATGAAATATTTCTGGGAGTGGGCATGCTCAAAAGTTTTAAATATATTCTTCTTGACACCCCCGTAGAACAGGTTGAATTCTCAGTGCAGGATTCCTTTGATCCCAATGATCCTGGTTTATGGCGTAATTTCCCGATGACGATCGAGACTACGCGAAGTTTAAATGATATTTTATTTGTAACGATCCCCATTAACGGTAAAGACTGCAAAGTGCAGTTTGATACCGGTGCTGAATGCGGAATTCTTGTTACAACTTCATACTGGCAAGAATTTTTAAAACCTCTGGACCACCAAGGCCCAAAGAGCACATATATTAGAAAGTTCGACGGGTTAAAACGAGCAGACTGTTATACGGTCAAGGAACTTGGATTCGCTGGGTATGTGATCGGTAACGCAGAAGTTATAATTCAACTATCTAACGAAGAAAGGGCCAAGGACAGCAAAATACTGGTAGGGATGGAGTTTTTCCAAGGGTGTGCTCTGGTGCTGGATTTTGAGAATGGATTGCTGTGGCTTAAAAGAGCCGATGCGCCGATCATGAGGCCAAGCAATTAAGCAACTGGATTCCCGCCTTCGCGGGAATGGCACTAATGGTTAATCGGCCCGCATTAACTGCCTTTGATATTAGTGCCGTTTGTAAAATCTTCTATTGCTTCTGGTGGCGAGTTCCGTCATTCCGGCCGGAGTCCCGACATCGTCGGGACGGAGCGGAGGAATCTATTTGAACAGGTCTCTCCGCTTCGCCTACGGCTTCGGTCGAGATGACAACAGCGAGCGAACAGTTACAGGAACCTTCTGGAAACGGCACTGAATTAGTCTTGCGATGGCTCAGTCGGAGTTGCCGGGTCCGGTTCTTGATTTGCCTTCGGCGCATTGGGTGGCTTTATTTGCCTGATTTCAATGGGGGCATTGCGACGAATCTGGTCGCTATTAACCGGTTGCGGATTCGGCGGAAGCGGCGCCTGCGGATTTCGGGGCGCGACGGTCCTGTTCTCGACCGGAGCTTGAGGGCGGTACTCATACGTGCTGCTGAGCTTGCGCTTCGGCTGAGGCGCCGGTTGAACATTACCCCTGGCAACCGGGCTGCTCTCGGCCGGAGGTTGAGGACGAGGCTCAAGGCTGGGTTGCGGCTTCGGATTGGGCTGCGTTTGTGACTCGGTCTGCGGCCGGGTCGTGGGTGAGATCGGAGTCGGGGCCTGATTTTCGCCGGAGCGAACGGGCTGCCGGATCGGTCCCTGTGGTTCAGGAACATTGGGGGGGGCCTGTATAGACATTGTCGGCACAGGGCGAGCTTTATCGGCCTGGGTCTTGGGGGTCGGGCCCCTCGGGACGAGCCCCTTGGGGGCAGGCGTCGGCGCCGGGGACCGAGAGCGTATGAATTCGGCTACTTTTCTGTAGTCTTCGGCACCGTGGCAATCCTCCTCGTATTCGAAAATCGTCTTCCCGTAGCCGGGGGCCTCGGCGAGCTTGATATTCCGTCGAATAAAAGTCGGCAGAATCCGCGCCTGCGCCCACGCGCAATTCGTCCCACGCGCATTGCTCAAGAATTGCTCTATGTCCGCCCTGACCTCACTGGGAAGAGAGGCCCGCGTATCGAACATGCAAAGCAGGACCCCTTCGACTTTCAGGTCCGGGTTGATTCTTTTGTTGACAAGCTCGATGGTTTGCAGCAGTTTTCCGAAACCCTGCAGCGCCAGAAAGTGCGGCTGCAAGGGTATCAGGACCTCCTGCGCCGCGGCCAGGGCGTTGAGCGTCAGCAGTCCGAGCGAAGGGGGGCAGTCGATAAAACAGTAATCGAATTTGTCTTCGACTTCTTCGAGGCCCTCGCGCAGAATGGTCTCCCTGCCGACAACGCTCACCAGCTCCGTCTCGGCGCCGACCAGGTTGATATTTGCGGGCAAAAGCCAGAGGTTCAGCCGCGTCAGTAAGATCTCCTGCTCGACCTTGGCCGATTGGGTCAGGACCCTGTATGAACCTGAGCTGATAGTCTGCGGATCGAGGCCCAGGTGTATCGTCAGATGCGCCTGCGGGTCCAGGTCGATAGCAACCACCTTCGAGCCCATAGCGGCAAGGGCCGCCGCCGTATTGGCTACCGTTGTCGTTTTGCCCACGCCACCTTTTTGGTTCAATACTGCGATCGTTCTCATATTCGTTGTTCGTCGTCCGTGACCCCTATCTCCTTGCTTGTGCCCGGCTGATTGGCCGATTAACTCCTCATAAGCCGGTCTGACGCCCCGAGTCACGAGTCGCGGGCCACAAGCTTCTTTAAGACGGCATCGAGCACCCCATTTACAAAGCCGGGCGACTTATCCGTGCTGTACTTCTTGGCAAGCTCGATGGCCTCGTTTATCACTACCTTAGGCGGGACTTCAGGGCACAGCTTCAACTGATAAACCGCCAGCCTTAGAATACTCTTATCAACCGGTGAGAGTCTTGAAAACTGCCACTTTATCGTCGAGGCAGTAATAAGCTCGTCACAGTCTCCCAGGTTCTCCCAGGTTCCCTTCGTCCAGTCGGTGGCGAGCGAGCGGATAAAATCGTCCGCCTCTGTTTCAATAAAGAACTCACCCAAAAACTCAAACACGTCCGGGCCCTGCACATCGAGCTGATATAAACCCTGGATTGCAAGCTCTCTGGCCCTTGTTCTTCTATCCACGTGCCGGCCTCTTATTCACTTGGCAATAATCAATCATCAATCCTGAATCTGTTCGATTACGTTTGCCATTTCCATAGCCGTCCGTGCTGCGTCGGTGCCGGCGTTACCCATTTTTGTTCCGGCCCTTTCGATGGCCTGTTCGATTGTCTCGCAGGTCAGCACACCAAAGGCCGCGGGCGTCGCTGAATCGTAGTTGATTTGCCCGATACCGCGGACTACCTGCTGACAGACGTAATCATAGTGGGCGGTTTGCCCCCGTATCACCGCTCCAAGGCACAGCACCGCAACGTATTTGCCGCTCTGCGCCAGTTTCCTTGCAGCGTGAGTAATTTCACACGCACCGGGCACCCAGACAACGGTTATCTGTTCCTCGGACGCGCCGTGACGCTGCAGACAATCTATCGCACCGGCAAGCAGCTTGGAGGTTATAAACTCGTTGAATCTGCTGACTACGATGGCATAGCCTCCCTTGCCGGCTGTTATCTGGCCCTTTATTTCCTTGATCATAATTCCAATTCTCCAAATCTCATTCGCGCCTCGTTATTCGATACACGGTTCGCGCAGCAGCACGTTCCACTTAACAGAGACATTATAAGACTATCAACGACTGCTTTCCACAAAAACAATAACTTAGCCGCCGCTCTTTATCGTCGCCGGCTTGCCGCCATTGAGCTAACCTCTGCAATTGCAAGGGCTTATAGGCTGAGTTTCGAGCGAAATTTTACCGCCGGCAAAAAGCCGCCTCAGCCGCGCAAAACTGTTAAGGCAGCGGTATTTTGTGGGCGATAACGGCCTTGGGTGCTCCCCTAATTGTTAAGCGACGGACAGGACGAGGTCAAGCAATGATTTTTGACGAGATGGAATTTGGCTCATACGACAAAGCCGAGCGCAAGGTCCGCACCGCCTTTGAGCTTTACGAGGATGGCAAGATGGCCCAGGCCCTCCACGAGCTGGAGGCCGCTCTGGAGATAAGCCCTTCCAACGGCTCGTGGCACTTCAACAAGGCCCTTACACTCGATGCTATCAGCCGGTTCGACGAGGCAATACGCGAATACGAGCTCGCCCTCCAGTTTAACCCCGCCGACACCGAGATATTGAATTCTCTCGCGGTCGATTACACCCGGACAGGCCTTTATGACCTGGCTATCGAGACGTTCGAGCACATCGAGCAGATTGACTCTCAGTTCGAACCGTGCTATTGCAACCGGATAATCACCTACACCGAGATGGGCAAGCACGATCTGGCTGAGCAGATGTTTTACCTCGCCCAGCAGATAAAGCCCGATTGTGCCCTGTGCTACTACAATATCGGCAACAGCCTTTTCGCCCGCGGCGAGTACAAAAAAGCCGTTCGCTGCTGGCTGAGGACCGCCGAGCTCGAGCCGACACACCCGCAAATCAACTACCGGATTGCCCAGGCCTATTGGTCCGATGGCGACAGCGAGCGCAGCAAAGAGCATTTCCTCGCCGAGCTGCGCATCAATCCGGGCGATATCGACGTCATTCTCGATCTTGGCCTGTTCCTGCTTGAGCTCGGGGACATCGAATCGGCAAAGGAAAAATTTAACAGAATAATTGAGCTTGATCCGGATTTTGCACCGGCTTTCTTCTACCTTGGGGAGGTGGCCTTTGACAAACGCGATTATGAACGCGCCGTTGAGCTGTTCGACCAGGCCCTCCAAAGCGACAATACGCTCACGGGCCCGTCTTACAGGCTCGCTCAATATGCGTTAATGAAAGACCAAAAACAGCAGGCAGCGGCTTATCTGGCTGCTGAGCTGAGGCTCGCCCCCGACGCCGCCGAGACCTTGGTTTCGATGGGCTCGATGTTCCTGACGATGGGCGAGATGAATTATGCGACGCACTGCCTGCTGCGGGCTTTGGATATCGATAGCGCCGGCGCCGATGCCTACTACTATCTCGGCGCCGTCAGTGCCGCACAAGGGATGTTTGATGATGCAGTCAGGTTCTTCGGCCACTGCCTCGATATCAATAGCGAGCACGTCGGGGCCTTGAAGGACTCGGCTTTGGTGTATTTAGGCATGAAGCGTTTTGCCAAGGCTGCCGAGAGGATTAACAAGGCACGGGACCTGGCCGGCGACGATTCGCAGCTTCGAGCGATAAGCTGTGCCGTGCGCCGGGTCCGATTGCGCCGGCGAATAGCGGACTTCGCTCACTCCTTGTGCCCCCGATTCATCCGAACGCTGCTGTCTCGCAACACACACCACCTTTGACCCCGGCTACATTTACCCTCAAAGACCATCGCCTGCCCGGATGAATCATAGCCCGCGCGGGCTCCTTACTTTGCGCTCTGACCCCACCTGTGCAAAGCAGTTTATGATCGTGCCCTCCATGCTGTTGCCCTAAAGCGCTAAATCCAACAGAGTTACAGGTTGTATTCTCTATCAGGGCGCCAACTTTCTTGCAGTTGAACTGACTCTTCTACGTACGCCGGATCAGCCCGTTAGAAAAACTATTGTGCGCCAAATGCCCGCGGTATGAGCAATGTGTAGGCCCGCTTCAAAGATGGGGCCAAATCGTCTCCAATTTGGCGACAGCTTTGATCAACCCGGCGGCAGCGAACCTATTTAGTTTCAGAACAAGCAATCTCCCTCCCTCGAAAGAGGGCCGGGAGGGAGATTGCGGTCCTGCCAATAAGATGGATTCTTTCAAGCAAAAGGCACTTTCGTTGAGGCCTCAGCGCTTTATCCCGCCCTCTTTACCTCCGGTCCCTCCGCCCTTAGGCTGATCCGGCAAATGCCTAAGTCCCTATAGCCCCTTGCCCGCCGCATCGGCGTCGCCCTCACCTAAAGCCCCCCGACCTCTCTTCATCTTCTCCACCGTAATTTTCCACTTTCCACTTTACTCTTTGACCTTTCCTTCACCCCCCAGCCAAAGCCAGATATGTGACAATCTTGCATACAACCGCCTTGAAGAATCTGGCTTTGGAGGCTGGGCTGATGAAAAGATCAAAAGCAGTCCGCGAAGCCCCCAAGGGCCGAAGCGGCTCCACAATTATGCAGTTTGCACTTTGATTTTTGAGTTATTGACTCCAGTTTAGATATAGAGACATATATCAAACCCTAAGAGGGATTTTG
>CAYWOD010000051.1:0-18473 GCA_964459805.1 uncultured Pirellulales bacterium
TGAACGGAAGGCGTAACTCCCTCAGATGCCTGCTTTTACCATCGCCGAGCCTCTCCTGCGCACGTGTTTAGCCTCAAACCAATGCTGATATGCAGATATTGAGGCCGAAATTGGGCGTTCTTGACGCCGTTTACCGCATTTGATCGAAGAATCAGTGATGAAATCTCCACTATCAATAAAAATGGCAGGCTTGTACCTCATAACATTTGTATTTGTGGGTACAATCTTTTCAATTTAGGCTCTCATTCAATGAAGTTGGTAACTTTTTTGAGGATTTTCTTGCAACTGCTTTGAGTTTAACGCTTTAAGCCTCCGGCATAGTGTGATATAATACCGTTGCTCTCGCGGGGGATAACCCAACGCAGCAGTGCGACCTGAGCACCGCGAGAGTGCCATACGGCATGGGTTGGTGTCCTCTGTGGTGCCAACCCTTTACAATCATGCCGGTGGCTGTAATGCGATAAACTCCAGGCTCCTAAAAGGCTGTTTTCAGCAGCAGGGAACCAACTTTTTTGCAGTTGAGCCTAAAAGAAAACCAAGTTGAATTCATACCTGAATTACAATAATTCAGACACAAATCATAGCAGATTTTCGCGGTACCAGTCTATTGCTAATTCTAAGCCTTGTTTGAATGCGACTGTGGGTTTGTAGGTGAGGAGCTTTTGAGCAAGAGTGATGTCGGCAAGCGAGTGCTTTACGTCGCCGGGACGGGGGTCGGTGTAGAGCGGCTTTATGTTCTTGCCTACAAGCTGGTTAATCACATCAATAATTTCATTTACAGTCACGGCCTGACCGCAGGCGATATTAACCACCTCACCGGCGGTGTGCTCGGCCCTTGCGGCAAGCAGGTTGGCCTCGACAACGTTGTCAATGTATGTGAAATCCCGGCTTTGCTCCCCGTCGCCGTAAATCGTCGGCGGCTCGTCCTTCAATATAGCCGTTACAAAGGCCGGTATGGCCGCCGCATATTGACTTGTCGGGTCCTGATACGGGCCGAAAACGTTGAAGTACCGAAGCGAAATAGTCTCAAGGGCGAAAACCTCATAGAACACCGAGCAATAGTGTTCGCCGACAAGCTTGGCCACCGCATACGGTGACAGCGGCGTGGGCCGCATCGTCTCGACCTTCGGCAGCGTGGGCGTATCACCGTAGGCCGATGAGCTTGCAGCAAATACAAAACGTTTTATGCCCGCGTCGCGAGCCGCTAATAGAAGTGTGAATGTCGCATCGACACAGTGCTTGTGCGTGGCGGCGGGGTCGTCAACACTCCGCGGCACCGAGGGCAAAGCGCCCTGGTGCAAAACAACGTCAATATCCTTCATAGCCGCTCGGGCGACCTGCTCATCGCCCATATCGGCCTGGATAAACTCAATCCCGTTCATAACATCGGCAAGATTGCTCTTTTTGCCGGTGAGCAGGTTGTCAATAACCCTTACAAAGCAGCCCTGCGAAACTAGTTTTCTACAGATATTCGAGCCGATGAAACCTGCTCCGCCGGTCACCAAGAACTTATCCATCAACAGACCCCTCAAAAAACAGTGCGCACAGAAAGGACCCCACTTCAGTCGTGGGGTCCCCTATGAGAAAAATCGTAACTTTCATTTGCTATTCAATCCCAGAACGCTCATGGGAGCATTTGGGAATCCGCCTACATCGATGGTCCGGCAAGCTGCAATTTCTCCTGATACCTCCTGTAGGACTTGAACTGCTCCTGGAAATAGCCGCCCTTCAACACAGGCGCGCCTAAGAGCACACAGCCAACCACGTTGGCATCCACTTCCTGCATCTCGCGAATAGTCCTCTGAGCGGCGCCTCTTCTTGTGGCGGCAGCATTAAACACGAGGACGGCGCCATCAGCAAGTTTGGCCAGGACCTTGGCATCGCTCATCAACAGAACCGGGGGACTGTCAATGATTACATAATCGTAGTTGTTCCGCTGCTCCTTCAGCAGCTGGTCCATCCGAACACTCCCGAGCAGCTCAGCCGGGTTGGGAGGCAGCAATCCTGCATCAATTATGTCAAGCCCCTCGATGCCGCTCGAGCTTATCGCTTCCTGAGCACCGCACTGACCAACAAGCAGGCCGCTCAATCCGAAGCTGACACTCAAGCCCCCTTCATCCAGCTCGCCGGTCTGCCCCTTCGGGAAGAGCTTTCCCAAAATTGGCTGCCTGAAATTGGCGTCTATCAGCAATACCTTTTTATCCTCAGCAACAAACGCTGTAGCGAGATTAACCGCTACGGAAGTCTTGCCGTCACCGGGTGAACCGCTGGTAACAAGCATAACCTTGACAGACTCTCCGGTGCCGGAGAGCTTTAGGTTCGTCCGGCATTGTCTGTACGACTCGCTCAAGATCGAATAAGGCGCCTGACTGACAACTCGGCAAAGATCAACCCCTCGAACCTGACTATCTTCAGACGCATCGGGAACCACGCCCAGCAGCGGGATGTGCAGATACTTGCTAACGTCTCTCGGCGTGCGCACCTTGTCGTCGGCCAGCTCAATCAGAAAGGCAAGTCCTATACTGAGCAGAAAGCCCAGTACCGTTCCACCGGGCAGCCATACCCACCACTGTCGAGAAAACGGCATCTCTAGCGGTTTTAGAGCAGCACCCAGAGCACGCACCTTAGGTGTTTCAGGGTCAACAGCTATTATGTTAAGTTTCTCGATCTGTTTCTTGATTTCATCCAGCATCGCGATTCTTTCGTCCCTTATCTTCACTCCTTGCTCGTACTCTACGCGGGCATTATCAAGATTTGTCTGTTGTGCCTGGGCCGCAACCCGCATTCTTTCCAGCTCGTCATACCTTTCCTTTAACACAACCACCCTGTCCACGGCATTTGCAAGATTGGCCTTGCGCGTCTGGTCTCCAATCGCGGCAGCCCGGACCACCCTCCTCGCCTTGATTTCATCCCTGTACTCCCGCAGCTGCCTCACTTCTCTGTGATTCTCACCAAACTTTGCGAGCATGCTTTCAAGCCGCGCTTCCGTGAAAGCGCGCTGCTGAGCGAGTGCGACCATAATGGGGTCTATCTCGATCATGTGTTCAATCTGAATGGGTAAGGGACCCTCCTGGGCCAATTGTTCGAGAACCTTTATGTCGGCCTCAAACTGTTTGATTGCCAGCTCAAGATCGTTCTTCGCAAGTTCCAATTGGTCCAGTTTGAGGGTGATTGTGTGCTTGAAATAGCGCCCGACAGGCCTTTCAAGGTCGCTCAGCTCGAATGTGCGCCGAATCTCATCAAGGCTGTTTTCAGCATTATGCAGTTCCGTTTCGACAATTACTCGCTGCTTCTCCAGTTCCCTCTTCTTATCTAGGACCTCCCGTCTCTTTGAATACCCCTGCGAACTTACAAACATAGTCACCATTTCGTTAACTATGTCCTTTGCCTCGTCGCCATCGCGACAGGTCATCGATACCTCAATGTAGTCGGCATCTCTGTGGGCGTAAGCACCCAAGTGCTTGATCAAATACTTGACCGCCTTTTCAGGAGCACCTGCGCGCTTATAGGGATCATACCAGTCGCTTCCTTTAACGACGTCTCTGGCAAGCAGGTTTTGCAAAGTGATCTGCTGCTTTATGAGATTTGCGACCGACAAACGATGACCATACCTAATATCCCTGTGTACCAGCGGAGTAATAATGGCCATAGGGTCTGTCTGAACAGGTGGGAGCACTTCGATGTACGTTCGGGCCGTGTACTTGGGCAGATACCTTCTTAAGCCTGCGCAGGCTAAACCGCCGACTACCATACCCGCCACAATCAGAGCAATGATCAGCAGTACGTGACGGCGCAATATTGCGAGAATCTCCTTCGGTGTCAGTGCAGTGGCCGCCGGGGGCCTTGGCCCAACCAGCCTTGACCTGCTTTTTAGAGCTATTGGTTTTTCTTCCGCCATTTTATTCTCCAATCAGAATTAGCTAATTAAAGTAACAACTTATTGCCATCGTATATGGTATATTTCCCATAAGAGGCATCACCTGCGACACATCACTGGGAAAGACGTTCAATAGCTTTCTTTATGCGTTCCTTATCCTTATCAGACAACCTGCTCGCTCCAAGCTCCAACGCTTGCTTATAAGATTCAAGGGCGCCTGTTTTATCTCCAAGTGCTTCCTTCACCATACCTAAATGCTCATATACTTCCGGGACCGCGCCGGCCTTGCTCTGCTCATACTGCTGCTGAGCCGCTGCCAAGTGTTCAAACGCTTCGGAAGTCTTACCATTTTTATACAACACATAGCCGTACGTATCCAGAATGCCCGGCTCATCCGGCGCTGCGTTATAGGCCCGTTCAGCATATTTGAGAGCCTGAGCAAGCCTTTCGTTACTGTCCGCAAGCATGTACGCCAAATTGTTCAGGACACTGATATTATTCGGCATTTTAGCCAATAAACTTTCGTAATCTGCGATAGCCATTTCAAGAAACTTGTTATCGGAACTTCTTTGGTAGGCGAGGGTAAGGATCTCCGCCTTTTTCACAGTATAATCGACCCGGCGCGGGTTATTCGGGTCCGTCAGTTCAATACATTTGATGATATAAGTTACAGCTTTGTTATACTGGCCGTTGACCTTCGCCACATTGAACATAGTGAAATTGGCCGCCAGCGAATCCGGATTCGACTCAAGCTTTTCGATGCAATACTTCTCAACCTCCTCAGAATCCAGCATCAAGTACATCCGCAGTAGGACCTCAGCGGCAAGCGTCTCATTCGTTTCTGATTCATCGGCCGCCTTTCGGCAATATTCCACAGCGGTTTTTTTATGCCCAAGCTGCAGCTTTGCCTGAGCCATTCTCAGGTAAGCCAAAGGGGCATAGTCTGTCTCCAGGTGCTCTCTGGCCAGTTCAGAAAGTTCGTCCAGCTTCTTTGGATTCCAGTTCTTCGTATTGCGCGCCCCCGCCTCGAAGATAAGCGCCCTCATATAACCATCAAATGCCGATGCGTACAACGCATCAAATCGCAAGCCCTTATTGGCCAGCGGGCGATACGCCTCGCTCTTTATCTGATAAGATTTCTCGTATAGTTGCTCCGCCTTCTCAAATTCTCCTCTCTGAAGGGCAAAAGACCCGGCGCGATTAAGCCAGAACACACTCGATGGAAACTCCTCCAGCGTCTCGTCGTACAAATTCTCCAGCGGGCCTGCTCGCTCGAGCCGTAAGTAAGTCTCTTCAAGCAGCAATCTGGCTTCCGATGAAGCACCAGGTGAGTCTAAGGCAATTTTCAGCTCCCTTATGGCATCCTCAGACCGGTTACTGCGCAGATAGGCCTTGGCCAGACTAATCCGCGTGATAGACTCATCAGACAACGACTTGCTTTTCCTCAGGTCATTGATGGCGCTGGTCATGTCTCCGGCGTAAAAGTGTATTTCTCCTCGCAGCCGCCAGCCGCCCGCGTTGTCGGGATTACTCTCAAGATACCGAGTCGCCAGCTCCAACGCAGTGGGCAACTGACCTTTTCTCATTGCCAGCCAAGCCCGCAGCAAGAGCGTTCTGGGTTCATCAGGATGCCTTTCCGTAAAGCTCTGCAATCTCAGTCCGGCTTCTCTGACAAGGCCCACACGCAGGAAAGACTGAATTTGAATTAGATAGTTGTCAACGCTTGGATCAAGCGATATCAGCTCTTGAGAATATCTCGCAGCAGCATTTGCATCGGTCGTCTTTTCAGCAATGAGCAGCAGGCCCTTTACCACGTTGGGGTTGTTCGGCTCACTCTGACGTAACTGCTTCAAAATCTTTTCTGCCTCTGGGTATTGACCACGCTGAATATAATGACTCCAGAGCAGTCCATCCTCTTGCGAGTCGATCAGAATTTGTTCAAGCTCTTGGTCTCGGCCCGTGGCCCGCAATAAGTCCCCATAATACTGAAGCATCAACTTATCTCGCGGCCTAATCTTTCTCGCCTCATCCAGGGCTGATTCGGCGATAGCAAAGAGCGCCTCTCTTCGCTGTTGGTTCGATTGCGCACGAGCAACCTTTGTCGCCAGCTCCCCGAGGCGTACGCTATTCTCAAAAGTCGGGCCGGCTCTTTGCATGGCCTGCAGCAGCGCGACTGCTTTGAGCGGCTCCTTTGGCGCTATGAATTCAGCATAAAAGCTGCGCAACTGCACATCGTATGGATTCAGCGCGATAGCCCTTTGCAAAGCGTTCCCGGTCTCATTTGTCTGGTCGGACGTAACATTTTCACCGGCCTCCCTCGTGCGAAGGTACAGTAGGCGGGCAAATGCTTTGGCAATAAGGCCGTCCAGCGGGTTCAGATATACTGCTCTGCGAATATCTTCGAGAGCTCCTTCGTCGTCTCCGAGAGCAGCATTGATACTACTTCTGAGCGAGTAAGCACGCGAGAACACCGGCCGCTGTTTCAGGCATTCATCAATTCTTAGCCGTGCATCTTTGAATTTCTCCCTTGTGTACGCCAGGCGAGCAGCGAATACATTACCTTGACAACCATCCAGATCATCACGTCGAGCCACATCTACAACCTGCTCGGCCTGCTCCCAGTCTTTCGTTACAACCGCCATATCAAACAGATGATTCGCAGCGAGGGCACGCGGATTCACCTCTTCCGCTTCCCTGAAAACCCATCCATGAGGTTTTTCCTGCCATCCTTCCATATCGAGGGCCTTCTTTAGTTCCACAACGGCTTTCTCGAATTGCTTGTTTCTGCGATAGAATATTCCAAGGCGGAGGCTCCGCTCAACAGGCTCGGCAATATTCGAGAGGACCTGCTCCTCGATCTCACTACGCCTTTCTTCTGGAACGTCCCTGGGGTCCGGCTTCGGCTCTGAAAGCATCTGTTTGTAAACGAGAATGCCAGTACTGTCCGGAAAATATCCCAGAAAACGATCAACCAACTCCCTGGCCTTGGCCACCTGGCCCTGCTCAACATACTGCCTGCAGACACTGATAATGGAACTCTGTGCGACGAAATTTGGCTCGACAGGCACAAGCATATCCACTAATTGCGCTTCGAACCGCCTGTAGTCGTTCAATTCCTTCTTCATAAACTGAACATCGGCTGCCGTGCCGCCGGGTTCTTCCTCCGGAGCCGGGCCCAGAATCTCCCTCTCTTTCATTCTCGCTATATTCAGTAGAGTTCGCCGAATCCTCGCCTGTACAAGTGCCAGACTCAGTTTAATCGAATTGGGGTCATCGTCCGGTCTCTCGGCCAATGCCTCGGTGGCCTTGTCGAATTCTCCCGCACCAATGTAAGTCCTGATGCGAAGTAATTCGCTTCTTGTATTTGGCGCCAATCTCTTCTCAAAAACGTCTATATTCTCGATCGCGCCCGACCACAAATTGAACTTCAAAATAGTCTCAACATAGTCCAGGCGAGCCTCAGGCACGATATCGGCAATCCCTGAATAAAGAGCGTTCGTCAGGAATTCTGCAACGGCGCCGACTTCGGAAGTATCCTTGAAAACCCTTGCAAGCAAGTAAGAAAGATACGCGAATTCTGAGTCTCTTCGCCACGGTGGTTTGGCCGGCTTGAGCGACTTGAGCTGCTCGTAAGCGGTATATAGCTTCTTCACAGCGGATTCCCTGTTGCCCTTGGCAAGCTCGAGCATCCCCCGCCATTTGATAACCTGTGGTTCCTGGCCGCTCTCAAAAATCTGCTCAATCTGGTGCACCGCATCCTCGGCAGTTGCCACCCAATCCAGAGTCTCCTGCTCCGTTCGAACCTCGCAAGGCTCGAGCACCTGCTGGATGCAGTCGTGCGCAAGAAAAGAATATAGCCGGAAGCGGTTCATTCTGTATACGAAACTCCACGGCCCGGCTGTATCCTGCGCGCTCGGCAAAGTCAATGCCTTCTTCGCTAATTCTATCGATCTGTAAAGGTGAGCCGATTGCCTATAAATCGAGAACTTACGATCGTGCAAGGCAACCGCATTTAGTGCACAGGCAACGTTTTCTTCATCCAGCTCAAGCGCTTTCTCCGCCGCGTCAATAGCTTTGTCGAGATATTCCCGAGCGGCCTTGGATTGCGTGTAGGACGAAAGCTCAGAATAGAACCCGCTAAGCGCGACAAAAGCATCCGGACTCGATGGAAACCTCTTAACCAACGATAAATACTCGTCCTCAAGAGCCTTCATTTCATCGCTTGCCGGTGTGGCGCCCTTCGCAAACGCAAGCTTCAGCACGAGAAGATTGACGTGCGCCTTCGGGTTATCATTTGCAACCTCAACCGCCTCTTCCAAAAGCGCTTTGGCTTGCAGGGCGGCCTTATCCCTCTCCTCAAAACTACCCCCTGAAGCCAATATCTTCCCTCTCTCGACTGCCGCTCCCGCCAAATACCGGTACACATCGATGTTATCCGGCTCAAGCTCCTTCGCCTGCTCAAGCTCCGCGATCGCCTCAGTAAGCGATTCATCCTTGTTCGTCACCGCCCCCAGCATTGTCATCTCAAGGCCGGCTCTGCCCTTGACCAGATGCAAATACACACCCAGTAGCTGGCTGACGGCGTCTTTCCCTTCGGCCTCAAAAACGTCCCACTTAGCCGTGTCTTCGGCCAGCAGGCCGCCATCCTCAGCCACTTTCAGAAACTCCGTTGCATCTGTGTGAACCTGTTGCCAAATTCGGCGATTACCACTGTTTGCCACAATGTAAAGGTACTTTAGCCGTCCGTATCGAGCCTTCACATTCTTCGGACTTATTGCGATAATTCTCCCCCAGTATCTCACCACAAGGTTCCATTGGTCGGTCTCAATAGACGCATCCACCAGCTTGAACAGTATCTCTTCCCTCAGCGAATCGGTCTTGGCCCGTTTGAAGGCAGCCTGATAACTACTCGCAGCCGTCTCGTAATCCTTCGCAAGAAATGCCGCATCCCCGTCTCGGATGAACTCGTCCGGGTCCCGGCTTAAACTCAAAAGCACCCAGATAGAACCCACTAAGAAAACTATGAGAATAGCCGAGCCAACAAACGCTACTTTCTTATTCAACCTCCTCTGTGCCATATACTTTCCCCTTTTCTGTCAAAGTTTACCGGCAGCTACCTCTTGCTCTTGCTCATCCGGCCAGTACTCTCTTTCCAAAATCGGCAAAATCACAGCCAAGAGCTTTTCGCCGGCCCGGATTGCTTCTTTTATGCTCAGGTAAGTCTTCGCACCCGAAGTGGTCATAAAATACCACTCAACCTTCGAAAAGTACGACTGCTTGCCCAGACTACTACTAAACAAAGCCAGGCGAGTACTGTCTCTGCTGTTGGTGTAGGTGCCGTTAACGCTGAATAGATAAAAAGCCGAAAATTTCTCACCGGCATCCCAAAAACCCGACCCCGTCTTCTGAAAAACCAGATGTCTTCCGGGAACCTGCCGCCCGCCGCCCGCGGGAATTCTGAAATTCATCTCCTCAGAGGCCAGTAATTGATGGCCGGCCCCAACGTAGCACTCTTCCGGCACGTGCGGCACCCGATCCGCACGTTCATAATAAGTAATGAACAACACACACCTGCGAACAGGGCTATCAACCGGAGCCTCGGTATCCTCCAGAAACCATTGGATATAATCTTCCGTACCCAGTGACTCGAGCATATCTTCGTTTTCAATCTTGTGTTTCGATACTACTTTGTAAGGAGTCAAATCCTCTTCGTCCAAAAGCTCTAAAGGCTTCTTCAGCGGCCACGGCTCTTGCTTTATGTTGAACTTCGACATCACTACTCCGCTCGCTGCCAGGACCACCACACATATCAAAAAGGCAGGCTGAAGATAAGCTCTCAAATGGCACCTCATATCCGGCATCAAACCCTGTTCTTGCGAACGATAACATCCTCGGCAACGCCCGCAGATTCCTCAATGAACAATCCCGTCATAAACCACGCAAGAAAACCGTACAGACCAAAGGCGAGCGGCAGCATCGCCAGCCCCAGCGCATCATGATAAATACCCTGTGTGTACCGAGGATGTATCAAGACATATATGAATCCCGTTACCGTGACCCGTACAATATTGCACAATATCGCTATAGGTATCGTGCTGGCCAACAGGGTGATTCGCTGCCAGAGCGGCCGGTAGTGCAAATACGCCATCGCAACACCAAGCGCCAGAAACGCCATTAGCAGGCGCATCCCGCTGCAGGCCTCGGCAACATTCAGATCGGGCTTCATGCGCTGGCCTTTATAGATCACGCTGATGATCACACCGCTGACCGTCGTCTGCAGCCCGTTCACCAAACTAAGAAGCCCAGCAGCTACGGTCGCCGCAAGCTGTCGCATCGGCATTGTCAGCCGAAAATACGCTCGCTGAGGCAGCGGGACCGCGAAAGCAAGAAAACCGATTGGAAGCCACGAATACACGATAAGACGCCACCCGCCGAGAAAGAGCACAACCGCCCCCAGAGACGCTATCAGCGCCATCGCTTGAAAATAGAAATACCGCGCAGGGCTCTTTTTGTTGAGAATGTGCAGCGCTATCACACAGATCAGAATAAGCAAGCCCAGGTAGTTCGGCTTGCTTTGAACGTTGAGAACCTTTTCTTTGTGCTGATTTAGGAAGTACAGGCTAAAGAGCGGAATCAAGAACCCGTGTGACCAGCTACTGTCATTAACCCATTGCCTGACAACGTAGTCAATCTCGCCACGAAAAAGATAGCACAGCAACCCCCCTACTACAATTATCTTGATCCAATTATGCAGTCCAAGCTCACGCCACCGCTGCTTTTGAACGGGCGCACCGGCTTGGGATGTTGCTGTAAAAGTGGAAGCAATATTGTCCACCATAACAAGAAACGCTACATTTTTCCCAGAGATTGCTCTTGCTGGACAGACGATCGTGCCTGCTAAAATATCTTCACAGCTTCGCTGATATCAACACGCGTGGTGCGACCGTAAGACTTGTAATAGTTGTCTAAAGCAAAATTACGGTCATAAACAAACCCGAACCCATAAGTGGCCCTGAACGCATTTCGCAGAACCGCACGCCATCTCGACGTCGCGTGTGTGCCGACGTTAATCAGGTCGTTCGGCTTGATAAAGAAGTCCGGCAGTTCTCCACTTGCAATCTTGTCCAAATCAACCATCACAATCTCTTCTTTTTTCCGACCGATCCTTCGTGTTACTTCGCAACGTTTCGGATAGGCTAGGGGCCCTAACCCACCTGCGGCGGCTATAGCCATCTTCAAAGTCAGCGGGCGGCCTGTGATAGGAATGTAGCCCTGATGATTGACGTTGCCCATAATGCAGAACTCACCAATAACATCAACGGGCACATAAATACAATCACCCGGCTTTATAACAATATTGTACCTCGGATCACCGGACATCAACTTCTCTGCCGGAATCTTTATCAACCGGCTCTTTTCACCCGTGGTCCATTCCAAACCACCCGTCGGCTGCTCTTCCGCCGGAACCGTAATATACTCGGGAGGCTCAACCTTAATTACCGGTTTCGTCAGCATCGGGGGACCTATCTGCATGGGAACCCACTTGCCATCCTGGAAGACCCACTCAATACGCCCATTGTCCTGCTCAACGCCAACCGCACTTGGTTCGACCCGAGACGGAACAATATCTATACCTACGTCTCCAACCTCGATTTGTTCATCTACTCTCTCACGCTCGCCGGGCTCGGCAAACGATTTCAGCAGCTCGTCAAGATCCATCTCTTCGTCAACCTTCTCCTGACCGGGACCGGGCTCAGCAAACGACTTCAGCACATCGTCCCAGCCCGTAGGCTCCTCTGCTATCGCACGACCAGGCCGCTCCTCCAGCGACTTCAGTATGTCATCAACGCCTATCGGATTCCTCGCCATTTGTCCACCCGCCGGTACCGTCGGTCTCGACGGCCTGACCGCACCTCCAACGCCAATTCGCTGACCAACCACCTCTTTTTGACGCGGTCGCTTCGACAAACTCCTCATTACCTCGTCAAGATTCACCGCCTCATTATTCGTTGGCACCGCCGCCTCCGCCGCCCCGCCGCCCAACACGTCCGTCGTCGGTACATCTCTTGCGGGTAACTCCATCGTCCTCGAACGTACGGTTGGGGTAGTTGGTTTGAGTGGGTCCATAGCCTTGCCCGGCTCATCCTCCGTCGTTCCGTTGCGCGAGCGCTCCGCCAGCGTTTTCAGTATGTCTTGCACGCTGATCTGCTCATCATCTCCAGACTCCTGCCACATATCCAGCCCCGCCGACACACCCGAATCCATCGCCGTCGGGCTCTTCTGTCTCAACCCCTGTTCATCCGCACCCACGGTATCAAATGTCCCCGGCAAAATCGGCTGACCAAGCTCGGTCTCCGTCGCCAGCTCAGAGGAAGTCATGACCACTTTGCTCGCCGGCCATTGATGACGCTGCACGCGAGGTGCAATTATCTCCAGCATCTCTTGCTCAGAACCCTTCTGCTCTTCGACACCAGGGACTCTCATCTCCGGCTCAATAAGCTGCAGATCAAGCTCAGGCACAATCGAACCGGGCACCAGACCCTCGTCTCCGGCAGAACGCGAAACATAGATGTAACTCACGTTGAATTGCCTTTGCCCGCCTGCCGTGGCAAGAGCATCCTTCAATCTGAAATCATATCGTGGAATAACGTATCTGCCCGGAGCCGGTACACCAACACCCAATACCGAAAATGTCCGCTGCTGTGAGGCAATCAAGGTCACTACAACCGACGGCTCTTTCAATATACTCGGTGAGAGGATTTGCCTTATCTCCTCTTCGAGCTGCGTCTCAGTCAGCCCCGCCGCCTCAACCACCCCAACATCCGGTATGGATATCTTGCCCGTCTCGGTGACGACATATTCACTTGAGACCTGAACTCCTTCCTGGAGCAGTTCAAAGATCGACACTCTGACAATGTCACCGGACCTGAACACATAGTCGGTCTCCATCACTACGGTGTCCGATGGTCGCGGATCTTCTCCTTGCTCCCACGCAAGCGGGGTCTCTTCCGCTACGCCCAGGGAGTCCAAAATTACGTTCACTGCGGGCACCGGACGGAACCTGCCTACCTGTCCCGGGTCCCAGAACTTGTTACCACAGCCCGACAAGAAAGCCAGGAAAATTAGGCTGCAGCTGGCCAACAGAAAAACTCTCTTCCCTATCCTCTTGCGACCTTCGTGTTTTGTTTGAGCTTGTGTACTTTTCATGGTACTTAACTTCCTAAAAAAAACCGACTTTTTGCTTTGTTCCAAACCTCTGAAACAATCAAAACACCTCTTTACTCTGAAACAATCAAAACACCTCTTTACTCGGAGATTTATCGGTTCAATGCGGAGCTTGCTTAACATTTTTTTATACCCCAAAAGCAATATCATCAACAGATTAGCCGCCGCTGCTACGACAGGCCAAACGGCCCGTCTCTGCTGCTATTGCAGCAGCGTGCGAAAATAAATCCGCGAAAAGACCGGAGGCCTGCACCTCTCGTAACTGCAAGCTCCTAAAGGAGTTATGAAAGTTCTCTGAGCCGTGCGCGCCCTGGTCGAACCTTTTGCTACTTAGCGGTGACTGCGCAACAGTCGCTGGGCGCTGTCATAGCGCAAATTTTGCCTACGACCCGTCCTAATTTAAGGCCGATAATTATACTAATACCAGCATAGGCAAAAACAGTACTCTCGGGGAAAAAATTTTGTAAAGACCGTCAAAAAGCCCCAACTGCCGAACCAGCCGTCTCTCCACATAACAACACGTTGGTCACTGATGCCCCGTGCCGCCTTTTCCGTAGCCGAATGCCCAATGCAAAAGAGCAATCCCCATCTCTGCGCTTCGGCCCTCGCCTGCTGCCTACTTGACGTTTATCTCAATGATGCGCTGCCGCACGCTACCGCTGGCGCCGGCCTTGAACATCTCTATCTTGGACGGAACCAAAACGCCCCCCTTCTCAGCCTGCCCATAGTCGTACCCGCGAACGACCAGCACACTCTTGCCGATCCCACACCCAAGCAAAACCATATCGATACGCGCGTTGCTCCTCTTCTGATAGAAGGCCGCGTCACGCAAGCTCGCGGCGCCTTCGACTCCGACCTTCGCCGTCCTTTTGATCGGCTGATACCATTGGCCCTCGAGCCTGACCGGCTCTGTCAACAACTTGAGCTCGACCGACTCATCCAGCAGCCGAACAGGAGCCGTTATGACGTTCAGCAATCCCGCTGCAATACACCCGCTGTCCACACCAACTTCCAGCCCGTCATACCGAGCCTTGCCCCCCAACACTGCGAACTGTCCCCTCAGCAATTGCCAAACGTATGTGCCTCCCGGCTCCTGACCTGAGATGCGAATAGAATTGGACCAGGGGAAAACCTGATAGTGTTGCTCGGTCAGGTAATAACTCCCGTCCGGCTGATAAAAAGTAACCACGCAATCAAATTCTACCGCCCTTGCTTGCGTCCACGCATCGAGTCCGCCCGCCGCTTGAATCGCCAAAGCTGAATACTTCGACCCAACTGCGAACCTCTCAACGTCCGGGCCCACAGCGAGCGCGTCAACTTTAGGTATGCCCGCGCTTTCACATCCTGCTACAAGAAAACCACCAACCACAATCACCCATATTGTATTCGCAAACCGATTAGCCATTTGACTCTACTGCCTCCTCATTCTTTGTGCATTTCATTTAGCATTACTGTTCAGATTTGCCCCCGCAACTGAGACTCGCAAGCTGCTCCATCAAGGCATACCTTTGAGCCGCGTCGCTGCTGGCAAGTTTCATCAACCGCGCCGCCACTTCCGGCTTCGACTGTTTGAGCGTTCGATAGCGGTTCTCACCGTAGGCATATTCCTCGAAGTCAAGCGTAGGAGCCTTCGAGTCGAGCTGCAGCGGGTTCTTGCCCTGCGCTTTGAGCCGCGGATCAAATCTGTACAGCGGCCAGTGTCCACACGCAACGGCCTTTTTCTGTTCCTGATACCCCGCCGTCATATTGATCCCGTGAGCAATACAGTGGGAATACGCAATAATCATCGCAGGCCCCGGATATGCCTCGGCTTCGGCAAAGGCCTTTACCGTCTGATTGGTATTGGCGCCAATCGCCACCTTGGCAACGTAAATATTGCCGTAAGTCATTGCCAAAAGCCCCAGGTCTTTTTTCGGTGCCGCTTTGCCCCCGGCCGCAAACTTCGCCACCGCCGCCCTCGGCGTTGACTTCGACATCTGCCCGCCCGTATTGGAATAGACTTCCGTATCCAGCACAAGCAGGTTCACGTCAACACCGCAGGCCAAAACATGATCCAGTCCTCCATATCCGATATCATAAGCCCACCCATCTCCTCCAAGAGCCCAAACGGATTTCCGTACAAGATAATCCGCCACGCAGAGCAGCTCTTTGCAATCCGCACAGTCGCTCTTGGCGCACTGCGCTTTGAGCTTATCCACCCTCGCCCTCTGCTGCTCAATAGCCGCTTGGGCCGGATCATCAGCTAACGTGGCATCCCTGATCTCCTTCGCCATCGCTGCATCGACACAGCCTTTTTTCACTACCTTATCCAACAGCGAAAGCCCGCGCTCCCTGAACTTGTCAACCGTCAGCCGCATACCCATCGCAAACTCAGCACAATCCTCGAACAAGCTGTTACTCCAGGTCGGCCCCCTGCCGTCGGCACGCTTCGTATAAGGTGTCGTCGGCAGATTGCCGCCGTAAATCGACGAGCAGCCCGTCGCATTTCCAATAAAAGCCCGGTCCCCAAACAGTTGGCTCAGCAGCTTAACGTAGGGCGTTTCGCCGCAACCTGGGCAGGCGCCGGAGTATTCAAACAATGGCTCTATCAACTGGCTGCCCTTTACGCTCGCCGCCTTGAACAACTGCGGATCGGTATTAGGAATCGACAAAAAGTACGCGTAGTTCTCACGCTCCTGATCACGCAACGGCTCCTGCGGCGACATGTTAATCGCCTTTCGACCGGTCGGCTGTTTGTTGGAGTCCTTCTCCTGCGCCGGGCACATCTGCACACACACACCGCAGCCCGTGCAGTCCTCCGGGGCCACCTGAACCGTAAATTTCATACCCGCAAAGTCCTTTCCTTTCGCATCGGCGCTCTTGAACGTTGCCGGAGCATCTTTGAGGTGCTCTTTGTCGTAAGCCTTTACCCGGATAGCCGCATGCGGACAAACCAGCGAGCACGTCCCGCATTGAATACATACCCCCGGCTCCCATTGCGGTATATTAACCGCGACGTTGCGCTTCTCGAATTTCGTCGTGCCCGTTGGGAACTTGCCGTCAACCGGCATCTTGCTCACAGGCAGCTTGTCCCCGTGAAACGCCAGCAGCTCGGCAGTTACCTCCTTGACAAATTCAGGAGCATCATCGGGTACTACCTGCCGCATCTTTGTTTTGCTCGTCACCTCGCCCGCAACCTCCACCTCATAAACCTTATCCAGCGCCGCATCAACGGCGGCGTTGTTCATTTCCACAACCTTCTCCCCCTTCTTGCCGTAACTCTTCTTAATCGCATCCTTGATCGCAGTAACAGCCGTATCAAGCGCAATTATACTGCTGATCTTGAAAAACGCCGTCTGCATAATCACGTTGATCCGCGCGCCCAAGCCAAGCTCCTGAGCAAGCCCGATCGCGTCAATAACGTAGAACTTGAGCTTCTTGTCGATTATCTGCTTCTGCACCTCCTGCGGCAGCGTGTTCCACACTTCATCTTTGTCGTGACCGCTGGTCAGCAGAAACGTCGCACCCTCGCGCGCCGACGAAAGCATGTCGAACTTCTCGAGAAAACTTGGATTGTGGCATGCAACAAAATCGGCCTTACTCACAAGGTAAGGCCTTCGAATAATCTGCTTTCCAAACCGCAAATGCGATATCGTAACAGCACCCGCTTTCCTCGAATCATATACAAAGTAAGCCTGCGCGTAATTATCCGTCAGCTCCCCGATTATCTTTATCGAGTTTCTGTTCGCCCCCACCGTCCCGTCCGAGCCCAGACCGTAGAACATCGCCGAGTAAAACCCCTCGTCCGAAATTTCAAAACCTTCGTCAACTTCCAGGCTGGTATTCGTCACATCATCGATAATTCCTACGGTAAAGCACTTCTTGGGCTTATTGGCATCGAGATTATCGAAAACGGCCTTTACCATAGCCGGCGTGAACTCCTTCGACCCGAGCCCATACCGCCCCCCCACAATCAGCGGGCACTTTTCAAAGGGCGCTTCGCCCTCGTCCATAGCCTCGCCGATAGCCGTGCGAACATCTAAGTACAACGGCTCACCCAAAGAACCGGGCTCTTTCGTCCTGTCCAATACGGCGATTTTCTTCGTGCTTTTTGGCAGTGCCGCAATAAGATGTTTCGTGCTGAAAGGCCTGTACAACCGCACTTTCACAAGCCCTACCTTTTCGCCTTTTGACATCAGATACTCAACCGTTTCGTGCGTGGTATCGGCCCCCGTACCCATAATCACGATTACTTTCTCCGCATCCGCCGCACCGACATAATCAAACAACCTATATTCCCGACCAACAATCTTGGCGAACTTATCCATCGCCTCCTGAACAATCTGCGGCGCTGCCAAATAATACTTGTTCACCGTCTCTCGGCCCTGGAAGTAAACGTCGGGATTCTGCGCCGTGCCGCTGATCATCGGCCGATCGGGCGTCAAGGCCCGCGCCTTGTGCTCTGCAACCAGCTCATCGTCAATCATTGCACGCATATCATCCAGCGTCAGCTCCTCGACCTTCTGGACCTCGTGGCTGGTCCTGAAACCGTCGAAGAAATGCAGGAAAGGCACTCGCGAGGCAAGCGTTGCCTGCTGGGCAATAAGCGCGAAATCCATTACCTCCTGAATGTTACAAGAGGCAATCATACCATAGCCCGTCTCACGGCAGGTCATCACGTCGGAATGGTCGCCGAATATCGAAAGTGCCTGACAGGCCAACGAACGGGCCGAGACGTGAAAAACGGTGGGCAGCAATTCGCCCGCGATCTTGTACATATTCGGAATCATCAGCAGCAGTCCCTGCGAGGCCGTAAAAGTCGTCGTCAGGGCGCCGGTCGCCAATGCACCGTGCACCGCACCGGCCGCACCGGCTTCCGACTGCATCTCTGTAACCGAAGGAAGCGTCCCCCATATATTCGCCTGGCCTTTGGCCGTCCTTGCATCGGCCATCTCTCCCATAGACGAGCTCGGCGTAATCGGGTATATGGCTATAACCTCATTCGTGGCGTGCGCGACGTATGACGCCGCCGTATTACCGTCAATTGTAACCATTTTGCGTTTCATAACTTCTCCAAATTCCATAAACCTGCAACTCCAGACAAGCCGGCTCGAAAACCTCCTCGTCCGGCAGATCTTCAGAGCGCCTTCCCCAAATCCCTCTAATCCCGTGCACCCAGACAAGCAAATCAATCATAAGTAGGCTCTGAGCACCGCTCAGTACACCAAAAAAATCCTTATACAGCTTTTCCCCGAATTTCGCAATATAAAATTTGGCAACCGTTCACAGGATAATATATTGAATCTTCGCCCCTTTTCGTCATCGCGAGCACCTCACCGGATTCTCAGGAGGCATAATAGGATAAAATAACCCACGCACGTCATTGCGAAGG
>CAYWOD010000052.1:0-18223 GCA_964459805.1 uncultured Pirellulales bacterium
CCATACGGCATGGGTTGGCATCCTCTTTGGTGCCAACCCTTTACAATCATGCCGGTGGCTCTAATGCGATAAACTCCAGGCTACTAAAAGGCTGTTTTCAGCAGCAGGGAACCAACTTTTTTGCAGTTGAGCATAAAGAACAAGAAGATGAAGGATTGTAGTATCGAGTGATATAATCAAGCCAACTCAACTATGTCAAATTGTCAGAGGGGCCGCAAAATGAGCACAACACAAATCCAAGCCAAATCCGAATTGGAGCTGCCCGCCTTCACCAACGAGCCGATCTTCCCGGGCTGTGACGACCCGCAGGTAAAGGCCGGCTTTGGCCGCGCAATTCCTCAGGTCAGGGAGCAATTAGGCCGGACCTACCGGCTGTACATCAACGGCAGAAACATTGTCACCGACGATATCATCGATTCGATAAACCCCGCCGATCCAGACGAAGTCATCGGGCGTATCTGCCAGGCAGGCACCAAAGAAATCGAAGAGGCGCTGACGGCAGCACAAAAGGCCTTTCAAACCTGGCGGGACACCTCGCCGGCCGAGCGGGCCGAGTACTTAGTCAAGGCCGCCAAAATCGCCCGCGAGCGAATCTACGAATACTCCGCCTGGCAAATCCTCGAAGAGGGCAAACAGTGGGCCCAGGCCTACAATGATTTGGCAGAGGGTATCGATTTCCTCGAATACTACGCCCGCGAGATGGTCCGCCTGGGCGCCCCTCGGGATATGGGCAGCTATGGCGGCGAAATCAATCAATACTTCTACCAGCCGAAAGGCGTCGCAGCCGTCATCTCCCCGTGGAATTTCCCCTTCGCCATCAGTTGCGGGATGTGCGCCGCCGCGATTGTCGCCGGCAATACTGTTGTCTTCAAGCCCTCCAATCAAGCCCCCGTCGTGGGTCATCACTTAGTGGAGATCTTCAGCGAAGCGGGCCTGCCTGAGGGCGTTTTTAACTATATGCCGGGACGCGGTTCGGTAATTGGCGATTTCCTGGTCGATAGCCCCAAGACGAGCATCATCGCCTTCACGGGCTCTATGGAAGTGGGCCTTGGAATCATAGAACGTGCCGGCCGCACACCCCCCAACCAGCCTTCGGTAAAGAAGGTCGTCTGCGAAATGGGCGGCAAAAACGCGATTATTATCGACGAGGATATCGATACCGACAAGGCCGTCACGGGTGTGCTCTACTCGGCCTTCGGCTATCAGGGCCAGAAGTGCTCGGCGTGCTCGCGTCTTATCGTGGTCGATGCCATATACGATACGTTCGTCCCCCGCTTGGTCGAAGCGGCGCAAAAGCTAAAAATCGGACCTGCCGAAGACCCTGAGAACTATATGGGAGCGGTGATAGACGAAGCCGCCCGGGAGAAAATCCTCGGGTACATCGAGCTTGCCCAAGAGGAAGGCAAAATTCTCCATTCGAGTGAAGTGCCGGAGAAAGGCTTCTATGTCCCCCTGACTATTGTCGAAGGTATCACGCCCGATGACCGTTTGGCCCAGGAAGAGGTCTTCGGGCCGGTGTTGGCGGTGATGCGGGCCCGCGATTTCGAGCAAGCTCTTGAATGGGCCAATTCAACCAGATTCGCGCTGACCGGTGGGGTCTTTAGCGGTAAGAAGGAACATCTGGAGCGCGCGCGCAGGGAGTTCCGCGTGGGCAATCTTTACCTCAACCGCGGTTGTGTCGGAGCAATGGTGCAAATACAGCCTTTCGGCGGCTTCAAAATGTCCGGCGCAGGGACCAAGGCCGGCGGGCCCGATTACCTGCTGCACTTTATGGACCCACGTTCCGTAACCGAGCAGCCCTGAAGGTCGTGACCGCCGGCGGCCTTAGCCGGTTGACAACCGATACTCTTGCGGCGGCTTGGCTCAAGCGGCAAAGGACCACCCGAGCTCAATTATTCGATGATGATCGCCTCCACGGGGCATTCGTCGGCCGCCTGCTGGACAGCGTCCTCCTGCTCGGGGGGCACCTCATCAACGATGACCTGGGCCAGCTCATCGCCAAGCTCGAAAACTTCGGGACAGGTATCACTGCAAAGCCCGCAGGCCGTGCACGTATCTTCGATTCTTACCTTCATATCAAATTCCCTTTTTATTGACTATCGACAACTAATTTCTGATTATTCCGCCCAATTGGTGAATAGTCAATAGGAAATCTTTTTCTGGAAAACTACTGCCACCCCTGGTATACTACTGCTCTGTCGTGATGACATAAATGGCGATTGCTAATTGTCATCGCCAAATATTGAATAGTAAACGTGTGCCCGCGAGAGCGGGTATAGTCAATGATGAATCATCATGGCCGGGTCCCATGCAGACCGAGCCCGTGAACCTGGTCAGGCGGGGAACCGAGCAGCCATAAACGTGCGCTTGGTGGTGCCGTGGTAAACCCGGCCATCTTCTTTATTTATTGATTAGTGATAATTGATGACTGATTATTGGAATTTTCCGTCTGCACTTATGGACCAGGACGATCTGAAAAAGCGGACCAAAGATTTCGCGCACCGCTGCGTCAAACTGAGTATGGCCCTGTCGAAAACCGATCTGGGCAATCATATTCGAAGGCAGTTGATCAAATGCTCGACATCAGTAGCTGCCAACTATCGCGCCGCTTGCGTCGCCCAATCCCGACCGGATTTTGTCTCCAAATTGAGCATCGTCATTGAAGAGGTCGATGAGTCTTACTTCTGGCTGGAATTCATCGTGGCTGAAGAGCTGCTCGAAGAAAAACGTGTAGTACCCCTCTTAACCGAAGGCAAAGAACTTAGCTCCATCTTCATAAAGTCGCGAAAGACCGCAAAGGACAGGAGCTCCGAATTCGTTAGTGCTGCCGAAGCCGTTAAATAATCAATTCATTATGGCATATACGGTATTAGCAAGAAAGTATCGTTCGCAGACGTTCGATGAGGTCATCGGCCAGGACCCGATTGCGCGGACGCTCAAGAACGCCATAAAGACCTCGCGGGTCGCGCACGCCTATCTGTTCACCGGGACGCGCGGGGTCGGCAAGACAACTATGGCTCGCGTCCTGGCGAAATCGCTCAACTGCCTTTCCGTCGATGCCCCCACCACCGAGCCCTGCTGCAAGTGCCAGAGCTGCACTGCCGTAAACCTCGGCGAAGATATCGACGTTATTGAAATTGACGGCGCCACACACAACGGCGTCGAGCAGGTCCGCGAGCTCCGCCAGAACGCAATCTATCGACCCGCACGCGCCAGGTTCAAAATCTACATCATCGACGAAGTTCACATGCTGAGCGTCCCGGCGTTCAACGCGCTCTTGAAGACGCTCGAAGAGCCGCCCAGCCACGTCAAGTTCATCTTCGCCACCACCGAGCCCAACAAGGTCATCGCCACGATCCAATCGCGGTGCCAGAGGTTCGATTTTTCCAATATCATTCCTACGGCAATCGCCCGGCAGCTCGAATCCATACTCAAGGCGGAGAAGATTAAATACGAAGACGATTTGGTTCTGCCTTTGGCGAAAATGGCCAACGGGTCAATGCGAGACGCCCTTAGCCTGCTGGACCGGCTCATAAGCACCGGGGCCGATCCGCTGAGCGGCTCGCTGTTAGAAGAGTTTCTCGGCTGTGCCAACAGCGAAAAGGTCTGGAACCTCATTGACAAAATCGCCGAGAGCGACGCCGGCGGGACACTCGCCGCGATAGAGGACTTAATCGGCACCGGCACCAGCGAAGTCCAGACCGTCGATTCGCTCGTCGATTATATGCGCGACCTGATGGTCGTAAAATCCGCGGGTGCCGACAGCGAGCTGCTGATTCTGACCGCCGAGCAGCGAAAACGGGCCGGCGAACTCGCCGAAAAGTTCGACATCGCCGCACTCGTTTATAACATCGCCACACTCGAAAAACTGCGATGGTCCATCAAGAACACCGATACCGCCAGGGCCCTGCTCGAAGCATCGCTCCTGCGATTCGCACTAAGCGAGCACTTCATGAATATCGATACTCTCCTCTCACAGTTGCAAGGGGGCTCAGCAACCGGCGTTAAAAAAAAACAACCGGCAAGCCTAAGACCTAAGCCGACCACCAGCACACAAGCCGCCATTCCTAAACCGCCGGCTAAGATTGATGAGGCACAACTCCCAATCCACGATTCACAACCTACGAGCCACGAACCACAAACCACGATTCACGAGCCACAAAACCTATCCGCTCCGCGTGACATCCGGTCAATAAAAGACCGTTGGCAAAACATCTTGGAGGTCGTCGCCGCTAAGCTGGGCGGAGGGTTCGCAGGCCTGCTGAGCTCCGCAGCCCCGATCCGCTTCGATAAGGGCCTGCTGACGCTCGAATTCCCGGCCTCAGCGAAAATGCAAAAGCAGATGTGCGAAAGCAACGGGCGAACCGAGCAAATCCAGAGCTTCCTCGCCGAACACTTCTCGGCCCCTATAAAGTTGAGCTTCGAGCTCGCCGAGACCCCGACACAAACAAAGGCCGCCGTAAAACAAACAAGACCCCCCGCCCAAAAAAGAAACGAGCTAATAAACGACCCAGCCGTAAAAACAGTCCTCCTCGGTCTCGACGCAACAATAACAGGAATCGAAGAAGATTAGTGCCCCCATCCTGCACGCTATACCCCGGCCTCTTGGTCAGAGATACTGTTGGGTTCCTCCAGCCGTTTGCAATGCTCAATCGTCTTCTTAACATGCCACCGAACAAAATGCGGCGCCCCGCAAATCAGATATATCGCCAGAGCCAACTGGATGATCCACGCGACAAGCATCAGCCATGGTATAGATGCTCTCGAGGAACTGAGACTCATAATTGAGGAACTGAGACTCATAATTTGGGCATATCTGGCGATCGTTGAAGTTATTGTGGAGATGCTCCAGGACAGAATTATAATGCCCGCACAAACGGCAGCCAATCTGAATGCAAACGGCAGCCACCATATCTCGGCCTGGTCTGGCTTGTCGGCGTGTGTGATTTTTGCCGACCAGAAATCGGCCTTCCACACAAGGGCGTAGATCACCAGGCCAACACAGGCTATCCCCAGCACATATGAAACAAGCTGCACGAAAGTACTACCGCGCATTAACGAACCGCTAAAGAATAGGAAAGGGAGCATCGCAGCAAATCCTATGCCGTGTTTGACCAGCACATAAATGCCCATACCAACGAGTATGATCCTTGCCAACTTACGTAAATCGTTCATTTGAACAGCCCTCTACATATCTTGCAGCCATCGTTCTTAACTCCCGTTTACGCCGAAGTCGGAGCGTAGAACTTGCTCATCTGCCATCGTACGAACCGCGGAGCCCCTAAAACGAGATAGATTCCCAAAGCGGTCTTGCACAGGTTGACAATCAGCCGGACCCAGGTCGAGACCGGCATATAGAAAACCTTATCTACGTGCTTATAAACAATCATATTGACGATTATTTTCGGGGCGACTGTGATAAATGCCGCGGCTCTGATCAGAATCTCGATTCTCCCTGAAAGCACCAACAGGCCGCAAAACAACAGAACCACGCGAAATCCCCCCACCGCCCGAATGCGGCTGACCGCGGGCACATCTTCATCGGCGGGACCGATCATCCTCTCAACCCATGCGTCGGACCAAAACAACAAGCGACAAGCTAACACAGACAAGAGCAGACAAATCCCAAGAGAACACAAACTCGGCACCCACCCCGGCCCCACAGTACCCACGAGCCGAATGTAGCGCAGAGACTCGACAAGAACCAATACCCCCAGCACCGTCAAGGCCAGCTTCGCTATTAAGTGCATCTTGGTCATCAGAACGTCTCCCATCTGAAACATGACGCACCACTATCCTACGCGCAACAACGCCGGCGTCCAGAGGATTCTGAGCTTCCCAGGCACATTATTTCCCGGCTGTCTGGGGCGTTGACATCACTGCTCGGGATGCTTTATAGTAGCAATAAATGGATTCATCGTTGCATTAGAGGTTTGGCCGAAACTATGAGCACCGTATATACTGAAAGTTTGAACAAGCTTATCGAGGAGTTGGGTAAGCTGCCGGGGATTGGGCCTAAGAGTGCCGAGCGGCTGGCGTTTCATATCTTGAAGGCCGGTTCGGCCGAGGCGCTGGGCTTAGCTGAGGCGATTCGGGCGGTCAAGGATAAGATCAAACGCTGCGAAGTCTGCTACAACTTCTCGGAGGCGGCGGTTTGTCGGATCTGCTCGGACCCCGGGCGGGATAAGACCGTTATCTGCATCGTCGAGCAGCCGAAGGACCTGATCAGCCTTGAAAAGACCGGGGCCTGCAAGTGGGTCTATCACGTCCTCGGCGGTCACATCGCTCCTTTGGACGGGATCGAGCCGAGCGACCTGACTATCGACAAGCTCGTCGAGCGGGTCCGCACGTCCGAGGTAAAGGAAGTGATTATGGCAACTAACCCCAATTTGGAAGGCGATGGCACCGCCCTTTATATAAGCTCGCTCCTTCGGCCCCTCGGCGTCAAAATCACCCGTCTGGCAAGAGGCCTACCGAGCGGCTCAACCATCGAGTACGCATCCGGCAAAATACTAACCGACGCAATCATCGGCAGACAGGAATTGGAATAGTGCGCACCGACAATACAGCCCACGGACGTTACCACCTCCAACGATACGCTTGTCATTCCTGCGCAAGCAGGAATCCATATTCAGCCCCCGGTTTCACCGGGGGTTCCCTGCCTCAACCGTTGAACTGTATCAGACTTTAGGATGTCCGCACACTATGCCCAAAAAAGGACCGGTGAAAGTTGGAATAATCGGCTCGCAGTTTCAGGCCCATTGTCACGTCGAGGCTTTCAAGGCCGTCCCCGACGCGGCCCAGGTTGTCGCGGTAGCGTTGCCCACGCCCGGCAACGCCGGCAAGCACGTCGTCTGTGAAAAGCCCCTGTGCAGAATGCTCGAAAAGCAAGAGAACATCAAGGCCGTGCTGGTTATCACGCCCGACCATTCCCACACTCTTGTTTCCATCGCCGCGATGAAAATGGGCAATGTGGCTCTGCACATGCCCAGAAAGCTGTTTTGGGACGGTCCCAGTCTGAAGGTTGGCAATCCGTCAGACGCCAAAAAGTACATTCACTGTCAGTACCGCAAGGGATGGACCTTGTAGAAATCCTCTGTTGGAAAATCCGGCCACACCCGTTTTTTTTTCAACCGGCTTTCAAATCTTGACGAAATCGTTTTGCGCACTTATGATATAGTACGGAAAATCGCGGATAGGAGACGGGGCAGAACAGTAAGAATAAAGAATTCTGTCAGGTGTTTTTATGAAGCTGGAGATGCGAGGAGAACTGCGGATGGAGCAGCGGTTGAAGCTCGCTCCGCACATGATTCAATCGATGGAGATTCTCCAGCTTCCTATCCTCGCCCTTCAGGAAAGAATAGAGCAGGAGCTCAACAGCAATCCCGTTCTCGAAATGGACGAGCCGGCAGCCGACGAGCAAGCCGAAGCCGTCGAAGAGCAAACCGGGGACGACATTAGCGAGGAGATAAACGAAAAAGACCTGGTCGTCGATACCGACAGCAACAAGGCCGAAGACTTCGAGCGACTTAGCAACCTGGGTGACGACTTTCACGATTTTAGGGATTATATGGCCGGGCCCTACCGCGCGCGAGTCAGGAGCGATGAGCCTGACCGAAAGCTCGAGGCCCTCAAGAATGCCGCCGCGCCTCCACTGTCGCTCCACGAACAGTTGACAGAGCAATGGCGCTTCGTGGACGCCGAACGGCCCGTCAAAGAAGCCGGCAATATGATCATAGACTACATCGACGACAGAGGCTATCTGACGGTAAGGCTCGAGCAACTGCATAACAAGGACAAGAACGATTTCGCACTGGACGACCTCAAGGGCGCGCTGGAGCTTGTCCAGCAATTGGAACCGACCGGCGTCGGTGCAAGAGACCTTGGGGAGTGCCTGTTGATCCAGATGGCCCAGAGCAGCGACGATATGAGCTTTGAAACGCGTCTGGTTGCCGAGAATATGGAGGCCCTTCTCGAAAACCGCCTGCCGGACATCGCCAAAAAGATGCACTGCAGCATTGAAGAGGTCAATCGGGCCATCGAGCGTATGAGCAAGCTCGACACGTCACCGGGCTTACAAATCGGCCGGGACCGAAACCATCCCATAACCGCTGATGTGATTGTGGCCGAATCCGAAGATTCGGACGAATACACCGTGCGACTGGCCGATTCCAATCTGCCCAGCCTGCGGGTCAGTGACTACTATGCAAAAATGGCCAAAGATACCGGCGTCGGCGATAAAACCAAACAGTTCCTTCAGAACAACATCCGCTCGGCCCGATGGATCATCGATGCGATTGAGCAGAGGAAAAATACGCTGCTAAGAGTGACCAGGACCGTCGTCAAATACCAGAAAGACTTCTTCGATAAAGGCGCCCTGTATCTTCGTCCGCTGCCGATGTCGAAAGTCGCCGATGAGGTCGGTGTGCATCTTGCCACGGTATCCAGGGCCGTCGCCGGCAAATACATGCAGTGCTCATCGGGTGTGCTGCCGCTGCGGAAGTTTTTTAGCGGCGGTATGGAAGACGCCAACGGGCAGGCGCGAAGCTGGGAGGCGATAAGGGCGAAGTTGCAGCAGATCATAGACGCCGAGAATAAAGCCAAGCCTCTTAGCGACGACCAGATCCGCAAAGAGCTCGCCGAAGCCGGTATCGAAAATCTCGCCCGACGCACCGTCGCAAAATACCGAAAACTGCTCAACATTCCCGCCGCGAGGTTCAGAAAAAAATACTAATCCACCGCACACGTCCTCGCGTTCGCCGCCGGCTGCTTGGCCGTGCCCGGCACGGCTACGCTCTATGGCCTGATCCAGCCAAAATATCCTTCCCCTGAAAACTCTGAGCAGTCCGGTCCTCGTTTCATCCCTGCGGCTTGGTCTTCGTGAGCAGAGCTAAGAGCGCTCCAACAACTACTGAGGCAAGAATCAGCACTATTGTGTATTTTGCCCGTTTGTCCCGGACCCCTGCAACGTCAGCATTATAAGCAACAGTAATCCTCGAAGGACGCTTTCGTTCCATTTCGAACTCCGCAATGCGCGTGGAGATCTTATCATACATCTCTTTGGTGAACGCCAACTTGTCCTCCAGGTCCTGAATGGCCAGATTCTTTTGGCCAAGATCAATACTCTGAGTATCTTCTTTGCTCAGCAGGTCGCGAAGCTCTGTTTCGTGCGCTTGTGTCTGCTCCAATGTCGCCTTGAGGTCGGCCAGCTTCTTATCGCTCTGGAATGCTGCTTCTTCTCTCATCAACTCTTTGAAACTATCACGCGCCTTTTTCTTCTGCTCATCGAGGCGCGTTCTTAATATCTCCAGCAGCTCCTCTTTCTGCTTAATCTGGGGGCCGGCGGGATCCTCAGTCTGTCTGTCGGTAATGAGCTCCTGGTCTAATGCGACAATACTGCTGGTCAGCACCTGCACCGCCGTGTCCTTGTTTACATACTCCTCGCGCATGAGCACAGATTCCTGCAGCGGGACAGTTTCTTCGTGTGTCTGTTCGAGCAGCTTAACCTGGGTTTCCAGATAGATTCTCCTCGCCTCCACCTCGGTGAGTTGTGCCAGCAAACTGCCGACACGCCGCAAATTCACATCGTAACGGCTGTCCAGCTTCTTTGAGCCAAACTCCCTTGCCAGCTCGGCGATTTGAGCCCGATAATTGTCCAATTTTCCAGAGAGAATTCTTTGTTCGCTTTCCAGGACACCCAGGCCTTGCCTCTCCTGTTCCGCAGCGCTGGTAACTTCAACGGCAATGTAGTGCCGGATGAAAGCATCTACAATCCTCTTTGCCTCTTCGGCGTCGGTCCACTTCATACTCACCGCAATCAGCTCTGCCCTGCGGACCGGTTCGGCCGTGATGACCTCGTCTAATATCGCCTGCTTCAGCAGGCCTGCGGGCCCAAGCTTCACTTCTTTGCCACTCTGTTCTCCGGCCGGCTTGGCGACGAGCCCGCTCGTCCGGCCTTCGAAAAACGTCAATCCTTTGTCTGCCAAATCGTCCGCTACTCTTTGCACCACATGGCTGCTGGTGACCATCTCTGACTGGGTGTACATAAAGCTTTGGTAGTCTGATATCCGGCCGCCGTCGTCTTTACCGGTCAGGATGTTCGATATAATCGGAGCGACCCTTATCGCGCCGGTTACTGTATAAACAGGCTCGACCAGAAACCATATAGCGGCAACACCCCCGGAGCATATCAGTAGCAATGTTAACATCACAATGAGCCGACGACATGCAATGCCCTTGCCCCGTTTTGAAATAGAAAAGTACCACATCACAAAACTCCTTTCCTCAATAGGTGCCAAACCAAATCTCCAACAAATGAAATCGGCCTGCCTTTATGCAGCGAATATCTTTGCGACATGGTTCGCTCCCATATCACCATCTAAGGCCCAAACATACGAGCCAAAATCCAAATATCTTACTTCTCCGGTCCACTTATTGATCTGCCCTGAGATTTTCCACATACGTCACTGCGCAACGTTCCTGAATCTTCCACTACACCATATTACCAGATCTTTGGCGGAATTTCTACCCTCTTATGTCTTTTCGAGCACTTACCCCAGCCACAACCGACCAAAATGCACACATTTCCCACAAACCCCCTGCTTTCTGACAACCTTTTTCCTACCTCAACCCTTGCTCCGCCGGCCAAAATATCACACCACTGAAAACAACCCGAAAAAATTGGCACGGTTCAATTCTGGGTGGCAGCCTCAAGCGCGGCTTGGGGATGGCAAAACTCCGAAAGCGGTGCAACCATCCCCAAATCCTTCGGATTTGAGGCTGCCACACGCTATGAAACCACAAATAATGTTACCCAGAATCTGACTTATTTGAACCGTGCCAAAAAATCTTGATTTTACTTGAACAATATATCAGTATGTGAGTATATTATCATATAGTAACCTAATTAAGGAGGCCGAATGTTGGATAAGACAAAGCTGTTATTGTTTGAGAAACAGGCTGAAATCGCCAAGGCCATAGCCCACCCACTGCGAGTTGCCATCCTCAACTTTCTCAAGGACGGCGAGCAGTGCGTCTGCGACATTGCCGAGCACATCGGCTCCGAGCGGTCCAACGTCTCACGGCACCTCTCGGTAATGGTCGCCGCCGGCGTGCTCGGACACCGCAAAGAGGGTCTCAAGGTCATCTACAAGCTAAGGACCCCCTGCATTCTCGAATTCTTTTCCTGTATGACCCGTGTCCTGAAACAGCAGGCCAAAGAGAACGAAAGGCTCCTCGCGGCGCTATAGTCCGAAAGCCTGGCAAAAAGCTTTGAGGACATGTAAATTGGCTCGCTCGCTGAATAAATAAACACGTTCACCAGGCAAGGAGAAAGAAATGAAAGGCAGTGTAACACGCCGAAACTTCTTAGGCATTGCAGGCACGGCCGCCGTCGCCGCCGCTACTGCTTCGGCCGAAGCCTCTAACAACGCCCCGAACGCCGAGGCGGTTAGGATCCTTGGCGTTTCCTGCAGCCCGCGAAAAGGAAAGACGACGGCCACAGCGGTCCAGGTCGCACTCGACGCCGCCAAGGATGTCGATCCTCGCATCGCAGTTGAGTTGATTGACTTAGGCGGTAAGGCTATCGCAGGTTGGTCCGGAGGCGCCAAACCAACCGAAGGCGGGCAAACCACCGACGACTTCGACCTCGTTCTTCCCAAGCTCCGCGCCCCCGTCCCGGACGGGTTGATTATTGGTTCGCCCAGCTATTTCCGCACTATGAGCGCTCTGTGCAAAGCCTTCCTGGAACGTTGCGCTGTCCTGCGTAAGCCCAGACTGCTTCTTGCCGACAAGCCCGTTGGCGTCCTCGCCGTCGGCGCATTTCGCAACGGGGGCCAGGAGCTCGTCATCGAGCAAATACAAGCTGCGATGCTCTGCCATGAAGTCATGATCGTAGGCGGCAAGCCGGGAGCACACCAGGGGGCCACACTCTGGAACACCTACAATGACGATATCACCAAAGATGAATTCGGGATGGACACCGCCAGAAAGCTGGGAATTCGCGTGGCCGAGGCGGCGCTCCGACTCGCGCAAAAACAGGCTTGACCTCGTGACCCCACCGGTCTGCTCGCAATAGAGACAAGCAAGATGCTCTTCCGCAGACTGCTAAGAAAAGGCTTAACATGAACCGAGAATGGAAGATCTTCGCTGCGCTCGTCGCCATCTTCGTTGTAGCCTACGCAGTGCCTCTGGGCAACCCTAAGATTCAGGAAGGCATTCAGGAGGCCTTTCGACTGCTTCAGTGGTACGCGCGTAACCATACCTTAGCCTGTGTTGTGCCCGCTCTGTTTATCGCCGGAGCGATTATCACTTTCCTGTCCAAGGACTCGGTTATGCGATATTTGGGGCCGAACGCAAATAAACCCTTGGCCTACGCTGTAGCATCGGTATCAGGCTGTGTGCTGGCAGTTTGCTCGTGCAGCGTACTGCCTATGTTCGCCGGCATTTACAGTCTTGGCGCCGGTCTGGGGCCTGCGACGGCCTTCTTATACTCCGGCCCAGGCATAAACGTCCTCGCTATCTTCTTAAGCGCCCGCGTTTTAGGCTTCGACATTGGAGCAGGCAGATTCATCGGGGCTGTGGTCTTCTCGGTGGTTATCGGCCTGCTGATGGCTACGGTCTTCCGCAGAGGTGAGAAGGCAAAGGCACAGGCTGACATGCAGATGCCCGAGTCTGAGAAACCTCGCCGCCACATCGGCAAAACAGCCCTTTATCTTGCTTGCATGATATTATTCCTGGTGTTTAGTGACTGGTACAATCCCGGCAACGTGGTTGTAAAGACAAGTGACGGACGTCAGTTCAAGGCCGTGGTCATCCATGAAACCAAGGATGCCGTTCGCTTCCAACTCGAAGAGGACCTCGCAGACAGCAAAGTAGGCGACAAGATCACACTTAACAAGAGCGAGATTACCGACATGCAGGAACAGAAGACCTGGGTTATCCGCCTGCACCACATCAGATGGTATCTGGCCGGTCTTTGCGGCCTCGCGGTGGCAATTATGGCCTGGCGATGGTTCGAACGCGATGAAATCCGGCTGTGGATGCAAAATACGTGGGACTTCACCAAGCTGCTCGTCCCTCTGCTCTATGGCGGGGTCTTCGTCGTCGGCTTTGTGAGCATGCTGCTGCCCGAAAAACAGGTGGCACAATATGTGGGCGACAATTCGCTTCGCAGTAACCTCGTTGCCAGCGTGATCGGCGCCTTCTGGTATTTCGCAACGCTGACCGAAATCCCGATCACACAAGCCCTGATGAAGCTCGGCATGCACAAGGGACCCGTTCTGGCGCTATTGCTGGCAGGACCGGCTCTGTCGTTGCCCAACATCCTTGTTATCCGCAAAGTGATGGGAAACAAGAAAACTATCGTGTTCGTCGTGTTGGTCGTCGTGATGTCAACAATTGTTGGAATACTCTTCGGCACCTTTTGGGGATAACAGATGACTGGACCTCAAGAATCAAACGGACCAAAAGGCTTGAGCATCTTCGAGAGGTACCTCACGCTTTGGGTCGCCCTGTGCATCGTCGGCGGCATCATTCTCGGCAAGGCCGCACCCGGTTTCGCCAAGTATCTTGACAGCCTGGCCATATACGTCGGCAACGCACCTGTTGTCTCGATCCCAATCGCAATCTGCCTGTTCTTCATGATGTATCCGATTATGGTCAAGATTGACTTCGCCGAGGTCCTCAAGGCAGGCAAGAGCATCAAGCCCGTCGGCCTGACCTTGTTCGTCAACTGGGCGATAAAACCTTTCACGATGTACGCGATCTCGCTGCTCATACAGACAAATATCATCTTCTGGCTGGGCTACGGCCTGGCAAAACTGCTCAAACTCGAGTACCGCGACGCCGCCCCCTCGGCCATGATAGGCGCATCGAATCACTTCGAGGTCGCCATAGCAACGGCCGTGATGCTCTTCGGCCTGTCCTCCGGGGCTGCACTGGCAACCGTCGTCGGCGTTCTTATTGAAGTACCTGTTATGCTCATGCTCGTGCGAATATGTCTGAAAACACAGCACTGGTTCAAGGCTCCCGAAAGCCGCACCGCTGCTTTGGAAAGGTCGTAATGTGAAGAAGATACAAATACTCGGGGCCGGATGTCCTAAGTGCAAAAAGCTGGCCGAAAATGTAGAGACCGCCGCCAAGGAGCTGCAAATTGAATACGAAATAGAAAAGGTCACGGACATAAATGACATTATGGGCTTCGGCGTGATGATGACGCCCGCACTTGTAATAGACGGACAGGTGAAAACCGTGGGCAAGGTGCCCTCAACGGATGAAATTAAACAAATGCTCGCTTGAGCCCGGTAGATACAAATGATACGGTCATCACTGGCATTGTGGGCTCAGTGCCCGTGCAGCGGCGGCAAAGGTAGCCCGCTGTTGCTGCTGGCTGTGGTCGCTGCGGTATGGTTGCTGGCGAGTTGGGCAAGGTCAGTATATCGAAAGGAAGGTGTTTCACGTATGAATAAGGTTGGGAAAATAGCAATCGTCGTTGTTCTAATTGTCGTGGTGGTTGCCGTGATTGTTGTCAAGCGGAATAAGTCCGGCCGGGACGGCACAACGCCGGGGGCCGGGGCTGTCGGTCAGCAGGTCCCGGCAGAATACAAGCCCGAGCAGCCCACAGGAAAGGGCCTGCCCGCTCTAATCGATATCGGAGCAGGCACGTGTATCCCCTGCAAACTGATGGCTCCAATCCTCGAAGAGCTTAAAAAAGAGCTTCAGGGTAAGGCTATAGTTCAGTTTCTTGACTTGAACAAATACCCCGGCGCAGCTAAGGAATATCGAATCAGAGTTATGCCCACGCAGATTTTTTACGATGCAACGGGCAAGGAACTCTTCCGCCATGAAGGCTTCTATTCGAAAGAAGACATCCTGGGCAAGTGGAAAGAGCTTGGCGTGGACCTTACTGCTCCGAAATTGCCAACTTTCGAGCGACTCGCTCCTGCCCAAGTGGACAATCGCCCCAGAGACAGCATCTGCTACATGTGTGACGGCGATATCGGCCCGAAAACACTGGTGACCGTTCAGACGGACAAGGGCCAGGTAAGGCTCTGCAGCCCGCACTGCTATTTCATCATGTATTCATGCCTGACCGAGGACAAGACCGGCTTCGAAAAGAGAGTCTCGCTAACGGACTGGGCAACGGGCAAGCTGATACCGGCCACTTCAGCAACCTGTCTGTACGCCCTGGACAGTCGGACCGGGCGACCAATTGTAAAAGCCTTTGCCGACAAAGGAAACGCTGCGGCTGAGCAGGAAACCTCAGGCGGGAGCAGCATCGGCTGGACAGTTCTTCAACAAGAGGAATTAGCCACCCGTTGCGGCTTTTGTGATCGGGCGGTATATCCTCAAGATGCGGCAGTCGTGCGTGCCGGTGCGGTATCTACCTGGGGCTGCTGTTCGCACTGCGCGCTGGGGGTGGCAGCGCGGACGGGCCTTGACATCGAGGTTGGCGAGCGTGACCGGCTGACCGGTAGCGGAATTGTTGTCAAGACGCTGCACGGCAGGGTGGCCTCGCTGGAGCCGGCGACCGCTGTCGCCTGGTTCGGCCGGCGCCGGAAACCGGACGGCACGTGGGGCTCAGCCGGCTGTTTCCACCAGGGCTTTTTTGCAAACCTCGACAACCTGGAAAAGTGGGTCGAACAAAACCCTTATGAAACAGGCAGGCTAATCAGTATCAGCCAGGCGCTCGCTGCAAAGATGAAGTTATCGCCCCAGCAAATTCAAAAGGCCTGCAAAATCGGCGAATGCGCCCCAAAGTGAGATTTGTAGGAGCAATCTATTGATGGAACGACTTTTTACGACTTTGACGCACGCGGTGGAAGGAACTCCTCTGATTGCAATCGGCGCCGCCTTTCTCTGGGGCATTCTCAGCATACTCTTGAGTCCCTGCCACCTCGCGAGCATCCCCTTGATAGTCGGTTTCATCGACGAACAGGGCCGGATTTCAACCAGACGTGCCTTCACTATTTCTACGCTCTTTGCCGTCGGGATACTAATCACCATCGGAATAATCGGTGCGATTACCGCCGCCGCCGGCAGAATGATGGGCGACCTCGGCAAATACGGCAACTACTTTGTCGCTGTAGTCTTCTTTGTGGTTGGACTCCACCTGTTGGGTGTAATCCCGATGCCCTGGAGCGCTCCCGGGCGGGTCGGCATGAAACGCAGGGGCATGCTCGCCGCCCTCATTCTCGGCCTCGTTTTCGGCATCGCCCTCGGGCCCTGCACGTTTGCATATATGGCCCCCATGCTTGGTGTCACCTTCAAGCTCGCTGCAACACGCCTGTCCTATGGAGTTCTGTTGCTTGTGACTTATGGCGTGGGGCACTGCTCGGTGATTGTCTTTGCCGGCACCTGCACCGAGCTTGTCCAGCGATATATGAACTGGAACGAGAAATCCAAAGGCGCCGTCATCGTAAAGAGAATCTGCGGAGTTCTTGTCCTGCTCGGAGGAATTTACCTTATCTACATCGCCTCTTAACACAGGAGGGGCTGCCTGGTACGCACAGTCAATCGGCTATGTAGCACAGCCGAATTACACCATCTGCAGCCCCTTGTCATATTTGCATAGAATCTTCCTGACCTTTTTGCCTTCTTTCGCTCAATCTCACGCTTCACCCGCTAAAGCGTGTATTCATTGTTGACATCTCGACCGGCCCCCATATATAGTATTCAGCATAGACAAGGCCCTGCACCTCAGCGGGCCAAATAGACTAAAATTCGTCGCCAAGCAATCAAGGGAGCGTGCCAATGGATCCTGCAATCTTCAAGGCCTATGACATCCGCGGATTATATCCCGATCAAATAAATGAAGAAGACGCGTGGAAGATCGGCAACGCCGCCGCGCAGTTCCTGCGGTCACTGCTCACCGGCTACGAGCGGGGCCAGGCCAATGCCCAGTCGCTCTGCGTCGGCCGCGATATGAGAACTCACAGCGAGCGCATCGCAAAGGCGCTTATCAAAGGAATGAACGCAACCGGAGCAAATGTGATCGATATAGGAATGATCGACACCCCGCAAATGTACTTCGCAATCAATCACCTCGGCACCTGCGGCGGCGTACAGGTAACCGCATCGCACAATCCGGCCAAGTACAGCGGCTTCAAGGTATCGGGCCTCCGGGCCAAGCCCGTCGGCGCCGATACCGGCCTAAAAGACATACAGCATATCGCAATGGCCCTGCCTCACACAAAGGCCGGGGCCTCCGGCTCCGTGGAAAAACGAGACCTCACCGCCGATTACAAAAATCACGTTCTCAAGTTCCTCCAACCCAACAAAAAGGAGCTCAAGATCGCCATCGACGCCTCGAACGGCATGGCCGGGAAAATGGTCCCCGCTGTCTTTGCCGACCTCCCCATAGAAATTATCTCGATCAACTTCGAGCACAAAGGTAAGTTCAAACACCCGCCAAACCCGCTAATCGAAAAGAACCTGGCCGAGGCAAAAGAAGCCGTAAAGAAAAACGATTGCCACTTCGGCTTCTGCTTCGACGGCGACGCCGACAGGCTCATGATGGTCGATGAGAAAGCCGATACCGTTACCTGCGACCTGATGACCGCCCTGATGGTCCCGTATTTCCTCGAAAAACAGCCAAAGGCAACCGTCGTGTATGACCTGCGCAGCAGCCGGGTCGTCCCCGAGGAGATTATCAAGCACGGCGGAACGCCACGCAGAGAGCGAGTCGGGCACGCCTATATGAAAAAGGCCATGCGCGATTCACACGCCGTCTTTGGAGGCGAGCTGTCGGGCCACTTCTACTACGCCGACAACTTCTGCACCGACTCGGGCCTGATTACACTCGCCCACATGTTGAATATCGTCGGCAAGGCGAAAGTGCCCGTTAGCGAGCTGATCAAACCCCTGCGAAGATACCACTCCAGCGGCGAAATAAACTTCGAGGTCGAAGACAAGCAGACTAAAATGGACGAGCTGGCCAGAAGATACGGGGAAGGCCAAATCGACCACCTCGACGGAGTCGCCATAAGCTTCAAGGACTGGTGGTTCAACTGCCGCCCCAGCAACACCGAGCCGCTGCTGCGCCTCAACGTCGAAGCCAAAACACGAGAGCTCCTCGAAGAAAGGCTCGGCGAGATTGAAAGTCAGCTCGGCAAACCCGTCCGGCATTGACGTTCACCTTGCCCCCGGCGTACAAGGAGATGGCAAGTTATGGGTGCGCCAAGCGAAGCTGATGTGAGCAAGCTGGACAATCCAGCCTGGTCAA
>CAYWOD010000053.1:0-5739 GCA_964459805.1 uncultured Pirellulales bacterium
CGATGGGGTTGTGAGTTACGCGGTGAATCTGACCCCGCCCACAGGTGGCGGGGCTAAACAAGCGCCGCCGTGCCGGCGGCGGCTAAACGGGAGTTGTCGGAGCGTGATTCGTGGGTTGGGGCGGGAAAGTTGTTCGTTGTTGAGAATTACGTTGAGGCAGTTGGGGTGATGACGGCGCTGAAGGAGGGGGTTGCGGCGTCGGCGGTGGGTGGGGCACTTGTAGAGAGGAGAGTGACGCGCGAGGAGGTTAAGGATGTGCCGGCGGTGAGAAGGACCCAGGGTGAAACCCTGGGCTAAATGTGGATTCCTGCTTGCGCAGGAATGACAGGGTGTGCCTGGAGCAGGCGCCGCCGGCCGGAGGGCGGGCATGAAAAGGCCGCGCCCACAGGTGGCGGGGCTAAACGATGGGGTTGTGAGTTACGCGGTGAATCTGACCCCGCCCACAGGTGGCGGGGCTGAAGGATGGGGTTGTGAGTTACGCGGTGAATCTGACCCCGGCCACAGGCGGCTGGGTTAGACGTTGGGGGTGCGGAATGCTTGACAATGTGGTGGTGTGGGCTTATTATTTTGGGGGTGGGTGGCTTATTATGGAGACAATATGATGGCCAAGACTGAAAAGAGCTGGGAAAAGCGGCTGGCCGGCGGGCCTGATGAGCTTGCGGTTGATTTTGTGGAATCGCTGTCGATAGATACGCGGCTCTACAAGTACGATATTGTAGGTTCAATCGCTCATGCGCAGATGCTGGCCGAGCAGAAGCTGATTACGAAGGACGAGCTGAAGCTGATCAAGGACGGGCTTATCGAGATCAGCGAGGATATCTCGGCGGGGCGGTTGAGGTTTCGCAAAGAGTATGAAGATATCCACATGGCGATCGAGGCGGCGCTGATAGCGAGGGTCGGCGAGGCGGGCAAGAAGCTTCATACGGGGAGGAGCCGTAACGACCAGGTTGCAACGGATATTCGTCTGTGGATGCGGGATGAGATAGAGATTTTGCAGGCGAAGATAACGCTGCTTCAAAAGGCGTTCGTTAAATTGGCGGGCAAGTATTCTCAAGCTGTTATGCCGGCTTATACGCATTTGCAGCGTGCTCAGCCGATAGTCATCGCTTGTTACCTGCTTAGTTTTGTCGAGCAGCTCGAGCGTGACTTTGTCCGGCTGAAGAATTGCAGAGACCTGCTTGACGTTTCGCCGCTGGGTTGCGGGGCAGTGGCCGGCTCGACGCTGGCTTTGGACAGAAAGAGCACGGCAAAGCAGTTGGGCTTTTCGGACATCAGCTATAACAGCGTCGATGCGGTCAGCGACAGGGACTTCTGTGCGGAATTCATCTTTGATTGTGCGCTTATAGCAACGCATCTATCGCGATTGGCTGAGGATTGGATAATATATTCTTCGAGTGAATTCGGCTTTGTGTGGATTGACGATGCGTATTGCACGTCGTCGAGTATGATGCCGCAGAAGCGGAATCCCGATATGCTGGAGCTGATTCGCGGCAAGACCGGGCGGGTCTATGGCTCGTTGACGGCAATTCTGACGATCTTGAAGGGCCAGCCCTCGGGCTATAATCGCGATTTGCAGGAGGATAAGGTCCATATTTTCGCTGCAAGTGATACAGTCGAGGCGTGTTTGGATATGGCGCGTGCCATCGCAGCGCATACGAAGTTCAATACGAAGAAGATTTCAGGGGGGCTCGATGAAGGCTTTCTCGATGCGACCGCTCTGGCCGAATACTTAGTACAAAAGGGTGTCGCGTTTCGCGAGGGGCACGGCGTTGTTGGGTCGCTGGTTGCATATTGCGAGAAGGACGGCAGGAATTTGAGCGAGCTTAGTCTGGATGAGTTCAAGGGGCACTGCGGCCAAATCGACGCGGACGTGTATGGTAGTCTGGGCGCGGCGAATGTCGCAAGCAGGTACGCGACCAAAGGTGCAGCAGGTACGAAGCAGGCGAAGGAGCAAATTGTCTATTGGACGGGTGAATTGGGGCAGCGATGAGTGCGAGTGAGGACGAAATTACCGGCTGGTTCGCTCGCCAGAGTAATTTGTCAGCGGCGGACTTCCCCATCGGTATCGGGGACGATATGGCGCAGATTCGCTGGCCGGGGGAATCGGTCTTTATCACGACCGATATGCTGCTGGACGGCGTGCACTTCGATCTTGGGCAGGCTACTCTGGAGCAGGCGGGGTACAAGGCGATGGCGGTGAGCCTGAGCGATTGTGCGGCGATGGCGACGGAGCCTGTTGCTGCGGTGGTTTCGACTGCGCTTGCGAAAGGGTTCGGGGAAAGGGAATTGAAGCAGCTTCATTCGGGTATTATCCGGGCCGGGACGAAGTATGGATGCGCGCTGGTGGGCGGTGATATTACGAGCTGGGGCGGTGATAATCCGTTCGCGATAAGCGTGGCGATGCTTAGTAAGCGGGCGGCCAATGAGCCGGTGAGGCGCTCCGGCGCGAAGGTCGGCGATCGCATTTGCGTTACAGGTGCGCTGGGCGGCTCGCGTTATGGGAAACACCTGCAATTTGAGCCGAGGGTCGCAGAGGCGATGAAGATCGCGGGAATGGTGAAGCTAAACTCTATGATTGATATTAGCGACGGGGTAAGCAGCGACTTGAAGCGAATCTGCGCTCAAAGCAGCGTCGGCGCGATTATAGAGGCTGAACTGATTCCCATATCGGATGAGGCGCGAAGGAATGCAGAGCCGCTGAATTCGGCGTTGAACGATGGTGAAGATTTTGAATTGCTTTTCACACTTTCGCCGGGAGAGTGCGAGAATTTGTTGAAGGATTGGGACCAGGCGCTTGCGATTACGCCAATCGGGACAATTACCGGTACAGGGAAAATACAGATAGAGATGCCGGATGGCCTGGTTGGCGATTTGAAAGCCAAGGGTTATGAGCATTTGAGTTAATTGACTATTGATTATTGATAAGTGATTATCGGCCAGTGAGTGCAGATTTCGATAGTATTTCGAGTTCGCCGGAGGAGACAATAGAGTATGGTCGCAAGATCGGGTTACAATTAAAAGGCGGCGAGGTAATATGCCTTTGCGGCCCATTGGGCAGCGGCAAGACACATCTGATTAAAGGGATTGCAACGGGTGCAGGAGCCGAGGACCGCAGGCAGGTTAACAGCCCCACGTTCGTTATAGTTAATGAATACAGAGGTCGGCTGGCAATTTACCATATAGATGCTTATCGGCTGAATTCAATTGCCGAGTTCGAGATGCTCGGCTTCGATGATTTTTGCTATCCGCAGTCGGTGGTTCTGATTGAGTGGGCGGACAAGGTCGAATGGGCCCTGCGGGCTGTAGATTACGTTCGCATAGAACTCGAGCACGGCGGCAAAACGAAAAGAAAAATACACGTCAGCAATCTCCCCGAATATATTGGTTGTTGAGCCTCGTTTATTGTGAGTCCACCAACTTTCCTGCAGTTGAACCACGAATTTTAATTAGACAGAGCACCAGGTGATTGTGCGTCTGCGGATTTGGATGCGGTAAGTTTGTTTCTTATATTTTGCTTGGACACTCATAAAGGCCCTGCGGAAAAGTGCTTTTAGGTGTTCTCGGACGTGTGATTTGGAGGTTCCGTTGTCCAGCGGGTGTCCAAGTGGAATTTTCGATGTATTGTGGCAGGTATTTATTTGCGTATTTTCATTTTTTGGAGGATTTCCAGTTCACACAAGAATATGTGGGTAGTTAAGTCGCGTATCGATTAAGTCGATACAGTACAATCGTGAGGAGGACTATTACACTGGAGGTTGTTCATCCTACAAAATTAGGAAGCAAGTTTTAGAAAAAAGGGGTATGAAAATGAGAGCGAAAAGTGGTTTTACATTAGTTGAAATTCTGATCGTGGTGGTCATCCTGGGTATCCTGGCTGCGATAGTGATTCCGCAGTTTACCGAGGCGAGCACCGAGGCCAAGACCTCAAGTCTGTGCACGGACCTTCAGACGATGCGTTCGCAGATCGAGCTGTACAAGATTCAGCATAACGATGCCAAGCCCGATATGGCAGTCGCAGTGGCGGGCGGGGACAATGATCTGACGGTTACTACAGATATTGACGGTAACGTCGTCGCGGCCGGGACTGCCAACTCTTATGGACCCTACATCCAGAAGATTCCCAGGAACCAGTTCAATGACCTGGACACTATTCGGGAGGAGGCAGGCGCCTCCACGGCTGGAGCCAACACGGCTGGATGGGTGTTCAACACGGACACCGGTGCTTTCCATGCTGACGACAGTGCTGAACACGCAGCTCTTTAGAAATTGAAAAGACTGGATGTGCCGTGAATTCTCGAGGAGTCGCGGCGCACATCTGTGAAAATCGCAGGAATGCAAAACAGGCTGACCTTGCTGGAGTAAATGCCGACAGCGGGTCAGCCTCTTTTAATTGATTATTGATAATTGATTATTGGTTATCTTGCCACGAACTATGAACTGGAGACTACAAATTAAACATAAAGGATTTTCCTTAGCTGAGGCGATGATGGCAACTGTTGTGCTGAGCATCGCGTCGGCGGGGGTGCTGCTGCCGTTTACAAGCGGTGAGGCGGTACGGGTTGAGGGTGCGCGAAGGACGCTGGCGGCCAAGCTCGCCGGCGATTTGACAGAGCAGATCATAACTACTGGGTTCGACCGGATAGTTGCGGACTATGATGGATATGTTGAGACGCAGGGCGGCGTCAAGGACGTCAGCGGGGCGGTATTTACCGATTCAAACTACGCTAAATTCAGCAGGGCGGCAAGCTGTGCATATGTCTATATGCCGCAGGAGAGCGGGGCGGTGAGCCCGCAATTTATTCTTATAACGGTCAGAGTGTATTACAGCGGCAGAGAAATCGCGACCGTGAACCGACTTGTTGCTAAGTAGCGTGGAGCGTAGAGCGGATAGGAAACTAAACGCTAAACGCTGTACGCTAAACTGATGAGCAAATACAAAATGCGAAACACAAGATACGAAAAGGGCTTCACACTGGTTGAGCTTCTGGTTGCATTGATTGTTTCCAGTGTAGTTTTAACTGCGGTTGCCACTCTGGCATACGCGCTGAGCTCGGCCAACGACTCGACAGACGACACAAGCCGTAAGCAGGCCCAAGTTCGTTACACGACGCTCAGGATTTCAGAACTGATTCGACATTGCAAACTTATATGCTTTGCGGGCGCGGATGATTTCGCCGTCTGGCGGGCCGATGATAATGACGATGGGCAGATGAATTTTGGTGAATTGGTCTATATCGAAAGGGGCGCAGGCGGCGACCATTTGCAGCTTTGCGAATTTGCTGTTCCTGGTTCTGATCCGGTGGTCAATCTCAGTGATATCAGAGCGTTTTCAACCACCTGGTGGTCCGCATACAACGTCGATGAAAACTGTACGGTCATAATCCCGCAATGCAGTAATGTGCAATTCAGTTTTGATGTGTTACCGCCTCAGACCAGGTTTGCGAGTATCTCGTTTGATCTTCTCGAGAACAGTATTTCCAGGCAATACCAGATAAGCGCTTTTGTTCGCGGCTGGGCGGGCAACCTGCTCAATGAGGCAGGCGACGGTCTTGTAGTGAGTGATGATGATTAGAAATCGGAGAAGTGAAGGAATAGGCAAAGTGGTGCTCATCTCTTACAGGCTAACAGCAGCAGAAAGGCGAGTACGAATGACCCATCAAAGGGGGGTTGCGCTGCTGGTTGTGCTGTTTGTCGTTATGGTCATAACGATTACCGCACTGGGGTTCTTGTCAAAAAGTG
>CAYWOD010000053.1:5839-18190 GCA_964459805.1 uncultured Pirellulales bacterium
CTGTTTGTCGTTATGGTCATAACGATTACCGCACTGGGGTTCTTGTCAAAAAGTGATATTGAGCTGGCCTGTGGTCAGAATATGAAACTTCGAGTTGAAATGGACTATACGGCTGACTCCGGGTTAGCGCATGCCAGAGGACTGATAATAAGCCCGCAGGATCTTGCCTCGGAATACTGGGGCGGTGATGTAGCCCAGCAGATAGCCGGGGGCGACGATTATTACGACGTCGAAATTGTTCGCGATGATTCGGACCCGAACGACCGCTGCAATTATATCATAGACTGTAATGCCTACCGGCTGAGGAATGGTGAAAAGATTGGTCGCAGCAATATAAGAGCCCAACTGCGACTTGATCCATGCATAGCACTTTGGACAGGAAGCAGTACAACAGTCTGGAGCGGCGTCACAATCAACGGGGACGTTTACTGTAACGGTACGTTACTAAACAACGGTGCAATCTATGGTGATGTCTTTGCCAACGCTCTGACGGGCAGCATAACCGGTCAGCAGAAAGGTTGTGGCCAGTTGTCGCTGGTCTGCCCACGAGTTACGGTCGCAGACTTTATATCGAATTATGCCACGCAAACGATAAGCTCCGGCAGTCTCGCCGGGCAGATACTTGGTTCGTACAACCCTGTGCGAGTATGTTATCGCAGCGGCAGTTTGGTGCTGGGCGGAAATGTCCAAATCGAAGGCATGCTGGTGGTTGACGGTGACTTGGCAGTGCAGGGAAGCGGAAACATCATCACGGCGGCAAAAAACCTGCCGGCACTTTTGGTGACCGGGAATATGATAATAGAAAGCGGGGGCGGTTTGGAAATTAACGGACTTGCAGTTGTTGACGGCGCAATGCAGGTCAGTGCCGGCGCCGCCGGTCTCAGCATACTTGGTGGGTTATTCATCCGGGAGAACCTTGTGGAGACGACGGCGGACTCGTCCGGCAACGGCAATACCGGTACGCTGTATAAGGGCCCGACCTGGCGGCCTGCCGGCGGTTACGCAGACGGTGCACTCGAATTTGACGGGGACAACACGGCTGTACAGATCAGTACAACCGGTATGGATCCCATACAAGGCACTATTTCTCTGTGGGCCTATGCCGAAGGTTTTGACAACTTCCATCATTATTTGTTTGGCCATACTTCCCATACTTCGACGCCAGAGTGGTGGGTTGACCGGATTCAGTTATATACCGACGACGAAAATGGTTGGCTCGATTTGGGCCTCGGCGATGCCCACGCCAGGCACACAAACATCTATGACCTCGATACGCACAAATGGTATCACATAGGACTTACGTGGGACGGAACGGGGTATGTCGTTTATGTGGATGGCGCAGCTCAGGCCAGCGGCAGCTATAGTAATCTGTCGGTATTTGCGCCCATTGCTGACATTGGCAATGATGGAAACCCCACATATCGGGACGAGTCATTCCGCGGCATTATTGACGACGTTCGCATCTATGACCGCGTTCTGGATGCGAATGATATTTACCCGCCGATTGACGGCCTGGTCGGTCTGATAGGGCAGTGGAAGCTGGATGAGACCGGTAGCAGTGTTACTATAACTGCTGCCCCGTGCAAGACGGCGATTGTAGTTTGGTCGGAAGTGGGTGAAGCAGAGAGGTGGGAACAGGTTGGCGGAGCATTTTTTAGAAGTATCAAGAGGAGACAATAGGCACACAGTGACGGCCATCGACCTATAAACGGACCAAAGTAAACGTGCTTATCGGCCTTTATAAGTTTCGGAAAGAAAAATCCGAAATCCAGTTATAACGCCGGCTGAATATCTGGCCCCCGCAGACATCAAAGTAGTCGGCCGTCTCCGGTGATATCGTTTTGACGATTGTACCAATTTTGTTGACCTTAACTGCGCTATGCCAGAGAAATGACACTGATATCGGCTCGGCTGTGCGTGAGATGATGATGGAAAAAGGAGAGACACCGGTTCCTTGGAGCATACGGACAGGTTAGGCAATATAAAAGATGTGATGACCTGTTCACACTGATTAACCGGCTGGTAAAGACAGGTATGCAAGAGGACGAAGAAAGAAACGGAGGCGGATGATGTTGCAGTACAAAGAGAGAAGGTTGGTGAAAATGTCGGATTTAACATATCAGTGTGCAAGGGTGTCCGGTCAGTGGGATCGGCGCCCTTGCGATGATCTGGAAGACACGGGCAGGATGCCCGTGCCACCTGGTTTGCGACGTGGGGGCGAGGCTTTTACTATAATCGAGATTCTGATTGTGGTTGTGATACTCGCGATAGCGGCATTGACTGCGATACCGATGATGAGCTCGGCGGGGTCGGTGCAAGTTCGCTCGGCGGCGAATATGATTGCAGCGGACCTGGAGTACGCCAAGAGTCTGGCTATCAGCAGAGGGCAGGACTTCTCAGTCGTATTTGATACGAGCACGAAGAGCTACGAGATAATCGATCAGGATGGCACGATACTACATCCGGTCAAGAAGGGGTCCAATTACGTCATAGATTTCCAAAAGGAGGGGCTCGACAGGGTTGATATTGCCGGGGTGGATTTCGGTGGAAAGTCTGAAATTGTGTTTGATTATCTCGGGAGTCCCGACAAAGGAGGGACTGTCACCGTGGAGGCCGGGGGAACGACCGCCACGATTAGTGTCGAGCCGGTCACAGGATATATCTCGGTCACAAATTGATGAGCGACGCAGGTAAATGATAAGCTGGAATCTCAAAACCGGAAGTGTTCGGCCCATAGGCCTGGACATAGGTTACAACTCGGTCAAGATGATTCAACTGGTGACCAGCGGCGGCCAGACAAGTGTTTTGGCTGCGGATAAAGTCCGGTTGGATCCCGGTGTGAATGGTGATGGGCAGAGCAGAAGAAACCTCGTTGTTTCCGCTATAAAGCAAATGCTGGCAAGAGGAAACTTCCGCGGACGGAATGTTGTCTCCTGTCTGCCGAGTGACAAATTGAAAATAACCAGCCTGCGAATAGCCGAGACGGAGTTCGACCAAATCGAGCATGCTGTGAGAAAAGAAGTGGTCCGGCGTTTCGGATTTGACCCGGATAAGGACGCAATGAACTGTGTGGTTGCGGGCGATGTTCGAGAGGGTGATGAGATCAAGAGTGAATTGATAGTGCTTGTGGCGGATGATGAAACAATACGAAGTCATATCGATATGCTTGAGGAAGCACGGGTGCGGCCGGTCGCGATAGACACGGTTCCGTGTGCGTTGTTCCGGAGTTTCGAGAGGTGGCAGAGGCGTCAGGAGGACCGAGAACATACGGTTGTCTTTGTTGATGTAGGCAGCCAATTTACTACTGTTGTGTTCGGCCGGGGAGGAGAAATCAGTTTTGTTAAGCAGATACCGATTGGCGGCGAGCGGTTCAGCCGGGAAGTTGCAGAGAAGCTGGGTATTAACGTGGGCGAGGCTGAAAGGCTGCGTGAGAAGCTCGGCAAGGAGGGATCTGCGGCGGCACAGAATTCAAGCTTAACCGAGCAGACCGGCGGCGAGGGTCAAGGCAGGCTGGACGGCTCGACCCGACAGGTGATAGTCGATGCGATAAGTTCAGCCGCTGAAGAGCTGGCAAAAGAGCTATCGCTTTGTATCAGGTATTTCACGGTGACATTCAGAGGCAAACGTGTGGAGCGAGCGGTCTTTTCGGGAGGAGAGGCCTACGAGAACATTCTGCTTAATATATTGAGACGGCAATTGACGGTTGATATTGAAGTAGGCCAGCCGCTGAAAGGTTTCGATCTGTCAAGTGAAGGGCAGAGCATAAACCTGGAGAGCGACAGGAGAGGTTTGCTGTGTGAGTGGGCGGTAGCAGTTGGGCTCGGCCTCAAAGGCTTGAACGGGACGCCTGCCGGGAAAAAGGGGAGGGCATAAATATGAAGGAAATTGACTTTCTTCCAGAATGGTACAAGAACGGCAGACGGCGAAAAGTCACGTATCGCATGCAGTACGTCGCTTTGGGAGGCATATTCTTAATAATGGTGGCTTGGAATTTCTTCGCCGCCCGTACGATCGCAAAAGCCGAGGCCGAGCTTGTGCGGATTACGGCAGGGAACACGGAAGTCGAAGCTGCAATGCTGAAATTTGCCGGGCTGAAAGGGCAGGTCGGAGTGCTGCAAAGACAGACTGCATTAATAGAAGAAATTGATTCCAAAATAGATGTCGCAAGTGTTTTGGCTGAGTTGAGCTCTTTGATTGGCAGAAGGATAGTACTGAGCAAGGTGTACCTTGTTGCAGAGAAGTTTGCCGAGAGGGAAGAGGCGAAACGGTCGCGGCGCACCGGTCGTGTCGTTAGAGTGGGCCGGGTCAAGTTCAGCGCAAAGCAAACGCTGCCGCTTGGTGACGTCAGATTCAAAGTTGTCATAGCCGGTGTGGCGGTAAATGCCTGTGACGCGGCGGCGTTGGTATGCAAGCTGGAAGAGTCACCGTATTTTTTCCAGGTGGCGCCTTCGTTCTCGCGGAATAGAGAAATAAATCCTGCGTCCAGCCGGGCCCTGAGGTCCTCAGATTTGGAGAGGCCGGGACAGGAGTCTCGAACAAGTGTTAAGGCAAGTGAATTTGAGATAAATTGCTATTTGGCGAATTATCGCGAACTCTAAAAGGTGAATATCAGAGATGTTGCTTCGACAAAGACAACAAATAACGATATGCGTTGCTGCTGCGGCAATGGTGGGTGGATTTGTGCTGGTGCGGTATCTGCCGTTGCGCAAGAGGGCAAAAGGCGTGAAGCTGACAAAAGCTGCAAAAATGCTTGCTGTAAGCAAAGGTCGGGCCCAGAGTGAACAACTGCCCGTGCTCGAAGAGCAGTTGGTCAGGCTTGGGCAGTCAATCGGCGAGTATGAGGCAAGGATACCACGGCAAAGAGAGCTTGGTGTGTTCTTGCGCAGAATCGCCGACCTAATGAATGAGCATAATCTAAGAGAGCAGGTCGTTGAACCGGGTGGGCAGATAAAGAGCGAGGAGCTGACCTGCATACCGGTGAATATGAAGTGCAAAGGGAGATTGGGCGAGGTGTTTGAATTCTACAAACGACTGCAGGCTTTGGACAGGTTGGTGCGTATTGAGCAGGTAAAGCTCACAAACGACACCAATTTCAGCGGTGAAGTGACTATGGAGACAAGAGCGGTTATTTATTACGCAGCAGAAGTTGAGCAGGGATAGAAGAAACTGAAACTTAAGTTAGGAGCAGGAGTGAAAGATATGAGGCAGAATGCGAGAAATAACGAAGGCGGCGTCAACAGGCTTTTTAGCCAGTTGGCCGCAGAAAAGAAAAAGGGCGCAATAGCATTGTGTTTGATTGCGGTAATGGCGGTGATGTGGGTAAAGGTGCTCACCAAGGAAGGGCCGGAGAGCGCTGAAGCAAGATTCATGACGGAGCAAACGGACGCGGAAGAGCAGCTAAGCGAGGCGTTGAAAGTATCTTATGTGGAGCTGCCCGAGGTTCCCGGCCGCAACGACATGATTGGCAGAGACTTCTTTGACGCGGCCGACTGGCAAGATTTCAAGTTGGACCAAGAAACAAATAGCACAGGTTATGAAGTAAGTGCCACCTCAACGGATGTAAGCGAAGAAGTAGTCGCCCGGCTCACACAACTATTGAAGCTTCAGGCGATAGGATGGGGTGAGCCCCCCCAGGCCTTTATCAATGACAAACTACTGTCTGTGGGGGACAAGATGGTTGTCAGTGATGCAACCGAGACGTATGAATGTGAAGTGGTTGAAATTAGCAAGAGCAGTGTGTTGATAAGATGTAGAGATGTGGAGATGGTGTTGAAATTGGATGAGACGGTGGAAGGAGCCAGTTGATTTATGATAGGTGTCCCGTTTCGCAAGAGCCGTGCAATGGGATCAGATTGACAGGAGCAGAATTATGAACGAGGAAAAAAAATCAAGTAGTGGAATCAGAACAGTAAAGGGTTTGTTTGTGTGGGTGCTTGTGCTTGTTGCGATGGCGGCAATTTCGCTCGGCGGCGCCGGTCAGGGCGCGGCCGAAGCGGGTGGTCTCGGAGATGCCGTTGAGAGCAGCGTGCCTGGGCCCGAAGCCGGTGGTGATATGGATGCCGTTGAAAGCAGGCAGCCCGCCGGCACGCCCGCGCCCGCAGCGGCCGGTGGCGGCGCAGATGCTACGTCCAGCCCGGCGGCGGGAGAGAGCGTTACTCCAGGCGGGAAAATTCAATCGATTGCTTTCAAGAAGGAGATGAGAATCCAGGATGCACTCCTCTTCCTGCAGGAGCGGTACCAGAAGAACATTGTGCCTTCAGCAAAGGTGGATGGGATGATTAACGTCACCAACCTTCGTGATGTGACATTTGAACAGGCTCTGGACGCCATCCTGGGGCGTGACTTTGCAATTGAGACCGAAGGCAATATCATCAAGGTCTATACCCGCGAGGAGTACAAGAAGATCCTCGAAGATGAGGATCGGAAGGTATATGAGGTCTTAACCTTGTACTACATCACTGCAGAAGAGGCCGAGAAGCTTGTAAAGCCGGTACTCAGCGCAACTGGTGTGATTCAGGGCAGCACCCCCGCGGAAAAGCAGATATCCGGTGGAGGCGGCGGCTCGGCTGGAGGTGGCGCCAGCGGCGGCTCGCTCAGTGGTGGAGGCGGTGGTGATACGATGGCGCTGCACGACACCATTGTCATCTACGACTATCCTGAAAACATCGAGAAGGCAAAAGAGGTAATACAATCCCTTGATGTGAGGCCCCAACAGGTGCTGGTTGAGGCGACTATTTTGGCCGTGGTATTGACTGAAGGAATGGAGCTTGGTGTCGATTGGAGCCTGGCGGCCGGTGTCAGCCTCGCTGGTACGGCGGCAACCGAGGACATCGTCACTACAGACGACATCTCCAGAGGTGACACAGCAATCTCTCCCATCGCTGGCCTAAAAGACGGGGCGATAACGAAAGGGACACCAATCGAGACTTTCGGTTTCGCCACTCAGGGAGGGGACGGGTTGAGGCTTGGAATCACTACCGGCGATGTGAGGGTGTTGATCACTGCCCTGGAGAGCGTAACCGACACCACGGTTCTTGCAAATCCCAAGGTCCTCGCAGTAAACAAACAAGAAGGAATGGTCCAGATCGGAGCAACACTTGGCTATCGCAGCAGTACCAGTATTGGACAAGGTGGTGTGGCAACGAAGGGCGAGGTCCAATTCAAACCTGTGGGAACCGTGCTAACCTTTCGACCCTATATCGGGAACGATGGTTATGTCCGAATGGACATTTATCCCAAGGATAGTTCGGCTATACTTGACGATGACGGTGTCCCGCAGGAAACTACGACCGAGGTCCGGACCAACATCCTTGTAAAGGACGGAGAGACGATCGTTATCGGCGGCTTGTTCAGGGATGTTATCACCACTACGCGCAAGCAGGTTCCGCTGTTAGGAGATATACCGATTATCGGCGCCTTGTTCAGAAGCAAAAAGGATTCCGTCCGGCGAGAGGAAGTGATGGTCCTGCTTACCACCCACATCATAGAAGAGCCCAGCGAGGTTGACGGAGATGCAAGAGCCGAAGATGTTCGACGTAAGAGATTCGGCGCGAAGGATGAATTGCAGAGCATAAGCAGGGCGAAAATGGCGGAAGACCGTTACGCAAAGGCCGCGAGATGCCACATTGAGGGTGATAACGAATCTGCAACGAAGGAGCTGAGTGTTGCACTTCGACTTCGTCCGGCGTATCTCGAGGCGATACGACTGAAGGAAAAGATCCTGGCCGAAACAGACCCAGGCGAGGCCAAGAAGCTTGAGCGCATTATCCTGGAAGACATTGACCTAAAAGAAGCTCCTAAGTGGATCAGGAGATAAACAACTGATTATTGACGGCTGAACGCGAAAACGCGAACGCTGGAAGGTATCTAATGCTCTGTAGCAACGTTGTTAATGAATGTCATTGCGAGCGAAGCGAAGCAATCTCCGACGCCTGACGTATGAGATTGCCACGGCCCCCAGGGCCTCGCAATGACAAAACCTCAACAAAGCATTAGTAGAAGCCGGTCAATGATCGACTGATTTGGAGTTGTTGGTTTGAACTCTGGAAGAAGCTTATATGTGATAGTCGCGGTCATTGTGGCGGTTGGCTTGTTTGCAGCCGGCCTGGCCGTGTGGCAGAATTCCGGCTCGGAAGAGGGTTGGCGATTCGCCGGCTACATACAACGCCTTGGGCTTGTTGTGCCGGTGTGCTATGTCATCGGGGCTGTGGGCGTGATTTGGCTCGGCTGGTGCTCGTTAAGGCTCGCCTGGGGAATCACGTCCATAGCCGCATGGCTTGGGCGCGACAAACCGGCCGAGATCAAGCCCACCGGCAATGCGATACTGAATTGCCTGGTCGAAGCCATTAACACGGCTTTTGAAAGCCGTACAGGTCGCGCAGCTCAGTTAGACGGGCAGGTCAAGGATCTGCAAATCCAGATTCAGCTCTCTCACAGGCGGGAAAAGAACACCGAGGCGATCATATACAGCATGCGCGATGCCGTGATCGTTGTTGACGAGTACGACAAGCTGTTGACGGCAAACGAGGCGGCCGGGCGACTCTTGGGTTTCGATTATAAGAGTGCGCACCATAAGCCGATAGACGAGCTTATTGGAACTGACTACAGTGAGTTTGTTGATTTCCTGACTCAAAGCAAGAAGAGCAAAGGGCGGGCAACCAGACGAGAAATCGAGTTCACAAAAGACGAGGTGCCGAAAACTTTTGATTGTGTCGTCTCCTGTGTTTTCGACCAGAGGCAGCAGATTTGCGGCGCAGCGGCCGTCCTGCACGACATTACACGCGAGAAGGAAGTATCGCAGATGAAAAACGACTTCGTCGGTCACGTCTCGCACGAGCTGAAAACACCGCTTGCTTCTATCACGGCCTATTCCGAGATGCTGGCGGACGGCGAAGCTGATGATGAGGAAACAAGGAAAGAGTTCTATTCGGTGATTCAGAATCAGGCCAAGAGACTAAATCGCTTGATTGAGGGCATACTGAATATCTCGCGCATAGAATCCGGGTTGATCAAGGTAAGCAGGGAGCCGGCAAGTTTGACAATGCTCATAGAAGAGCAGCTCCAAATGATAAAAAGCTACGCTGAGGAGAAGAACATCGAGGTTGTCGGGCAAAAGCCGATTGTTTTTGACCAGGTGCGGGTGGACAAGGATATGATATCGCAGGTTATTGTGAATCTGTTGAGTAACGCAGTCAAATACACTCCGGCCGGCGGCTCGGTCAAAATCGACACCGAAGTGGACGAAATTGCACGGCTGGCGAGAGTGAATGTAACTGACACGGGAGTCGGCATACCGGAAGACGAGGTTGAGCACGTCTTCGAGAAGTTCTACAGGGTAGGCGCGAACAAAAAGCAGGCCAAAGGAACCGGCCTCGGGCTTAACCTTGTCAAACAGATAGTTGAAAAGGTCCACGACGGCAGAGTCTTTGTTACAAGCAAGGTCGGCGTGGGCAGCACTTTTGGCTTTGAGCTGCCTTTGGCGAGAGGAGAGCCGGTCGCGGCGCGGGCTTGAAGCCCGTGAAGAGACGGCCAAGATGGCCGTGGCAGAATGTGAAAGTAATGGCGATGAAAAGAATCGTACCCTATGTGTTATACGTTAGTTCTTAGTGGAGGCAGTACAATGACAGACAAGAAAGTTCTGGTCGTGGATGACGAAATACACATCGTGCATGTGGTTGCGATAAAACTTCGTAACAATGGTTATGAGGTTGTAACGGCGGACAACGGGGCGCAAGCCTTTGATCTGGCCTGCAAAGAGAACCCGGACATTATCGTTACTGATTTCCAAATGCCCATTATGACCGGGCTGGAGCTTGTGGAGAAGCTTCGGGGCAACGAAGCAACGAAAGAGGTACCGGTCATAATGTTGACTGCTCGGAGCTTTGCTATTTCGAAAGAACAACAGGAAGATTTACAGATATCAGGGTGTTTGAGCAAGCCCTTCAGCCCGAGGGAGCTGTTGGGGAACATCGAGGACATTCTCTATCAGAAGGAGCTGATTGCTGATAACGGATAATCGAAAAAGCATTGCCAATGATCAGTTCAAAACAACCGTTGATTAGCTGAAGGATGCCATGTTAGATACAGTTAGGAAAACTTTGAGTCCATTGCAACTACGCGCACTGGAGGAATTCGGCGGCAGGATAAACAAATTCGGTGTCAATTTCGCAGTCTGCAACGCCGACGGAGAAGTTGTCCTGTTGTGTGGCGGCGGAGCGTTTGAAAGCAGCGCCGAACAGTTTACACAAATAAGCCGGCAGGCCTTGGATCAAATCGACGGAAAAAGCACCAACGTTGATACCCAAACGCCGGTGTGGCGGTTTGGCGATGAAAACGTGGTGCTGGCCGCAGTGCTAAAAGCCGCCCCTAACAGGGCCGAATCCGGAGAAACTGCCGGCCTGGCCCTAATTGACTTGGGCAACGCCTCGCACAATGTGCATGGCGCCAATGGGCTTCATCCTGACAGTGCATATTGGATGGAAATGCTCAGACTCCTGGTGGAGAATCTTCAAGCTTCAACAAGAGCCGAAGAGCAGATTGAAATAGTGGGCACTGAGCTGGCGCAAACATACGAAGAGCTGGTCCTGCTCCACAAACTCAGCACGAATATGAGGGTGACCGAACAAGATGCCAACTTCCTGCAAATGGCTTGTGACAGCCTGACCGAACTCGTTCTTGTTGAGGGTATCGCAATATTGCTGGAAAAGACTATCGAGAACGAACAGCAGCTGGCAGTGGCGGCCGGTTCCGGGCTGATAGATTTAGACGAGCAGATGGCAGCGGTTTTGCACAGCCGGCTGGCGGAGGAAATAAACGCCGGTAAAGACGCGCTGCTGGACAGCGAAGTTGATTCGGCTTTCAAATATGACTGGCCGGACAATATAAAGAATATCATGGCCGTACCTCTGTGCGGCAAAGACAAAACTGAGTCCCATTTCGCAGAGAGAACTCAGGATGGGACCCACGTAATAGGCATGATGGTTGCAATAAACAGAATTGACAAGCAGGATTTCGACAGCATCGACGTAAAACTGTTTAACTCTGTGGCCAACAGTTGTGCCGTGTTCATCGAGAACGGCAGACTGTTCACAGACCTCAAGGAATTATTCATAGGTTCGCTAAGGGCACTGACAAACAGCATTGACGCCAAAGACCAGTATACTCGAGGGCATTCAGAAAGGGTTGCTTTTATTTCGCGATGGATTGCGGAAAGGCTGTTCGAGAAAGAGCTTCTCGCAGAAGAGCAGGTGCACAAGATTTACCTGGCCGGGCTGCTGCACGATATAGGCAAGATTGGCGTGAACGAAGCCGTGTTGCGCAAAAAGGGCAAGCTTACCGACCAGGAGTTCGACTGCATTAAAGAGCATCCATCGATAGGAGCAGGCATTTTGCGTGAGATAAAACAAATGCGTGATATCGTGCCGGGTATATTATGTCACCACGAACGCGTTGACGGCAAGGGGTATCCCAATGGCCTGGCCGGCGAGCAGGTGCCTCTTATAGGCAAAATTGTCGGCTTGGCGGACAGCTTCGATGCCATGACGTCAAAACGGACCTACAGAGATGCAAGAACCGTGGAACAGGCACTTGCGGAGATAGAAAAAGGATTGGGCACTCAGTTTGACGAGAAAGTCGGCAGGATATTTATCGAGAGCGATGTTTACCATCTCTGGGATGTTTTGCAGGAGGCTGTCGGTTTTGTGGGGGTCGATGGAAACGGTAACTTTTCAGAGTACGGCACTGCTGCCGTGGGGACGTTAATCCGATGAAAATCAATAAGCAGGACTATAACGATGTTACTGTTGCCGAGCTGCAGGGTGAGCTGGACGGTGACGTCGCGGAAGTGTTTCGACAGACGATCACCGATATAATCGCGACAGGAAAGTCCGGTATAGTGCTCGATATGAGCGGGGTGGGATTTATCGGCGGCCAGGGATTGGAACAGTTGTTGTGGGCTCGGGACTACTGTACGGAGAACAAGTGCGAGCTTCGACTGGCGGGACTTGATGAAAACTGCATGAAAATCCTTGAGATTACCCGACTTGAGAATGAATTTGACCACTACGCAGAGCTCGCCGGGGCGGTAAAGAGTTTTGCGTAAGTGCTGCGGTGAATCAGCAATTGCGTGGAGAATAAATTCGTCGAGGATTTGCCACTGGACAATTGTCGGTTGGCTCTTATGCGGCCGGCTGCGAAATACGAGACGGAAACTATGAGTCAGATAGCTATAGAAAACAAGATGCAGCTTGGGCAACTGCTGCTGGCACGGGACATTGTGACTGCCGAGCAGATTGACAAGGCCCTTACCGAGCAGAAAGACAAAGGCCATCGCAAGCTGCTTGGCGAGCTTCT
>CAYWOD010000054.1:0-15264 GCA_964459805.1 uncultured Pirellulales bacterium
CCGGAGAACTGTGCGGCGCACTTGGTGCCGTGAATGAAGGTGGCGAACTCGCTGTAAGTCTTGGCGATGCGCCGAAAACCGCAGAAGGCCTTGGTGCAGTCGGCGAATGTGAACTCCATCGAGTAGATGTCGATGTTCTGCCCGCAGTCTTTGCTGCGAGGAACGCGGCCCCCGAGGCCGTGCGCAGTGACAGGCCAGGCATTTTTGATCCAGCAGCACTCGTCGATCTGATGGATGAGATTGTCAACCATGTGGCCCGAGCCGACCCAGAAAAGATGGCCCCTGCCGAACTGGAGTTGACTCATCATATTGTTGGCATTGTCGCCCTGATTACCAAGCCATCCACCGCCACCCAGGCGGTTGGCGCGGATCAGCGGTATCTCGCCCATGGCACCGTCGTGTATTTTATCAATCAGCGCCTGGCGGGCCGGGGAGTGACGGCACTGGAGTCCTGCGGCGACCTTGACGTTTTTCTTCTCGGCCATTTCACCGGCGCGGAGCAGTCGGTGCAGGCCGCCCGGATCGGACGCGAATGGTTTTTCCATGAAGACGTTGATGCCCTTCTTGATGGCGTATTCCACGTGCACCGGCCGGATGTAGGCCCGCGTGGTGCACAGGGCCACGTCACCGGGCCGCAGGATGTCGATGGCCTTGCGGTAGGCGTCAAAACCGATGAATTTGCGGTCCGCGGCGACGGCGACTTTATCCGGGAACCTTTTCTGGAGCGCCTTGTAGCGCGATTCCATTCGGTCTTCGTAAAGATCGGCCATCGCATACAACTTGACCGGCCCACTGTCTGGAACAGACAGGGCGTCGCCGACGGCGCCGGCGCCACGCCCACCACAGCCGATCAACGCCAAGCGGATCGTGTTGTCTTCGCCGGCGAAGGCGGCCGGCGCAAGGCGGCCGAGCACCGCTGCGCCCGCAGCAAGCGAACCACTTTGTTTGAAAAACTCTCGACGGTTGACTTTGGACTTGTCGATGGGTTGAGTCATGTCTGTCTCCTTGGTTGATGATTGAATTGATAGGGAATTGGTTTCTTGGGATATGTGCAAGGCAACGCGTATGGGGCGGTGAACGCAAGAAAAAACAACTGAGATTTTCCATTTGACTTCATAAATGGTGCTCCTGCACACTTCAGGCCCTATGATACACGGCATTGCATTCGATGTCAATCGAACAAATACCGATTCTTTTACGTACGGCAACCTCACGCAAAACCACAGAGGCTTTTTTCCCTTGAACTCCGTGCCAAGACATTCGGCTGGGGGAGCGTGGCCCCAGGGCCGGTGAAAAAGTAGAGATTGACAATCGCAAGTTGATAGAGTACAAGAGGAGGGTCTAAATAATCTTTCTGTTAGGAGAAATACACTATGAAGCAGGCAGCATTTTACAAGACAGTCGGGTTTCTTGCGCTTATGGTTTTGGCGACGCCCTTGGCACACGGATCGGCCGGGCGGGAAAAGAAAGGGATTACGGGAGACTGGCTGACGAAGGTGGCCTTCGGCGAGCAAGAGATGACGTCGATTCTGTCGTTTTCGAAGGACAAGGCCGGCAAGCTTGCCGGTAAGTGGATCAGCTTTTGGGGACTCTCTGAGTTGAAGGACCTCAAATATGAAGGTAAAGAGCTCAGCTTCGTACAGGTCTATCAATTCGGCGACCGTGAATTCCGAACGAGCTTCGCCGGGATGATCAAAGGTGGGAAGCTCACAGGGACACTCTCGAGCGAGAGGGGCGAGTCTAAGATTGAGGGCAAGCGTATCAGGCCGATGCCGAAGGTGCTTGGAAGCTGGGAGATGAAGGTCAAGGTGGGCGAGCGGGAATACACGGGAACACTTGTTCTCAAGACCGAAAAGGAGGGCAAGATCAGTAAGCTCACTGCGGACTGGCAGAGCGAACGGGGCGAACACCAGATCACAGACGTGAATTTCAAAGCCGGCAAGCTGACGTTCACTCGCAAGAGCAAGATCCAGGATCGCGAGTGGGAATCGACATTCGAGGGAACGGTCAAGAGACATGCGCTTTCCGGCATTTTCAAGAGTGAGCGCGGTGAGGCCCCGGCAGAGGGAAAACGCGTTGGCGCCGCCCTTGTGGGCAAATGGGAGCTTGAAATCGCATCGGAGCGCGGCAGCCGTAAGCAGATACTGCAAGTCAACCCTGATTTGAGCGGCTTGTACGGGTCAACCGCCATTAAGAAGGTCGATCTTGAAGACGACCAGGTGTCCTTCAAGATAGTGATGGAGTTCGGTGAGCGAAAATTCGAGATCAGCTTCAAAGGCAAACTGGACGGCAGGAAGCTTGTCGGAGAGTTGACTACTTCAAGAGGCGCCCAAAAGGTTACCGGCAAGAAAGTCATTTCGGCAGCTAAGAAGGGCTGACCGACCCAAAGCTAAGCTCAGCTATTGTACAGTTGCACATTTCGTTGGAGTACAGGGCGGTACCGAAGGGGAGCTTAAAGCTCGCCGGAGGACTGTCTGGAGTTTGCAAGGGAATTCGTGATGAGAGCAATCGTAAGCCTTGTTCTATCAGTTGTGCTCTTATCCGGTGGTTCGGTCTGTGTGGGCGCGGATTGGCCACATCCGGTTGTATGCGATGGTCAGCTCTATATCCGCCACGGCGATGTCTTGATGGCGCTTGATGTTAAGAGAAAGTAGTAGCAGTCTCCGGGATACGGTCCAGGTAAAAGCTTTTGACAGGTTAAGGAGTTATCTGATGGATTGCAGAATGAATCGGCGTGAGTTTATTAAGCTCGCTGCGGCCGGAGCGGCTGTGGGGGCCGCTGGTATGGTGACGCCAGAGTGTGCCGGTGCCGTGCAGGGGCCCGCCGGCAAAAGGAGACGGCCGAACATCGTCTTGATAATGGCCGACGATCTGGGGTACTCCGACATCGGATGTTTTGGCGGAGAAATCGAGACGCCGAATCTCGACGCACTGGCGGCGGGCGGAATGCGCTTCACGCAGTTTTATAACTGCGCCAAATGCAGTCCCACCCGCGCATCCCTTCTAACCGGTCAGTATGACCAGGCCGTGGGAGTTGGAAACATGGAGCACGGCGCTACCTTCGCTGAGGTCCTGCGCGCCGCCGGTTATCGAACAATCGCCTCGGGCAAATGGCATCAAAGCCCGCTTCCGACGGCCCGCGGGTTTGACAGGTATTACGGTCTGGCGGACGGCTGCTGTAATTATTGGAACCCTGGAACAAAGGCCAGACCCGGTGAGGGCAAGCCCGGCCGGAAAAGGCCGACTCCCCGCCGTTGGGCCATCGAGGACAAGGTCATTATGGGATACGTCCCCGAAGACAAGGACTTCTACACCACCGATGCCTTCGCGGATTACGCAATTGAACGGCTCGAAGAGTATAAGAATGAGGACAGGCCGTTTCTGCTGTATCTGCCGCATACGGCGCCGCATTACCCGCTGCACGCCTGGCCGGCCGATATCGCCAAATACCGCGGCAAATACAAGATCGGCTGGGACAAGCTTCGCGGCCAACGTTATAAGCGGCAAATTAAAATGGGGATCCTGGACTCGAAATACGCACTGTCTCCGCGGGATGAGCGTGTGCCGAGCTGGGATTCGCTGAGCGATTCGGAAAAGGACCAGGCCGATTTGAAGATGGCGGTCTATGCCGCAATGGTGGACCGCATGGACCAGGCAATTGGCAGAGTGCTGGCGAAAGTAAAGCAGCTCGGCAAGCGGGAAAACACCCTTGTGCTGTTTCTGGCCGACAATGGCGGCTGCGCCGAAACGCCGGACAAAACCCCGGCTATTCCGCCCGGACCTGTTGAGGGCTACCGTGCCCTGGGGCTGGCCTGGGCCAATGCCAGCAACACGCCGTATCGCAAGTACAAATCGACCGACTACGAGGGAGGCGCCTGTACTCCTTTTATAGCCCACTGGCCCGGTGTCATCAAGCCGGGTACTGTAACGGACCAGGTGGGGCACATAATCGATGTCCTTCCGACCTTTATGGAGATAGCCGGCGCCGCTTATCCCGACCAAATCGACGGCAGGAAGCTCAAGCCTCTCGCGGGAAAATCCTTACTGTCGATTTTTCGAGGACAGCAACGGCAGGGCCACGATGTGCTTTATTGGCAGTTCGGCAGGGCCAAAGCCGTACGGACAGGCAAATGGAAGCTTGTTCGCTACGGCGACGCCGACTGGGAGCTTTATGACCTTGAAGAAGACAGAACGGAATTGAACAATCTGGCAGGACAATATCCACAAAGGGCGCAGAGAATGGCCAATATGTGGAAAGACTGGTGGACCAGGTGCACCGGGAGAGGATAAGTTCTTCGTCCTGCAGCTTTATCTGATATGGACCGTTATCAGTACAGCAGCAGAACCTAACGTCACTGCGTTTTGCGCTTTGCAGGCTTCCAGCAGGATTAAGGCCGGCTTTTTTTCAAAACACCAGGAAGGGCCTGGTTTTTCCCGGTCCCTGTTTTTATGCTGCTGGTAGCCGAGAGAGGAAATTTCTGTAACTTTTCACCCTTTCGCGCAATTGCAATACTGGAACGATGATATAAACAAATGCACCGGTCAATCAAATGGCGAAAGGACCAGAAAGTGGAGAATCAAAAGAAAAAAGCAGATATAGACAGGCGTGGATTTCTGCATTCGGCCGCTGTAGCCGGTGCGGGATTGGTATTATCAAGCGCGGCCTTGGGACAAACGGGCCGGAAAAAGCCGGACGATATAAACGTCGCCTTACTCGGTGCTGGTATGCAAGGCAAGGTCCTCGCGACCACGTGTTTGAAGATTGCCGGCGTGCGGTTCAAGGCCGTTTGTGACATCTGGACTGCCTACAATCAGGGAAATATATCGCGCCTTTTGAAACGGTTCGGCCATCCGAACAATGCTTATGTGGACTATAAGCAGATGCTTGACAAGGAAAAGGACCTTGACGCAGTGATAATTGCCACGCCCGATTTTCGGCACGCCGAGCATACCGTGGCCTGTCTGAAGGCCGGCCTGCACGTCTATTGTGAGAAAGAAATGTCAAACACCCTCGAGGGTGCTCGACAGATGGTCGAAGCAGCAAGGCAGACAGGCAAGCTTCTGCAAATCGGCCATCAGCGCCGCAGCAACCCGCGGTACATCATCTGCTACGAGAAGCTGATCAAAGAAGCAAAACTCTTGAATAGGATCACAACGGTCAACGGCCAGTGGAACCGCAGCAAGGCGGCGTGCGAGGACCTCGGCTTTCCCAAGAAGGCCGCTATTGACCGGAAAACTCTTGAGAAATACGGCTTCAACTCCATGCATCAATTTCGGAACTGGCGCTGGTACAGGGGACTTGGCGGAGGACCGATTGTTGACCTCGGCTCACACCAGATTGACATATATAGCTGGTTCCTCGGCGCCAATCCGAAATCCGTCGTAGCCAGCGGGGGCACGGACTACTGGAAGGATCATCAATGGTATGACAGTGTCATGGCCATATATGAGTACGAGACCAAGGACGGAACAGTCAGAGCGCTTTATCAAACGGGCACGACAAACAGTTGCCAGGGATATTTTGAGAGCTTCATGGGCGACGAAGCAACACTCTTGATCAGCGAGTACCCACCTTCAAGATGCAACGTCTATCGGGAGGGGTGGCTCCACGAGACCAAATGGGACAAGTGGGTCAAGAAAGGCTATTTGAGAAAAACCGGAGGGATAAGTCAGCCGGAGAAAGAAGACGCGGGCAAAAGCCTGCTTCCTTCAGTAAGGCCGCCTTCCGTGGCGCCACCGAAATACGATTTGCTGGTGAAGATGGACAAACTCTATCATCAGCCGCACCTGGAGAATTTCTTCGAGGCGATTCGCAGCCGCGGCAAGGTCAAGCTCAATTGCCCTGCCGAAGTCGGATACGAGACCGCCGTCGCCGTCCTCAAAGTCAACGAAGCCGTCGAAGCCGCACGAAAACTCGAATTCAAACCGGAGGAGTTCAAAGTTTAGACAAAAATGCGCAAATCATTTATCATAAGCGCCGGAGCGGTGCGTCGGAATAACTGCGGCTCAGTGGACGCATGGACATGGAAATTAGGATGCGAATAACCAGGATTCGATTGATCATTGGCGGTATCCTTGTAGTGTTGTTGGGGATTGTCCTGCTGCTCAGGACTGCCGTGGTTGGGCCAAACGCAGTTATCACAAACCGCAACACGTTTCAATCGTTGCTTGTGATACCGAAAGAACTCCGTGAGTTTCCCGTAGAGAAATATATCGCACAGGGCGACTGGTTTATTTACCGTCGGTGCGCCCGGCCGAACGGCCCACGCCACTGGCGCCTGCAGATCGTTGCGCCCGCCGACGACCTGGAGAAATGGAAAGATGCCTTTCGCAGCTATCTCAAGCGGCGCGGAGAGTGTATCGAGCCGGCCAGCAATGCTCGATGGCCGAAGCAAGCCCAGACAATGTACGTGCGCCCCGATAGCACTACCGGCGCCTCGAGCATCGTCACGTTCAAGAATGCGTCCGGCGAGCTCTACATAACCTTCGCATATTATCAACCGCGCTCTGCAGACAGACTATGGAGAACAAAATATGGCAGGTTCCTCGCCTCTCTTCTCTGCAAGATCGGACTGCCTGTGGATGCGGTAACGAGACCCACTTGAACTCTCTCAACGACCCTCAGACCAAAACTATAGCACTATCGTCAGAGATCAACACAACGCCGGCCTACAAATCAAAGACTCGAAATCTCTTGGCTGCTCAGAATTACTTGACGTTCCTACAGAATTTGGGGATAATCCGCCGAAATATCCGTTGAGGTAATCCTGTGCAAATATCCGATTATGGCCGAGCAAAAGAGAAATACATGGCTTGCGAGAACGAAAAGGACTATTACTGCAATACTGCCCGTTTCCAAAAAACGCAGGGGTAAATGCGTCGGCTGCGGCGCGTGCTGCAAACTGCCGAACGTCTGTCCCTTTCTAAAATACAAACCGGACGGCAAATCATATTGCACCATTTATCCCATCCGACCCCTCAATTGCAGGAAATATCCGCGAACGGAATCCGAGTTTATTACCGCAGATACGTGCGGCTTCAGGTTTGAGTGAAGCCGGCTCAGCTAACGAATTGGCATCCCCGGCGATTCGTTGTTGAACGCCTCTACTGTGCCCTGCGCTTTCTTAGCAAAGCCAACCCACCCAAGGTCAATAATATCCCTGTGGCCGGCTCCGGTACCGTCGGATCATCCGGCGGATCGAAGGGGTCATTCGGTGGGTCAAAAGGGTCGTCCAGAGGACCGTCCGGCGGGTTCGGATCATCGCCTTCTGTCGGTCGAGTCGGGCCGCCACCACCGCCGGTGCCGCCGGTGCGGGGAGCTGCGGCACTGATTAGGGGCCTGCTCGCAAACAGACCGCCGCCACCTCCGCTGTGGCGCGGAGCTTGACCTGCAACCAACTGGTCATGCTCAACCCGCTGAAAAACTGCGATTATAATCTTTGGCTTGTTAAGATAGGCAATGGTCTTGTTCGCCGTCGGATCAACAACATCACCCAGCCAATAGACAAATTGATAGCCGGACCTTGGGACCGCGATTAAAGTGATTTCGGAATCCGCCTCGAAATGATGAACGCCTATTTGCGGACTTACTATGCCCCCGTTAGCAGGCGTCTGCTGAAGCAGCAGCGCTACCCTCAGCGTCTGGGAATGTGCAGGCTGGATTAGAAAAACCACAACAGCCGCAAAGCTAAACGCCAGACCATACCGGCCAATTGTTGGACAGATACGTCTCATCACATTACCTCCTCCTTGTGGCAAAACCCGGACCTTTGCTGATCGCAAAAACCCTATATTGCCAAATAAATGTACACCCTTATAGCCGCATTTAACTAAAACGCCTCTCTTGAAGTCAAGCCTTTTTTCCCGTCTTTCTGATCCCTACCGCCAAAGAATTGCAGGCAATTGCCAAGAATCACCCCTGCCGGGCTGTTTTTGGGCATTTCCGGCAATGGATACGCGGAAATCTTCTGAAAAAATTCTTCAAAAAAAGGCCTTTTGGGGGGAAACGCCATCTGCCTGCGCACAGACCTACAAGAAGAAACCGTAGTCTGCCGAGGCACACGCTGATTGCTGTCCGGCTTTACCGGTTCGTTTTGGACTTTCTAATCGGCTTTTGCTGCACAAATCGGCTGATGTTGCGAATCGCCTGACGAAGCCGCTGCTCATTTTCCACCAGGGCGACCCGCATATAGTTTTCGCCGTTTTCGCCGAACGCCCTGCCCGGAGCGATCGCCACCTCAGCGTGCTCCATAAGATCCATTGCAAAGTCAATGCTGCCCTTGCCTTTAGAGTGTTCCTCCGGCACTTTTGCCCAGACGAACATCGTCGCGCGAGGTTTTGCCAATTCCCAGCCGACCCGCTGAAGACCACCACAAACAACGTCCCGACGAGATTGATACTTCTGGTTCTGGAGAATAATATCTTCACCGCAGTGCCGCAGTGCAATGATGCCGGCTATCTGGATCGCCTGAAAAATGCCGTAGTCGTAATAGCCCTTTATCGTAGCGAGGTAATCGATCATTTCCCTGTTGCCGGCGATAAAGCCAATACGAAAGCCCGCCATATTGTAAGGCTTGCTCATCGTGGTAAACTCGACGCCGATCTCTTTTGCCCCCTTGACAGAAAGGAGACTCGGAGCCTTGTAATCATCGAAGCAAGTCTCGCCGTAGGCGAAATCATTAATAACCGCTATGCCGAAACGCTTTGCAAGCTCGACCACCGGCTCAAAGAAGCCTTCATCGACCGTCATCGCGGTCGGATTGTGCGGGAAGTTGAGAATCAGCAGCTTGGGCCTCGGGTACATATTCTCAATCACCATCGCGACGTTACTTATGAATTTGGCATCGTTGCCCAGAGGCACGGAGACAACATTCGCACCGGCCAGCGCAACGGCGTAGTTGTGTATCGGAAAGGCCGGGTCCGGAACAATCGCGGTATCCCCAGGGCCCATCATTGCTAAGCACAGATGGCTAAAGCCCTCCTTCGAGCCTATGCACGCAAGGACCTCGGTCTCCCAGTCCAATTGCACGTTCCAGTTCCGCTCGTATTTTTTCGCAATCTCTTTTCGCAGGTTCTTAACGCCCTTCGAGGCGCTGTAGCGATGGTTACGCGGGTCCCGCGCAGCCTCAGAAAGCTTATCAATCACAATCTGCGGGGCCGGATCGGCCGGATTGCCCATCCCCAAGTCGATGATATCGGCGCCCTGCTGACGTTTGGCCAGTTTCAGCGCATTCAACCGCCCAAACAGGTACGGCGGCAGCCGCTTTATTCTCTGTGCCGGCTCGATCTTACCTTCGGCCATAATCTACTCCTGAAAATCGCAAAGACCACTTACGTCAATATAATCGGATAATCTACTGCGAACAGGTGAATTTTCAAACCATTTTATCCGTAGTAACCCCTTCCCGTCTCACGCACTCTTGTAATGCGAGACATAGTAATCCAGCACCTTCTTGATCATCTTCTGATACGGATAACGCTGCTCTCTCGCAACGGTAATCCAGAACTCCCCTATGCCTAAGAAAACCTCCCTGCCCAAGGCAACGTACTCTCTTAATTGTAAAGGGAAAATGTCTATTTCACACTGAACCAGTACGCATTACCTCTGACCTCCCGTCTTTTAGTCACTCTCACATAGGCTGGCATTCAACACCTGGTGCCTATTCCGTAGCCATCTTAGAGCATCACTGACTCATGTCAAGGTTTCCAATCCCCCCCCAATTTTTCCGGCACTATATAACCATATTCTTGACAAGAAGTTACTTGCTCTTGTCATTGCGAGCGAAGCGAAGCAATCTCTGTCATTCGCAAACGGGAGATTGCCACGGCCACATTCTGCGGCCTCGCAATGACAATAGTGGCCTTGTTACGCTCGTGAATGGGATTTTGACAAGGCTGAGATCCTTTGCCAGAAAATCCCGCCACACCCTTTCCAATCCTCCCCCCCCAATTTTTCCGTGCAATCTGCGGAATCCGCGGTTATAATTGCCGATTATGGAACTGCCAAAATTGCAAAAACCGGATAAGTACGTCGGCCTGTATATCTTCGACTTCGGCGATCACGCCGGCGTCGGCTTTACCGCCCGGGAGGTGGCTGAACTGCTTGAGAGCGAGAAATACAAGCACGGCAAGGTCTATAAGATTCACAGGGCTTACCCCGACGGCAAGCTCGAGCTAAAAGGCGTCCCCGCCGAGACCTTCCAGCTCGAGGCCGGGATGTTCTTCTATTCGAGCGACCTTGAGACGACCAGGCGGGATTACAAAACGCTCGTTGATTTGGCCGTGAGGGCTGCCCCGCCTTGCCGGGCAAAAGTCCATCTAACTAAGTACAACGACGACAAATTCGCCGTCGCCTTGATTTACCCGGCAGAGTACGATGACGAGATAAGCTCCTGGTTGCTGGAAGGCGATTACAAGACAATCGGCACCGCCGAGGGAGGAACCGGTGCGGTGCAGGGATACTACGATTCGGCTGCCGAGATTCTCGACAGACACCAACTGTTCGCCAAATCCGAATCAATAAGCAGGACCGGTGAAGAATTACTCGCCTCGGTGAAAGTGGCCGTCCAAAGGTAAACTACAGTTGTTAGTGAGTAGTATTTAGTGAATAGCATAGATATCGGATAGCGCATCACATCCAATGGCCGAAAGACCCGCTAAAAAGATCAAGAGCTTCAAGGACCTACAAATCTGGAGAAAAGGTATAAGGCTGGTCGAAGATGTCTATACTGTTACCAAGACTTTTCCAAAGGAAGAAACATACGGCTTGACAAGCCAACTGAGACGTTCTGCCGTCTCAATACCTTCAAACATTTCAGAAGGGTTTGCCAGAGTGCATAACCGAGAGTATAGGCAATTCTTGTACGTATCTCTTGGGAGTTGTGCTGAGCTTACTACCCAAGTCATCATAGCCACGCGCTTAGAATACATCGATAGTCGTGAGGCTCACGCGCTGTTAGGCAGCATTGAAGAAATCAGCAAAATGACAATGGGACTAATCAAAAAGCTAAATCCCAACGCTTAAACACTAACGACTAAATACTAAATACTAAATCCTAACGACTAAATACTAACATCCACAAATGTTTTTCCGCAGAAAAATGGATCAGACCATAGGCTATATTGCGGGGTGCTTACTGTCCGTATTCGGCAAAGCTCCGCCCGGGCCCACCACTGACGATTTGAGCCGTGCCGAGTTCAAAACCAGCACCCAGCGCCTGGGCGTCCAGTTCACCGAAAAGATTCGCAATGTCTTTCGCTTCAAATGGATTAAGCGAGCCTCAAAACCTTAGAACAGATGCCGCTACGACAGCGTACATTAAAAGCGCCCAACACGAATATATTCTCACTATCTGTCATTCCCGCGAAAGCGGGGATCCAGAACTGCGAGCACTTGCGCTCTCAGCTTCGTTCGGGTATCGAGTTTCGATATTCGCGCTTTTTACGAGATACGAGATGCGAGATACGAGAAACGAACCTCCGCCCGGCGAGCCGCCCGTGCTCAGCCGGAACGCCTTGACCGTCCTGCAGAACAGGTACCTCATCAGGGACGAAAAGGGCCGGTGCATCGAAACGCCGGCCCAGATGTTCAGCAGAGTGGCGTCGCTCGTAGCCGGTGCCGAGGCCAAATATGGGGCAGCCAGAGCCGGAATCCGCAAATGGCACAAGGAATACTACGATTTGATGGCCTCGCTGAAGTTCCTGCCCAATTCCCCGGCCCTTATGAACGCCGGACGCCGAGGAATGCTCAGCGCCTGCTTTGTCCTGCCGGTCGAGGACAGCATTGAAGGGATATTTGAGGCGATCAAGCAGACCGCCTTGATTCAGCAGGCCGGCGGCGGTACGGGATTTTCCTTCGACAGATTGAGGCCCACCGGCGACCGAGTCGCCTCCAGCGGCGGAACAACGTCCGGGCCGGTCAGTTTTTGGCGAGTCTTTTCCCAGACCACCGAGGCGATTCAGCAGGGGGCCTTTCGCCGAGGCGCAAATATGGGTATGATGGGCGTCGAGCACCCCGACATCCTAAAATTCCTGCACGCCAAGCAGAACTTAAAGGCCTTCACCAACTTCAACATCTCCGTTAAGCTCACCGACGCCTGGATGAAAAAGGTCCTCAGGTCCGGCCGCTCGCCGCACATCGTGATAAATCCTCGCACACGGCAAAGATACCTATTGCCGCGGCGAATCGACTTCGCAACCTACACGATAAACGACCTGCACGAGCTGCCGGCCGAAGCTAAACCCGCATCAAAGCCCGCCGGCCGCTTCTATACCGTCGGTGATTTATGGAAAGTGCTCATACGCTCCGCACATAAAACAGGCGAGCCGGGCCTGGTATTTATCGACCGAATCAACCGTGACAACCCCACCCCGTCGCTGGGGTCGATAGAGGCCACCAACCCCTGCGGCGAACAGCCCCTGCTGCCCTACGAGGCCTGCACCCTCGGCAGTATCAATCTCGCCAAATTCGTAACGCTGACCGACGGCAGGGTGGATATGGATTGGAAAAAACTGGCTAAGACCGTTGCGCTGGCCGTGCGCTTCCTCGACAATATCATCGATGAATGCAATTATCCGGTCGAGGACACAACCCGCCTGGCCCGCGATAATCGCAAAATCGGCCTGGGCGTAATGGGCTTTGCCGATTGCCTCTTTCTGCTGGGAATACCGTACGATTCGCGCCGGGGCGTTGAATTCGGCTCGCAGATTATGAAGTTCATTAACGATAAGGCGCATAAGGCCGACTGCGAGCTGGCTGGGGCACGCGGGGCTTTTGCGAATTGGAGCAGCAGTATCTGGCGCAGAAGGAGAAAGAAGCTGCGCAATGCCGCAATCACCTGTGTCGCACCGACGGGGACGATAAGTATAATTGCCGACTGCTCATGCAGCATTGAGCCGGCCTATTCGCTGGTATTTGTCCGGCAGGTATTGGACGGCGCCAAATTGCGAGAGATAAACCCGATTTTCAGACGAGTGATGCAGGAACGCGGTTTCTACAGCAAAGAGCTGGAAAAACAGATTGCCAAGACCGGCAGCATCCGGCAAATCACCGAAATCCCGGCCAATATCCGCAGGGTTTTCAGGTGTGCTTATGATATTGAAGCCCAGTGGCATATTCGGATGCAGGCGGCGTTTCAGGGTCATTGCGATGCGGCGGTGAGTAAGACGATAAACCTGCCGCCCAAGGCAACTATCGCTGCGGTGGACAAGGCCTACAAAATGGCGTATCGGCTTGGCTGTAAGGGCATCACGGTCTATCGCCGGGGCAGCAGGGACCACGAGCCGATGACGCTCTATTAAGTGAAGCCGGTAGTGCAGAGGGCGATTTTTTGTCGAAAATCGGGCTTGCGGCGGGGGGAATTCGGCATTTTTTGGCTGATCTTGGTTTTTGGGCGAAAAATGCGGATTTTGGGGTACGATTGGACACCTGGTTTTTGGGACTGGCGCGATAAGTCTGTTGTGAGTAAAGAGTTAGCTCGAAAATGGGTATTTTCAAAAAAGTGCGATTTTGTGCACTTTTTTGCACTTTTTGTCAAAACATTAACAGGAAATTGACGGAAATGCGCGTTTTTTGGGCGGTTTTTAGGCACGCTTGATTTTTGGGCCAAAAATGAGGGGTCGAAAAATCAAGAGAGAAAATTAAAAAAACCGAAAAAAATTTACCACAGATTGCCCAGATTGACACGAGAGAAATCTGCCACGAAGAGATAAAGAGAATTCAGCCACGAATCCATTCGACCCTTCGACGATGCTCAGGACAGGCCAAGCTCAGGACAGGCTGGGACGAAAAAAAATGGCCACGGAGGGGAGAAAACAGAGGACAGACAACGGAAGGCAGGGCAAAAAAATTGGCAGGTGGTGGGGTTGACAAAGGTTTTGGGATGTGGTATGTTATAGGAAGATCTGAGGAGTTATTCTGCTGATCTGTCGCAGGGCGGGTCGTGCGAGGACGCCGAGATGAATCTCGGCGTTGGATATTGCCCGCACCACAGGTGTGCGGGCTAATCTGGGGACTGGAGGTAGATAGAATGGTTAGAGCGAGAAGTTCAAACCTGTTGGCGCGAATCACGGTTCTCTTCGTAGTGCTGGTTGGCTCAGTAAGTGCTTGGGGAAAGGTCATCTATGTTGATGCTAATGCTCCGGGAGTGGATGATGGAACGAGCTGGGAGGATGCTTACAATTTCCTGCAGGATGCGCTGGCGGATGCCAATCTTAGCGAAAAGCCGGTTGAGATAAGAGTGGCTCAGGGTGTTTATACACCAGACAGGAGTTCGGCGGTGCCGGGCGGGACGGGCGAGCGGGAGGCGGCGTTCGGCCTAATCGGCGGTGTTGCGGTATGGGGCGGGTATGGGGGATTTGGTGAGGCGGAGCCGGATCACCGTGACATTGAGAAGTATGAGACTGTTCTGAGCGGGGATATCGGTGGAAATGACGTGGGCGATTTACACGATGCGTCGCGGGGTGATAACAGCTATCGTGTTGTTAGGGCCGACGATCTGGAGATCGGGCAGTCAACCGTGTTGGATGGTTTTACGGTCAGGGGCGGCAATGGCAATGGATTGTGGGAGGAGGGGTACGGAGGTGGTGGAGGCATTTGTGCCGTGAACAGCAGCGTAACAATCTCAGGTTGCTGTATTAGCGACTGTCTCGCTAACGTGGGGGGTGGTATTTACTGCACATGTTCTTCGGTCACTGTAAAGGGCTGCACAATCAGGAACAATAGAACTCATTGTGGGGGAGACGGTGGAGGCATTCATTGTGCTGACTCTTCCTTGTTGGTGGTTTATGACTCGAATATTGCCAATAACTGTACGGGTCGGGGTGCCCGGGGAGATGATGATGAAGGTGTCGACGGTGGCAAGGGCGGCGATGGTGGGGGGATCTATTGCGATGAATCTTGCTCATTAGAGATCTACGGCTCGCATATTAGGGGCAATGTGGCCGGAGATGGTGGATATCCGTCTGGGCATGGGGGAGACGGCGGGGGAGTATGCTGTGTTTCGTCTTCGCTGGAGGTTGGTAATTGCCGTATCAATAGTAATGCCGCCGGCAACGGAGGCGCTGGATGGTACTATGGACCAGATGCCGGTCAGGGCGGTCATGGTGGCGGCATTTTCTGCGGCGGTTCTTCCCGATTGGTAGTTGGTGATTGTGAAATCAGTAACAACCGCGCTGGTAAAGGGGGTGACGAGGGTGGTAGTGGATATCCATCTGGGCATGGGGGAGACGGCGGGGGAGTATGCTGTGTTTCGTCTTCGCTGGAGG
>CAYWOD010000054.1:15364-17889 GCA_964459805.1 uncultured Pirellulales bacterium
ATCAATAGTAATGCCGCCGGCAACGGAGGCGCTGGATGGTACTATGGACCAGATGGCGGTCAGGGCGGTCATGGTGGCGGCATTTTCTGCGGGGGTTCTTCCGGATTGGTAGTTGATGATTCTGAAATCAGTAACAACGGCGCTGGAAAAGGGGGTGACGAGGGTGGTAATGGAGGCGCTGGTGGCGGCATTTACTGTGCTGGACCGTCCTCATTGGCAATTTATGGCTCGAACATATGCGGCAATACCGCGGGGAAGGGTCGTATTGGCGGCTGGGGGGGTGGTGAAGGCGGTGATGGCGGCGGGATATGGGCTGATTGGGTTGGGGCGATAGGTTGCAAGATCTGGGAGAATCGAACCGGTGATGGCGGCGGCCAGTACCGTGGTAACAGAGCCGCTGATGGTGGTGCAGGTGGCGGCGTATATTGCGGTGCGGCTGTGCTTGTCGATTGCTCTATTATGAAGAATGCTACCGGGTGGGGTGGAAGCGGCGGGGACCCGGGAGCGCCTGCCGGTGGAGACGGGGGCAGCGGGGCGGGTTTGCATTGTAGTGGTGAAGCACTCGTTGCAGATTGCGTGTTTGTCGCAAACAATACGGGGGCCGGTGGGTGGGGCTATAATAACCCTGGCGGTGATGGTGGCAGTGGTGCAGCTATTTTTTCGGACTCAGGTAGTGTTTTCAATTGTCTAATTGCTGGAAACAGGACAGGCGATGGTGGCTGCGGTGAAGAAGGCGGTGCAGGTGGTAGTGGCGCGGGAATATGTTTGGGCGCACACTCATTGTCGTCGGTGAAGCATTGTACTGTTTTTGGCAATAGCACAGGTGACGGTGGTCAATATGGGTCAATTGTGTACGGACCGAGGGGCAAAGGCGGGGGAGTTTGTGGCGGCGGTGGTACCGTGATTACAGATTCAATTATCTGGGGCAATTCGCCGGAGCAGTTGTTCGGTCTTGACTGTGATAATGTCAGTTACTGCGACATTGGGGATGATGAATGCGCTGGCAGCGTGGGCAATATTTCGGCAGATCCACTGTTTGTACAGCCGGGGTATTGGGCTAATGCTAACGATCCTAACATTGTTGTTGAGCCGAATGACCCGAATGCCGTCTGGATTATTGGCGATTATCATTTAAACCAGATAGCTGCGGGACAGGCCGCTGATAGTCCGTGCGTAGACGCGGGCAGTGACACAGCAGTCAATCTGGGAATGGATAAATTCACAACGCGAACCGACAAGGTGTGGGATGAAGGCATCGTGGATATGGGTTATCACTATCCTATACCCAGCCTGGGTGATATTGATGGCGATGGGGATGTTGACCTGATGGATTACGCTATATTTGCAGGGCATTGGTTAAAATTGGTGATAATGGAAATACCTATGGGCGAGGTTGTTGTCGATGGGAACTTAAGCGAATGGTCGCAAGGGGTCGAGTGGATAGCGTTGGACAAGGTCTATTATGGTAATCCTGATGATGTTAGTGAGGCGAAGTATGCTCTGCGCTGGGATCCGGACACAGATAAGATTTATGCCGCTGTGGTTGTGACGGATAGTGACCACGTTTTCAGTGATGAGTACATAAAGTGGAATGCGAGTGATAGGATTGAGATTTACAGCCAGGGCGATGCGGAGGGCGGGACGGGTTGGGTGGGAACCTACGATGTGGCACAACAGTATATGATGGGGCCAAACGATTCCGGCGGTTCGTGGGCTACGTGGGCTTTGGGTGAGACGCTCGCAGAAGATGCGGGCGTGGAATACGCCGTTACGGTTGATGGTAACCAGATAATACACGAGGGTGGTGTTCTAATGTTTGACAGCTATGGAGGCTTTAGCGGGGGTGAGAGCATCGTTACTGATTTAAGGCCGGGGCTTGTGGTCGGGTTCGACATATTGGCCAGTACTCGATGGGTAGCTGATGGGTTCGGAATGCTTTCAGAGAACCTGATGACTGGCAAATCAGGAAACGCAAGCCAGTTTGCCAAGTACACGTTGGTTGAGCAACTGAGCGATTCATCAAGTGCTCCTGTTGAAGTTGACTTGGACAAGAACGGCATAGTAGACTGGTTTGACCTTGCATTACTGGCTGGAAATTGGCTGGCAGGACTTTGATAATTGATTATTTGTGGGTGAGATCCTTCGGCTTCGCCTCAGGATGACAAATCATGAGGGCTGTGAGTCCCGACCTAATCCGGACTTGCAGCTCTTTTTATTGGTACGGGTTTAAGCTGAGTATTTCACCCAGCCCTTAATAGGGGCGGGGTTCACGGCTTTTTTGAATATTTTAATTGCGTGCCGGCCCACGGTAATAAATCTATACGCATCAATAACAAGTTATACCAATCACAGTTAAAGATTGCCGATAGAATCAGACATAGCGCTGACTGGAAGGGCCTGGATTCCTGCTTTCGCAGGAATGACAGGCCCAGGCAATCGGCAATTACTAAATAGGGCTTGCTGAAAAAGTCGAGATTGCTTCGTCGCTACGCTCCTCGCAATGACACAAAGTGCGTTTTCAGGTC
>CAYWOD010000055.1:0-17852 GCA_964459805.1 uncultured Pirellulales bacterium
GTATAGGCCTTGACTCGCGTGGAAACAAAGCCGATCTTCCCATCGGGCAAATAAAACGGATGAATATCCTGATACGGCCCGCCCGTTATCTGTCGCACTACCGCCAAAGACACTATGCTTTTGCCAGGTCAATCTCTATCGTCAGGGCGGATTTGGGACAGAGCTCAACTTTTTTGTGCAGATCAATGTCCAGTCGGCCCCCATCGAAATCAAAACCAACGGGTATCTGTCCATTCTTCAGAAATGCAGTGACCTTCTGAGGTTGCAATCCTTCAGGAAGTTGGAATCGTAGCTTCCTCAGCGTTAAAGTTCCATATTTGATTTCGATTTGCTCGGTTTGTTTTTGCGAATCGCGTTTCTGAGAAAACGTGCCCCATCCCTCGGCTGCGGTGAAGGCCGCCCGGAAATTCTCAGGGCCCAGTCGCGGTGCAAATCCAAGGATTCCCTTTGGTCCGTGATATTGGTAGCCGCAGGCCGCCAAATAGACCCCGTAGCTGGCCATAGCGCGGGCGTAATGGTCGCTGCATTCGATCTCGTTGTACGGATTGCGCAGGGCGGCATCATAACGGTCGTGAATCGCGCGGGCAATCGCCAGGGCCTCAGTCAGCATCCCTTCGCGGATCATGTGCCCGGCCACCTGATATTCAAAACCGCTCATACACTCATTGAAGTACCCGAACTGCCAGTGCTTCTTCCAGCCCTCTCTCTTGCCTCCTTTGGGCCAGGTGCACATAATCAGCCCGCCGTCGCCGGCAAGGGCGTACGGGCGTCCGCGCTTATAGACCTTTTTGAAAGGCCCGACGTCCGGGGCAAAGTTGTACTTCCAAATGGACTTCAGGGCCTTTTTTATATGCTCTTCGCTATAGAGCCTGCCCAAGCCCACCTGAAACGCCCAGCTTTGCCCGAAGACCTGGTCGATGTAACAGCCGGTATCGGCTCCGATAGCGTCCAGGTGTTTCGGGTCGGGGATTTGAATGAAGTATTCCCCGTTCCAAAGCAGCTTAACGATCTTCTCTCGCCCCTGCTCGAATATCGCTCGTGTTTTTGTTGCAAATTTCTCATCCGCCATTTCGATTGCCATCGCCTCACCGGCCCGCAATGCTGCTAAATAGAGCGAATTAAGCCACGCGATTTTCCCGTACCAGGCCGCGTCCAATGTATTCGGCTGGGCCCCTTCGATCATACCGTCATCATTGTTGTCTTTTGCGATCAGGTACTCTATCGCCTTTTTGATTTTGTCCCAATTGCGTTTGAGGAACTCGTTGTCTGCCGTCATCTGGTGCTCGCGGTAAGTGCGCAGAATCACGCCGGCCTGCCCGTCGTCGGCGGCGCTGCGGGCGAACTCGCCTCGATGCCCGATTGCGCCATTGTCGGCATTAAAGGCGATGCCAAAATCAACGCGCTGCCGCAGGTCGCGTTCGAGCTCCGGGAAGAGACGCGCCACGGCCTGCGCATAGTGCCAAACGTGCGTACACGTACCCGCACAACAGCCAATACCCTCCCAGCCATAAAATCGCCCGTCTGCAAAACGGTGAACCGTCGAGGTAGCCAGGGTCGAGGTATTGGCGAAAGTGCGGTCGAGAAACCACACCGGCAGCGTCGAATCATACCACGTCCGACGCCAGAGCTCCGTCCGCTCCGAAAGTGACGCGAAATTCTCCGCCACATATCCCGCCACATCCGCCGCATTCGCAAAGCGCCCAGCATAATACCGGCCCAAATTTCTTGCGCCGAAATTACTCAGCCGCAGATTTGGGAAACACCAGGTTATCACAAACCTGACAGTCTCCCGGCCACCAGGCGCCAGCTTCAATGTCCGTCCCAGCCCCCCACACAGCTTCTCGCCAAACGCCTTGCTCGCGCCGGTCGTTCGCATCGAGTCGCCAAACAGGGATTCCAGGAATCCCTCAGCGGGCAAAGCGGCACGGGCTATGCCGCAGCCCTGCCCCAAGAGCGCCAATCCCATCGTTCCGAAGTCGCTGCGTTGTTCCAGAGGCGGCAGATTCTTGCCCTTTCGGGCCTTATCGCTGAACACGATCTCGTCAATCCCGATATTACCCCACCCGCCGTCGTAATCATCCACAATCTGTATCTGTGCACTCCTGCCCTGAAGGTCGCTTACATCCCAGCAGTTCGGCCCAACCAGATTGTTGTTCTTCCCCGTCGCCGTCCGCACCACCTTTCCGTCAACGATAAGGTTGATGCAGGTTTTGCCCTTATGAGCGCCCCCGCCGATAAGGAAGTTAATATATCGCCTCTCGATGGAAAACGGCTTGCTTGTAAGCGTTCCCTTATGTGCATCGCCTCGGCGAACATCCTCGCCTTGGCGAACATTATGCGAATTCACCAATCGCTTACCTTGGATCTTACCGACGTCCTGATAGCTGGGCATCTCGCTCTTAAGAATAGGCCCATCTCCGAAGGCCGTGCCCGTAACCGTCCAGCCCTCATAGATCGGTTTTTCAAAGTCCTCGAAAAGGATATCCGGTCTTCTCGGTTTTAGTTCTTCCTTCCGGGTTTTTTCGGCGCTGCACTCCAGAAGCGTCATTCGTGATTGGCGCACGATTCTGTTGCGTTTTAGCACATCGCCCGGCTGGCCGCTGTGCAGACAGACCGCGTTTTCCAGCCAGCCGGCCAAATCGACTTCCACCTCGCTCGCGTCGGTATTTCTCACCGTGTACTCCATCACGGTCGCAGGCAGGCCGGAATCCCGGGCATCGAGAGGAATAAAAGGCGAATATGCCCTCAGCGTCACGGCAACGGGCAACGATTTGTCACGATACGTGACAAAGCCAACCGGATATTCCCCTCGAAAGCTGACATCCGCAAAGCCGTTGGCATCCAGCGTTCTAAGCAGCGTTCTATTTTTCGTTCTGACCCGCATGGCAAAGCCCTGGTCAAGCGGACTGTTTTGCTGCAAAGGCTCGACGTAGTTCTCTCCCCTCGTGCCTTTATCACAAACGCCTCTGGTGGTCTTATTGAAGATGTCCCACAGCCATAGCCTGCCGTCCCCGCCAAGATAGATATGACCGGCGCAGATTCCGCCGACGGGCATGCCTATCTTTTTCAAAGCCTGGCCGCGGTAAACCTTGGGCTTTCCGCGGGCAAACAGCGACTTGACCCAGTTAGGGTCGAGTTTTTTGTCGGCGGGTATGAGTTTCAAATAGTCCGACTGCTCGAACGGCCCGGCCATCACCGTCAAATCTCTCCCTCCGACCACCGCGCCGGCCGTCCCAAAGGCGGTCAAAGCAAGGAAATCACGGCGATTCATACGACTCTGACAACAACCGCCCCGGCAAGCGGATTTGACAGGTTTGTTGTTGGTGGCTCGTTTATCGTTCTTCATGGCACTGGTTCCCTCAAAATATCATCATCCAAAGTAATTCAAGAGCGGCAATAAATACTAAATCAACGCCGGGCCAATGCCAAGCAAATTCAGATTCTCCCTCGGTTTCACCCACGAGCTCCGCCGAGCGGAAGCGCCAAGATTATTGCATTTTTGGGCCGAATTTGGTATGCTACTACAAGAAGAATTGGCAGTGTGCCTGATTAAGAACGCAGAAACGGATGAATTGTGTTAGACATACTAAACATTCCTGATTCAGAACCTCTCGGCGGCGTTTGCCGGGCCGGGCAATCCGAGCTCCAGATAGGCGGGGTTGTGTTCGACATCAAGAGGTACGCGATACACGACGGCCCGGGCATCCGCACGACGGTGTTCTTCAAGGGCTGTCCGCTGCGGTGTCAGTGGTGCCACAACCCGGAAAGCTGGAGGAACCTGCCGGAGCCGGGACTGCGCCGGGCCAGATGCGTCAGGTGCGGCCGGTGCGTCGAAGTATGCCCGCAAGGTGCTGTTTTGTTAACCGATGACCTGCCCGAAACAGACGCCGACAAATGCACTCTATGCGGCGAGTGCGTGGAGGCCTGTCCGGCCGGTGCGCGGGAAATCATAGGTCAGCAGATGACCGTCGGCGACGTTATGGCGGAAGTGGAAAAAGACGTCATCTTTTATGATGAGTCCGGCGGGGGCGTCACATTTTCCGGGGGTGAGCCGCTGGCGCAGCCGGATTTTCTGTTAGGGCTGCTCAATCAATGCCGGTTGCGTCAAATACACACGGCTGTCGATACAAGCTGCTGGGCACAGCCGGATGTTCTGGATATGATCAGCGAGAAAACCGACCTGTTCCTCTGCGACATCAAACATAGCGACAGCGAGCTGCACGAGCGTTTTACCGGGGCAGGCAACATGCTGATAAAGGACAACATCAGACGCCTGGCGGAAGCAAAGAAAGAAATCATTATCAGAATTCCTATCGTTCCCGGGTTTAATGACGGCCCAGAAAATATTGAGGCAACGGCCAGATTCGCAGCATCGCTGCCCGGTCTGGCCAGAATTGACATCCTGGGTTACAATCGCGGCGGAAGAGAAAAATCCACTCGGCTTACCCCTGGTATCGATGTCGTACAAAGCGAAACACCGGACGAGGCGAAGATGAATTCAATCGCCCGACAACTTGGCAAACACGGATTCGAAGTAAAGATAGGGGGCTAAATCCTATGAACCCAAGAGTGGCGAAACTGCGCAAAGAAAGTGTCGAGACCAGACCGTATATCTCCACTGAAAGGGCCGAGCTTATAACCGAGTTCTATAAGAGCGATATCCCCGCTCGCGAGTCTGTTGTTGTCTGCCGCGCGTTGTCTTTCAAGCACCTTATGGAGAAGAAGGTCATCTGCATCAACGACGGCGAGCTCATCGTCGGCGAGCGAGGCCCCGCCCCCAAGTCCACTCCGACTTACCCCGAATTATGCTGCCACGACCTCGAGGACCTGCGGATAGTCAACAGCCGCGAAAAAACCTCTTTCGTGGTCTGCGACCAAGTTAGAGAGACTTACAAAGAGAAGATCATCCCCTTCTGGTCCGGCAAGACCCTTCGGGAAAAGCTCTTCGGCGCAATGAGCGAGAAGTGGCATCAGGCCTTCGATGCCGGGGTTTTCACCGAGTTTATGGAGCAGCGTGCTCCGGGGCACGCTATTCTTGACGACAAGATTTACCATAAAGGTATGCTGGACTTTAAGCGTGAGATCACCGAGAACCGCGAGAAACTCGACTATCTCAATGACCCGCGCGCTTACGAAAAGGAGCAGGAATACCAGGCGATGGACATCTGCGCCGACGCGGTTATCACCTTGGCCAATCGCTATGCCGAAAAGGCGGCGGAGCTGGCGCGAAAAGAGACCGACCGGGATCGGCGCAGCGAATTGGAGCAAATCGCCGAGATATGTTCGCACGTTCCGGCGCAGGCGCCTCGCAATTTCCGGGAGGCGCTGCAGGCATACTGGTTTGTGCACTTGGGGGTGATCACGGAACTTAACACGTGGGACTCCTTCAATCCGGGTCGGCTTGACCAGCATCTCTTGCCCTTCTACCAAGAAGGTTTGCGGGATGGAAGCTTAACGCCCGACCAGGCCAAAGAGCTGCTCGAGTGTTTCTGGATCAAGTTCAACAATCAGCCCGCTCCGCCCAAAGTCGGAGTCACCGAGGAGCAGAGCGGAACGTACACCGACTTCGCACTGATCAACGTTGGGGGAATAAGGGCGGACGACGGAAGTGATGCTGTCAACGAGCTTTCGTATATGATACTCGATGTAGTAGAAGAGATGCGCCTGCCACAGCCCAGCTCGTGCATTCAACTGAGCAAGAAGAATCCCGATCGATTTCTCAAGCGGGCGTGCGAGGTTATCCGCGTGGGTTTCGGGCAGCCTTCCGTTTTCAACACGGACGTTATCATCAAGGAGATGCTGCATAACGGCAAGACTATGGCCGACGCGCGCACCGGCGGCCCCAGCGGATGCGTGACGATCAGCTCCTTCGGCAAGGAGAGCTGCACACTCACCGGCTATATCAACTGGCCGAAGATATTCGAGCTTGCCTGCAACAACGGCGTCGATCCGAATTCAGGCCGGCGGATCGGCCCCAGAACAGGCGACCCTCGAGAGTTTACTTCTTACCGGCAGTTGATGGATGCCTACGGCAAAGAGCTCGAGTATTTCATCGACCTGAAGATCAAGGGCAATAACGTTGTCGAACGCCTCTTCGCCAATTATATGCCCGCCCCTTTTATGTCACTCGTGATGAGCGACTGTATCGCCCGCGGACTCGATTACCACAACGGGGGCGCAAGATATAACCCAACCTATATTCAGGGCGTCGGGATCGGCACAGTGACCGATGCGCTGGCGGGCGCGAAGTACCACGTCTTCGACGAAAAGGATGTGACGATGGACAGGCTGCTGACGGCGATGCAGGCCGACTTCGCCGGACATGAACAGATGCGCAACAAACTGCTCAATCATACACCCAAGTACGGCAACGACGACGACTACGCCGACAGCATCAGCGAGGAGGTGTTCAACGTTTATTACGACCTGCTTAACGGCCGGCCCAATACGAAGGGCGGCAAGTACCGCGTCAACCTCCTGCCGACAACGGTGCACATCTACTTCGGCTCGGTAGTAGGCGCGCTGCCAGGCGGTAGAAAAGCCGGCGAGCCCGTTTCGGAGGGCATCTCACCAACTCAGGGCCGTGACAGCAAGGGGCCCACCGCCGTTTTCAAATCCGCCGCTCGAATCGACCACGCCCGCACCGGAGGGACGCTGCTGAATATGAAGTTTAATCCCCAGGTGCTGGCCGGCGACGATGGTATCGACAAGCTCGCCCACCTGATCAGGGCGTACTTCAAGCTCGACGGCCATCACGTTCAGTTCAACGTCATCGACGCCGAGACGCTTCGAGACGCCCAGAAGAATCCTGAACAGAATCGTGACCTCATCGTCAGGGTGGCCGGTTACAGCGATTACTTCATAGACGTGGGCCGAGACCTGCAAGACGAAATCATCGCGCGCACCGAACAGCAATCTTTCTGAGAGCCTCCGGGCCTGCGGTGGGCGGCCTGCCATCAGTGGCACGGGCTTCGGAGCCCGTGAAAACACGGCCAGGATGTCCGTGCCACAACAACAATACGAGAGTTTGACGTCCGGTCCAAAGGGTGGTATATTGTTCGTGCTGATTCGCTCTTGCACGATGGTCAAGAGGGCGCCTTGTGCAAGTTGTACCAGCGCGGCCGATTAGGTGTGTATGCGAGCCCTTTTCCATTGGGTTATGAGTTCTGCAATTTTGCAGGAGTTTTATTTACTTTAATAAGGAGATAAACCTGTGAGAAATCTGTTGATTGCCGCCCTAATACTTGTCGTTGGCGTGCTGCTTTTCGGCTGCGCGCCGGGTGTAAATGAAAAAAGGTTGGCCGGATTCATCGTGGATCACGTTGCGAGAATCGAGCCGCTGACGACAAAGGCCAACCTTACCTACTGGGATGCCTCAACCTCCGGCAAGGGCGAAGACTACGATAAGCTGAGCCGATTACAGCTCAAAATTCGCCAAATCTACAGCAATCCGCGGGACTTCGCCTTGTTGAAGGAGCTCAGGGAATCCGGCGTAGTCACGGACTCCAGGCTGGCTCGCCAATTGGACAAGTTGTACTACGGGTATCTGACAAACCAGATACCGCCCGACCTACTAAAACAAATCGTCGATGCGGACACCAAGGTCCAGGAAAAATACAACACGTATCGCGGCGAGATCGACGGCAAAAAGGTTACGATGAGTGAGATCTACACGATAATGACCACCGAAAAGGACGTCCGCACCAGAAAGCTCGCCTGGCGCGCGAGCAAACAGGTCGGAGACGTTATCGTTGCCGACCTCATAGAGCTGGTCAAGCTTCGCAACGAGGCCGCCGGAAAGGTCGGCTTCGACAACTATCACACTATGTCGATAGTAGCTTCCGAGCAGAGCGTCGAAGATCTCGACCGCATCTTCGCCGAGCTTGATAAGCTAACCAAAAAGCCCTTCGCACGATTGAAGGCCGAATTGGACGGCATCTTAGCCAAAAGCTACGGCATCGCTCCCGCAGACCTGATGCCCTGGCATTACCACGACCCGTTCTTCCAAAGGACCCCTCTGGTTTACGATCTGGATCTGGACGTCTATTATAAAGATAAAGACATCAGGAAGTTGGCCGAGGACTACTATGCCAGCGTCGGCCTGCCTGTGGATGACATCCTCGCCCGCAGCGACCTCTACGACCGCGAGGGCAAATACCCGCACGCCTTCAGCACCGACATCGACCGCCGCGGCGACGTTCGCATCCTGTGCAACCTCCAGGACACGGAGCGCTGGGCCGAGACCATACTTCACGAATTGGGCCACGCCGTTTACAGCAAATACCACGACCGCGAAGAGCCCTGGCTGCTGCGAGAGCCGCCCCACAGCTTCACCACCGAGGCGGTCGCAATGTTCTTCGGGCGACTGAGCCGCAGCGCCGCCTGGATGCAGAAAATGCTCGACCTGACCGACGCCCAGCGCGCCGAGGTCGAAGAGGTAAGCTGGAAGTATCTGCAGTTTCAGCAGGTACTGTTCGCCCGATGGGCTATGGTGATGTACAACTTTGAAAAGCAGCTTTACGCCGACCCCGACCAGGATTTGAATAACCTCTGGTGGCGTCTCGTCTCGAAATACCAGCTCGTCAAGAGACCCCCCGGCCCCGTCGATGCAGGCTGGGCGTCCAAGCTCCATTTCACCACCGCACCGTGCTATTATCACAACTATATGTTAGGTGAATTGTTCGCCTCGCAACTGCACGACCACTTCGTTCACAAGGTAATGAAGCTTGAATCGGACAAGAACGTCAGTTACGTGGACGACCAAAGACTCGGCAAGTATCTTCGGGCCGGAGTCCTCGGCCCTGGCGCTCGCTACCACTGGAACGAAATGATTGCACGGGCCACCGGCGAGCCCCTGACGCCTAAATACTTTGTCGAGCAGTTCGTGAAATGACACATACAATTCTGCTGCAATGTTCACTAAGCCATATAACAAAACAGTTATGAATAACCACTTACATTTTGAACCTTAATATATTGACGAGGAGAATATGACTTACCTAATCGCCATATTTGTCTATTTGTTAGTCCTGACCGTCATTGGAGTCTATAAATCCCGCCAGGTCAAAACGCAGGAGGATTTCACCGTCGCCGGCCGGACCCTATCGCCCTGGGTGATGGTCTGCACAATGCTGGCCGTCTGGATCGGTACAGGCTCCATCGTAGGCAACGCCGGGAAAACTTACCAGGTCGGCATGGCCGCCTTCTTCCTGCCGCTGGGAACCTTCGTGGGTATGATCCTGCTGTCCTTCATCGCCACGCGCGCCCGCAATGTCAAGGCACTCTCTGTTCCCGAAATCATCGGCCGACGCTACGGCGCCACTGCCAGGATGCTGGCGGTGATCGCTCTGGTAATTGCGTATATGGTGATCGTCAGCTACCAGTTCAACGCCGGCGGTATGGTCCTCGAAGTCATCGCGGGTAAGAAAGAAAAAGTGCCGCTCAGCTCCGGTAAGACCCTCACCAAGAACCAGGTCCGCAAAGGATACTTCCATTATCAGCCCCCACCAGACTGGACCGGAACCGCAGAAATCAAATTCAACATCAAAACAAAACCATCCGACACCTGGTCCGAAACCCCCGAAACCTTCACCGTCAAAGTCGTCCCCGCCACCGAAATCATCGAAGTAAACAAGACCCTCAAAGAAGACCTTGGAAAGCTGCAGAAGAATGTTCAACAGGACCCAAATGCCTCCGAAGAAGATAAGACCAGGCTCCGCCGGCTGAAGAACACCGTCGCGATTAAAGAAAACAATTTTATCCGAATTATGATGCAGGGCTACGACAGCGGCTTCAAGAAACGTGAGGGGATATACCGGCTCGCCGCAACGCCGGAAACCGGCGAAATCTTCCTCCACGAACCCGTGCTCACCGCTCATAAAGCAACAATCATCGCCGCAATCTTCATCGTCGCCTATACGATGCTCGCAGGCCTCTTGAGCCTGGCGTTCGCAGATGTCGTCACCGGAGTAATCATCACAGTTACCCTCCTGGTTGGGTTTCCGGTGCTCCTAATAAAGGCCGGCGGTTTCGCCGGTATGGCAGCCAATTTCGCCGCGATGGCGGACCGACCCGACCACATGAGATTGTTCGGGGTCTTTAGCCCCGCAGACTATATCAATTTCCTCTTGCCTGTTTTCCTGCTCGTGATGGGCGACGCCAACCAGTACCAGCGGATCTTCGCCAGCAAGAACGCCAAAGGAGCGCGCACCGCAGTTGTCGTTATGATCTTCCTCGCCCTGGTCGTCGAAGAGCTGATCATTGCCGAAGCATGGTTCGCCGGCAGTCTCACCCCTGATCCCGAAAACGGACGCTACGTCCTGATTTACGCCGCCCGTCATTTTATGCCCTTGGGGATTGGCATAATCTTTATGATTACGGTAGTCGGCATTATCATCTCCACCGCCGATTCATTCCTGCTCGTCCCCGCAACTACCTTCATCAAGGACATCTACCAGACTTACATCAATCCCAAGTCCTCCGAAAAACGAATCATCTTTATGAGCCGCTTTATGGTGCTGACATTCGGAGTGATCGCCTGGCTGGTTTCGCTGGCGTTCGCCGAGAGCACGACCGTGTTTGAAAAGGCGTTATATGCCTTTACCGTCTATGGCTCTGCGATTACCCCCTGCCTCGTCGCGGCCCTGCTCTGGAAAGGCGCAACCAAACAGGGCGCAATCTCCTCGATCCTCGCCGGGACGGTGACTACGCTTTTGTGGGAGGAAGTAATAAAGGTCCATCTGCCGACGGAATTGGCAAAGCTCGATGCCGTGCTGCCCGCCATAACCCTCTCGGTCATCTGCTTGATAGTAGTCAGTTTGTTGACGCAAAAAAACCATCCAACTGGAGGGCAATAACAAATGTTCCCTACTGACGTGTATATTCAGAGAAGAAAACGCCTGCGAACTCAGGTCCAATCCGGACTGATTTTTCTGCTGGGCAACGAAGAAAGCCCGATGAACTACCCGGACAATCCCTACTCTTTCAGGCAGAACAGCTCGTTTCTATATTTCTTCGGACTCGATTTCCCCGGCCTGGCCGCCGTTATCGACGTCGACGAGCAGGCCGAGTGCATCTTCGGCGACGACCTCACTGTTGACGACATTATATGGATGGGTCCCCAACCAGCCCTAAAAGACAAGTGCGCCGAAATAGGCGTCACTCAAAGCTCACCATCGAGCAAGGTCGGCGACACACTAAAAGCAGCCATCCAAGAAGGCAGGGACATTCATTTCCTGCCGCAATACAGGGGCGACAATCTCCTGAAAATCGAAAAGCTCCTCGCGATCCCCGCCGCCAAGGTCCCGAATCGAGTCTCTGAGGAGCTTATAAGGGCTGTCGTTGCCCAAAGGTCCATCAAAAGCGAAGAAGAAATCAGCGAAATCGAGATTGCCATCGACATCGCATACGAAATGCAGACGACCGCTATGAAAATGGCGAAGCCCGGCGTCTATGAAAGAGAGGTCGCCGGGGCAATGGAAGGAATCTCGCTGGCGCACGGCGGTCGTCTCTCCTTCCCAACCATCTTCTCGATCCACGGCGAGACCCTCCACAACCACTACCACGGCAATCTAATGAAAACCGGTGACATCGCCGTCAACGACTCCGGCGCCGAAACGGCCCTCGGCTACGCCTCCGACATCACCCGCACCGTCCCGATAAGCGGAAAATTCTCCCAGCGGCAAAGAGAAATCTATCGCATCGTCTTCGACTCGCAGGAGCAGGCCATCGAGGCGGTCAAGCCCGGCGTCGAGTTCAGGGACGTCCACCGCCTTGCATCGAGAATCCTCGTCTCGGGCCTTAAAGACCTCGGCTTGGTCAAAGGCGACATTGACCAGGCCGTTGATGCCGGGGTGCACACGCTGTTCTTCCAGTGCGGCCTGGGACACATGATGGGCCTCGACGTACACGATATGGAGGGCCTCGGCGAAGACTACGTCGGATACACCGATACCATCAAACGCAACCCCGAGTTCGGCTGGCGCTCCCTGAGACTCGGCAAAGCGCTCGAGCCGGGCTTTGTAATAACAGTCGAGCCCGGTATCTATTTCATACCCGAGCTAATCGACCGATGGAAGGCCGAAAAGAAATGCGAGGCCTTCATCAATTACGACGCTGTTGAGAAATATAGAGATTTCGGCGGTGTTAGAATAGAAGACGACATCCTCGTAACCGAATCAGGCCGGCGCATCCTCGGCAAGCATATACCAAGAACCATCGACGAAGTAGAAGAAGCTTCGTCCGCCTGAAAATGCGCACGTGCCCTACAATATCCCTGTTAACCAATAAAGGGCGACAAATGATAAAAATATCCCGATTCTCTCACAAAATACTTCCCGTACTGGTACTGCTCAGCCTGGCCGCGCCGATCGCTCGCGCTCAGGGCACGCTCGAAGACTATAAGCGGGCTGTACGGGTGCGGTCTGAAAATAATAAGCTCGTATTCAAGACCCAGGTGCGTCCCAACTGGATCGCCGAGACCGACCGCTTCTGGTACCGCAACGATTTGCGGGACGGTAAGAAGGAATTCATCCTCGTTGACCCCGAAAAGGGCAAACGCAGACGGGCATTCAACCACAAGAAGCTCGCCAGGGCCCTCTCCGAAGCCGCCGAGGAGGACTACTCCGCCAAGAATCTGCCCTTCGAGACCATCGGCTTCACCAAAGACGGCAGGCATATCCTCTTTGAAGCGGCCGGCACCAAATGGAAATGCGACCTAAAGACCTACGAGTGCACGAAGACTGAGGAGAAGCCGAAAACCGAGCAAGACCGCCGACCCTCCCGCCGCCGGCGCTCAGGGGCCCCAAGAAGTACCGTCCGCTCCCCCGACGGCAAATGGGAGGCATTCAGAAAAGACTATAATCTCTACATCCGGTCAACCGAGACCAAAGAAGAATTCCAGTTGAGCAATGACGGCGAGGAATTCTACGACTACGCATCCTCGCTCCCGGGCCCGAGAGAAATACCCGTTATCCAGAAAGGAATCCACGCCCAGATAAAGCCCTCAATGACGGGCACCTGGTCGCCCGACTCCAAAAAACTCGTCGTCTGCCGGATAGACCAGCGCAAGAGCGGGTGGTTTCACCTTGTCAAGCCCGTCCCGGCCAAAGGTGTCAGGCCGACGCTGTATTCCTATGTCTATCCCCTCGGCGGCGAGCCTAACGTCCCCCACGCCGAGCTCCACCTCTTTGACGTAGAAAGTAAAAAGCACACAAAAGTCGATGCCGAGCCGATTCCAATGCTCTATTTCGGCGATACGCCTCGCGTTCGCTGGAGAAAGGACAGCGAAACTTTCACCTTTCGCTACACAGAGCGAGGCTACAAGCTCGTCCACCTCTACGAGACCGACGCCGAAACCGGCAAAACTCGCACCCTCATCGAAGAACGCTCCGAGACCTGCGTTGACCCGCTTATGACCTATATGCAGTATCTGGACGACAGCAACGAAATAATATGGTCCTCCGAACGCGATGGCTGGTGCCATCTTTACCTCTACGATGCGAATTCGGCCACGCTGAAAAACCAAATCACAAAAGGCCCCTGGGTCGTTCGGGGCATATTGCGCGTGGACGAAAAAGCTCGGCACGTTTTCTTTACTGCCGGGGGCAAGGAAAAGGGCCGCGATCCATACCTCCAGCACGTCTATCGGATCAACCTCGACGGCGCCGAGCTGACGCTATTAACGCCCGGCAACGGTGAGCACTCGGTAAAATTCTCGCCGTCCGGCAAATACATCCTCGACACATACTCGCGGGTCGATATGGCGCCGGTCACAGAACTTCGGCGCACGTCGGACGGCCGGCTCGTTTGCGAGCTCGAGCGGGCGGACGTCCAAGAATTGCTCGACTCCGGATGGAAATGGCCCGAGCCCTTCAGGGCCAAGGCCCGGGACGGGAAGACGGATATCTTCGGGGTACTCTTTAGACCAACAAATCTCGACCCCTCGAAGAAGTACCCCGTCGTCGAAAACATCTACACCGGCCCCCATAGTTTTGTCGTGCCAAAATCATTCAAGGCATTCCACCGCTCGCAGGACGTAGCCGAGCTCGGATTTGTCACCGTAATTGTTGACGGCTTGGGGACAGGCAAACGCTCCAAGGCCTTCCACAACTACTCGTACAAAAACCTCGGCGACGGCGGCCTCGAAGACCACATTGCCGCAATCAAGCACTTAGCGGCAAAATATCCCTACATTGACGCCACCCGTGTCGGTCTTTACGGCGGCTCGGCCGGCGGCTACGACGCCGCCCACGCGCTGCTCACTCATCCGGAGTTTTACAAAGTCGCGGTCTCCTCATCGGGAAATCACGACCACCGAATGGACAAGGCCTGGTGGGTCGAATTATGGATGGGCTACCCCGCGGGCGACCACTACGTCGAGCAGTCCAACGTTACCCTCGCGCACAAGCTCGAAGGCAAGCTCCTGCTGCTCCACGGCGATATGGACAGCAACGTTCACCCAGCATCCACATTACAGTTCGTTGATGCACTGATCAAGGCCAACAAGGATTTCGATATGATCATCGCCCCCAACGCAGGACACGGCGTGGGAGGATCGTATTTCACGCGAAAACGCTGGGACTATTTCGTAAAACACCTTCTCGACAAGGAACCCCCGAAAGGGTTCAATATGGAGGATCAATCAGTATGAATCTCGCGAACTCAGAAACGTCAGTTTTCTCTGTCGTGCTCCTGATCTGTTTAGCTACGCTGTCGGTCGGCCAAAGCAACGATCCCGACGACGATTACCTCTGGCAGATCGGAAAACCCGACAACGACACAAGGGAATTCCTGCTTGGCCCGCGCGGCTACAAAGCATTCTCCGACGACGGCCTGTTCATCGTCGGCCAGTCCGACCCCAAAAAGGCCTGGCCCTATACCCACCCCGCACAGGCCGACGCTTGGGCCGGCGGAACTAAGCATACCTTCACTATCCTTTTTGTTATTGACCGTCCGGCCAGTTCAGGCAACTGCCGGCTGACAATCGACCTCGTTGATACCCACTCGAGCAACCCGCCCCTGCTTCGAATCAAGCTCAACGACTATGCTCGCGAGTATCGCCCGCCCAAAGGCGCCTCGGATGCCTCCATTATGGGCGATCCGAAGGCCGGCAAGGAGCACCGCTTCACAATCGACTTCCCCGCCAAAGAGCTAAAAGCCGGCGTCAACGAAATCACCATCACCACCGTCGCCGGAAGCTGGATACTCTATGATTGGCTTGGCTTCCAGGCCCCGCCGTTGGTAAAACTGGTCCGCACAGGAGCCACACTCATTCGCGAAGTCCGCGTCGATCCCTGGCTCACCAAAAAGCAGGACAAACTCTGCCAGCTTATGTGGGTCGATCTGACCCAGATCGGCACCGGAACCGGCCAGACTATCCACGCCAGCGGCGCCAAACCGATGAATCTGCAACTACAACCGGGCAATCAGACCGTTGAGCTGGCGCTGCCGCCGGTCAAAAGCAAAACCGCCGTCACCGTCGAAATCAAAAGAGGACTCAAAACCATTGCCGTCCAGCAGGCCGAACGCGGCCCCGCAAAGCTCCGCGAGCCCGCCGACTGGGTGGATCCCATCCTGGGCACATCGCAGTCACGATGGATGCTCTATCCCGGCCCCTCAATGCCGTTCGGAATGGTCAAGCTAAGCCCCGACAACGAACGGCGAAAGTGGAAGGCGGGCTATGAGTACCTCATCGAAAACATCGCCGGCTTCAGCCACCTCCACTCCTGGACAATGGGCGGCCTGCTCACGATGCCGACCACCGGTGAGCTAAAAACGGTCCCCGGCTCCGAAAACGAACCGGACAAAGGATACCGCTCCAGATTCAGCCACGACAAGGAAGTCGCCTCCCCCGGCTACTACGCCGTATTCCTCGACGATTATGGCATCCTGGCAGAACTTACCGCAACCACCAGGGCCGGCCTTCAGCGATACACCTTCGGCGAGGCCGGCAAGGCCCGCATTCTCTTCGACCTCGAGACACCCACCGAATACGGCTACAGCGTCCTCGACGCCAAGATTACAAAGGTCTCCGACACCGAGGTCGAAGGCTACTCCAGGCAGCAATCCGGCCGAGGTGCTTCGTACCAGCAGTTCACCCTTCACTTCGTCGCCAAGCTAAGCAAACCCTTCGACTCCTTCGGCGGATGGGTCGGCGAAGAGATACAGCACGATGTAAAGACGGTATCCGGCAAAGGCGACGTCGGCGCTTTCCTCAGCTATTCGAGCGCCGAAGGCGAAGTCATAAAGCTAAAAACCGGAATATCGCTCGTCAGTATCGAACAGGCCCGCCTGAATCTCGAAACGGAGATGGCGCAGTTCGGCTGGGATTTCGACGCCGTTAGAAACTACGCCCGAAAGACCTGGAACGACCTGCTCAGCCTCATCGAAGTCGAAGGCGGCACCCACGAACAAAAAATTAAATTCTACACAAACCTCTACCGCTCCTACTGCGCCCGAACGATCTGGAGCGACGTCAACGGCAAATATGTCGATATGTACGAAGAAGTCCAGCAGTTGAAAGACCCCGCCTCGCCCGTCTATGGGTGCGACGCCTTCTGGAACACATTCTGGAACCTAAACCAGCTCTGGACCCTCGTCACCCCCGATATTGCAAACAAATGGGTCGAGTCGCTTCTCGAAATATACGACCGAGGAGGCTGGCTCGCCAAGGGACCCACGGGCATCGAATATTCGAGCATTATGGTTGCGTCCCACGAGATCGCCCTGATCGTAAGCGCCTATCAGAAAGGCATTCGCAAGTACGACGTCGCCAAGGCCTACGAGGCCTGCAGGCATATCCAGACCGAGCCCGGCCGACCACACGAAGGAGGCGGACACGTAGGGAACAGACGGTTGCAACCATACAAAGAGCTCGGCTACGTCCCCGTCGAGAAAGGCCCCGTCTCCAACACCCTCGAATACGCCTACGACGACTGGTGCGTCGCGCAAATGGCAAAGGCCCTGGGCAAAAAGGACGACTACGACCACTTCATCAAAAGGGCCGCCAACTACAAAAACGTATTCGACCCCGCCGTCGGATACATGCGCCAAAGACACGAAAACGGCTCATGGGTCGAAGGCTTCACACCATACACCAGCAAAGGATTCGTCGAAGGCAACTCCTGGCAATATACGTGGTTCGTACCCCAGGATGTAAAGGGCCTGATCAACCTGCTCGGCAAAGAAGAGTTCAATCGAAGGTTGGCCGAAGGCTTCGAGAAGTCCGCCAGGAGCAACTTCAACGCAACCCACGACCGCTTTGCCGACTACCCCATCAACCATGGTAACCAGCCGAACATGCAGGCCGCATATCTCTTCAACTTCTCCGGCGCCCCGTGGCTCACCCAGAAGTGGGCCAGAGAAATAATGGCTCACTACTACGGAACCGGCCCCATCAACGGCTACCCCGGCGACGAGGACCAGGGCCAAATGGGCGCCTGGTACGTTATGAGCGCGATGGGCCTGTTCGAGATGGACGGCGGCTGCGCCGTCGAGCCCACCTACGAAATCGGCTCGGCCATCTTCGATAAAGTCACTATCCACCTGGATGGCAAGTATTACAAAGGCCGCACATTCGTCATCGAAGCCAAAGACAACTCCACCGAAAACATCTACATCCAGTCCGCTACGCTTGACGGCAGAGCCCTGAACAAACCCTGGTTCTACCACCACCAGCTCGCCGATGGCGGCAGTTTGGTGCTAAAAATGGGCCCCAATCCCAACAAAAACTGGGCCAGTTCAGAAAACGCCGCACCACCATCAATGACAGAATAAACGTGCCCCGCCCCACAAAGGTGTGGCTAATTTTTCTGGCACACTGTAAGACTCTTTCTGACAAAGGATTCCACACT
>CAYWOD010000056.1:0-3705 GCA_964459805.1 uncultured Pirellulales bacterium
TGAACCGCCCCGGAGTGCAAGCCACAACGTCCGGCATTACATATCCAACAGTGACAAGATTGTAACTGATCCGCCCCTGAGTGCAAGCCACAACTATTAGGCCGGTCGGGACGGGCGGGGCGATATTGTAACTGATCCGCCCCTGAGTGCAAGCCACAACTTGAATTGTGGACAGTACATGACGATAGAATTGTAACTGATCCGCCCCTGAGTGCAAGCCACAACGCCAGGCATAGTGATTATCGACTATATGCATTGTAACTGATCCGCCCCTGAGTGCAAGCCACAACATAAACTCTGTGTGTCGCAACGGCGGTGGCATTGTAACTGATCCGCCCCTGAGTGCAAGCCACAATTTAATGACCTGGGCTAAATATGGTCGCCGTTGGTACGGCGATATTGGGTGACCCCCATCACGCGGGATGGGGGCTAAGTGGCAACGCCTTGGTGAAAGGCGTTGTTTGGTGGAGATGTTTGATTAGCAGGTGGGACATGGGCAAGATGCCGATGGTACGGGGTGGCGCGGGGTTTTGAGTGAATCTGGCTTTGGTTGGGGGGTGAGAGAAAGATCAAAGATTAAGGTGGAAAATGCAAAGTTGTGGATGAGCCGGCGGGAAAATTGTGGCATTGTTCGGGGAGGTTTGGTATATTGGGGGCGATCGGCTCGTGAGAGCAATGTTTGGTAAGAAGATTAGAAGTTCTAAGTGAATGATTTTTCAATATTTCACGGCGGCCGCTTGGCGAGGCTGGGTGTTTTAAGGCCTGTAAGCTGGCTTTTTGTGGCTGCAAGGGAAGGAGAAGACTTATGAGTGTTAAAATGAAGCGTCGTACATTCCTCAAACAAAGCGCTGCGATTGGGTCCGGGTTGACTGTGATCACGTCCGGGATTCTCAAGGCGGGTCAATCGCCGAATGAGAAGCTGAATGTTGCGGTTATCGGTGTGGGCGGTCGCGGCGGGGGCAATATGAACCGCGTCAGCGGTGAGAACATCGTAGCCCTTTGTGATGTGAACGCGAAGAACCTGGCCTCTGCGGCCGGGCGGTTCCCAAAGGCCAAGACCTATGTCGATTGGCGGAAGTGCCTGGAACAGAAGAACATCGAAGCGGTGGTCTGCTCGACGACGGACCATACTCATGCGTTTGTCAATGTCTGGGCGATGAACCGCGGCAAGCACGTCTATTGCGAGAAGCCGATTGCCAACTCGGTGGAGGAAGCTCATCTGGTTCGCCAGACGTATCTGAAGAATAGGAACAAGATCGCCACGCAGATGGGGACTCAGATTCACGCGAGCGACAATTACAGGCGGATGGTGGAATTGATTCGCGGCGGCGCGATCGGTACGGTGAAAGAAGCTCGTGTCTGGTGCAGCCGGATACCGGCCGGCGGCGACTATCTTCCGGAGGTCAAGCCGGTGCCGGATCATATCAACTGGGACCTTTGGGTCGGGCCGTCGCCGTTCCATCCGTATAATCCTGGATATATCGGGGGGTGCCTGAAGTGGAACCGGTTCTGGGACTTTGGCAGCGGTCAGATCGGGGATATGGGTAGTCACATGATAGATATGGCTTACTGGGGGCTTGACTTGAAGCTTCCGACGACTTGCGAGGCGGCGGGGACGCCGGTGAACAGCGATACGTTGCCCCAATGGCTGACTGCCGAATGGGACCACCCAGCCAACGACTGGCGGCCTGCGGTGAAGCTTTACTGGTATGACGGCGGTAAGAAGCCGGGAATGCCAGCGGAGGCTTTTAACCGGGAAAAACTGTTTAAGGGTGTGCTGTTCAAGGGAGATAAGGGCTGGCTGTTAGCGGATTATGACTACAGGATTCTGATGCCCAAAGGTGATAGTAGTGATATGACGCATTACAAGTCGCCCAAGGCGGATGAGCTGATTCCGGCTTCGCCCGGTCACCACAAGGAGTGGATCATCGGTTGTAAGACGGGCAAGCCGACGCTATGCAACTTCGATTATTCCGGCGCTCTTATTGAGAACAATATGCTGGCGCTGGTTGCGTTTCGCGTGGGTAAGAAATTGGAGTACGATGCGAGGAACGTGAGGGCGTCAAACTGCCCGGAGGCCGATAAGTACATCCGCAAGACGTACCGTAGGGGCTGGGTGCTGAACGGATAGAATGTGCGTTATTACGGGGGCCCTTGTTAGCAAGGGAGGGTCCGCTTTTTATTGCGCAAAAAGCGAGTGTGGATAAAGGGACTTTATGCGCATCGGATGTTTGCCCGGAAATGGGACCGGGAGGTGGGTACCAAAGGCTCTTGCTTGTTTTGCTGCCCAAGCTACCGGATGGGCTGGCCGGCCAATGAAATGCCTACTATCCTGAAGTCAAGCTCGCTTTTCTCAAGGGCCTCAAAGATATGCAGCACGATGACGGCCTTTGGCGGCAGCTCGCCGTCAACGAAGAGCTTAAGCGTCGTTGCTCCACCGATGCTTAGATGTCCGCGGCGCCTGACGGCCAACTTCGTGCCGTTCTCTGCGAAGACTTCCACGGATTCGACTGCCTCTGGCGGCAGGTCCACAGTCAAGCCGACGACGGTGGCATTATCCCTGTAGGGGTCCGCCTCAATCGAGCTAATTTTAGCTCCGAGGTCCGAACCCTTGGCCCCGGCCTCAAAAGCCATAGCACCCAAATCCACATCTCGGATTCGGCCTGCGGTCATATATTCGAGCGTTCCGGAGAGCTCGGCCAAACCGATGGCGCCTGGGTCCGGCAAGAGCAGCTCAACATCAAATACCGCCGTCATCCTATCATTTGACAATCTCGCAAATTTTATCCGCCTGTCCCACTGGCTTTCGGGCAGCAGGTTCGTACCGGTGTTGGTGACGGCCTTATCGACCCGCCCGCCTGAGACCTTCACAGCCGGCCCCGGCAGTTCCGCTATCAATGCCAAGGTATAGCCGTCCCCTTGCCCCAAGGGCAATACACCCAGGTCGAAGTCGGAATACCGCACCAGCCGTGCCCCTGCGACCCTCACGTTGGAATTCTCCTCGCGCCTCTGGGGTGCAGTGGTGGTCATGTCGCCAAACTCGCCTCCAAATAAACCTGCGTCCGCGCCCAGATCCGGCAGCGTAAACTCCGGCTCAACCTGCAAATCCATACCGAGCGGCGAATCCCCTACCATCGCAGTCTCATCCCCAATCAGCATCGGCTCCTTCATACTCGCAATAGCAGCCACTATCTCGGTCAAATGCTCTTTCGGCAGGGCAATATCCACTGCCATCCTGGCGGTGTCCACCCTGACCGCATAGGCGATACTGCTCTTGCTCGGAACATTGGCGTCGGGCAGGGGCAGCGGGATAGGTGAAAAAGCGGCGGCTAAGGCGAACAAATTCATCAAATCATACGTCCCGACGTAATCAGCCTGGCCGGCACTTGGAAGAATCGCTGAAACCGCAGAGAACTCAGGCCCCATTTGGCGAGGCGCCTTTGCGCCTATGTTATCGAAGAGCTCCTGCAATTCTGCCGAACCGCGGACAAAGGTCTGCGCAAGCTCGGTCCCCGGAATCGCCGAAACCCGCGCGGTGATAGTCAAAATATTCGCCGAGGGGCTGAGTCCCAGTATCACCGACTGAATCGGTATATCCTCCGTCAATGCCCCAATACCCGGCCCCATCATCTCAGGCCCCATCCCGGGCTGCATTCCAGGTCCAAGCGCAGGTTGCCTTTCTTTGCCCGGCTCCATCTCAAATCC
>CAYWOD010000056.1:3805-10025 GCA_964459805.1 uncultured Pirellulales bacterium
AAATCCAGGCTGCTCTTGTTCGCCCGGCTCCATCTCAAGCCCAAATCCAGGCTGCTCTTGTTTGCCCGGCTCCATCTCAAGCCCAAATCCAGGCTGCTCTTGTTCGCCCGGCTCCATCTCAAGCCCAAATCCAGGCTGCATTTGTCCGCCCGGCGCCATACCGCCCGGCATCGTCATCGCCGCACCAATCTGCTCGGCCACCAAAGGCCCAAAGAGCGCGGCCGCCTGCTCAGCATTTATATATGCCCACACCGGCTCAGCGGCCTGTGCCTCGGCAGGACCTATCGTGTTTGCCAGCGACATCAACCGGCCCGACAAAATCGAGTTGGCAACGGTCATCAGGACATCGTAATCCTCCGCTGTCGTCACAAGAGCAAAAGCGCCGAGCTGCTTAGCTACCATTGGCGGGATTCCCTGGGCTGTGATCCGGGAGACGCCTTGTCTATCCGGAGGGCCAACGTTCGGGTTGCCGCCGACAAACATGTTGTAGTCCGTCACGGGAACAATCAGGGCAACGAACACGCTCGATTCCGGATCAGCGGACCTCGCTCCGGGCAGCGGCAATGCAAAAGCTCCAAAAGTCCCGTTCATATTCACGCCGCTCAATTGCGGGTCGCCCAGCACGGCGGCAAACTGCATCCGGACCTTCATCGACAATCCCAAAGGCTCAGGCGTTATGCCCATCAGAAATTGGTCCATCATATTTACTGTGTACTCGAAATTGTTTATCCGCAGGCAAAAGACACTCTCGGCGGGCACCATTTCAAGTAGATTTGCGCCTGCCGGGGCCTGACCGGGTCGAGCCCTGTCCGAGCCGGTCGGATATAGCTGCGCATTGAGCGCAGCATCTCGATAGCCGGCCCAGACCGGCGGGCAGGCCAGCAGAATCAACAATACAAACGGAACGACATGATTTAGGTGTTTTGAGGTAATCACTTTTCGTACCCTCGCTTGAATTATTTAACGGTCAATTTGCTATTGAGACTACTACAATAATACATCATTCGGGCCACGATTGTCAACGATAATGTCTGAAATTTCAGAACTCCAACGGCACTCTATTCGGCGTTGGGGACAAAAACCGGCGTAACCGTTCACGGGTTAATATGCCGAATTTTGGCCATTCTACGTCATTGCGAGCGAGGCAGAGCCGAGCGTGGCAATCTCGCTGTTGCGAAAACCTGAGATTGCTTCGGCCTAAAGGCCTCGCAATGACACAAAACACAGTTTTGGCCACGTGAACGGTTACAAACCGGCTTTACGGCGTGGACTTATCGCCAAAACCTTGTTTTCACACACTATTAGGGCCCCTGTGGGAGCATATAATGCGAAACACAAAGAATATACGCGCCCCATCAACACAGCGCTGACCGTAAGGCAGCGGTAATCGAAACGAAGGGCCAGGCGGACCCTACCGTCTGCGGTACTTGCCGATTAGCTGTCCTTCGGCGAGGATATGGCCTTGCATTGCGCCGAGCAGCTCGCGTTTGCCGGCGTTGGCGGGCAGCTCAAGCTCGGCATCGAGCGCATAAATCTTGAAAAAGTACCTGTGCGTACCGCTGGGCGGACACGGGCCGCCGTAGCCGACCCTGCCGAAGTCGGTGATGCCTTGTCCTGCCCCGTCGGGCAAAGTCTGCTCAGGCGGGATGTTCTCTGCCAGCTCTCTTGTCTCGGGCGGCAGATTGTACAAGACCCAGTGGACCCACGTGCCCATAGGCGCATCAGGGTCATCCGATATCAGAGCGATGCTCTTGGTGGCGTCGGGGACCCCAGCCCACTGTAACGGTGGCGAGACGTCCGCGCCGTCGCACGTGTACCTGGCAGGTATCAAGCCGCCCTGCTCAAAGGCCGGACTCGTAATCTTGATCTCCATCCGTTTGCCTCCCTTATGTTCGCAAATCTGCCCCGCCGGCGGTCAATCACGTATTGAGGGTCGACAGAGCAATAGTCTATTTTTCAAATCGCCACAAATCTATCGTCACATCCTCGGCGGTCATCCACTCCACACGCCAGTCAAGAAACAGGAAATGGCAGCCGGTCCTGTGCCGCTGCCGTGCCACGCGCCGTCCCCTCGTGATGTCTTGACTGTTGGATGTGGGCAAATGCCCCGGATTCCACACATCGCATCGATTGACCCATGGGTCGTCAGCTCTTCTGATTATATGCCGCCAGTGTCCGTTTTCGTTGTCGGCCAGGTAAATAGTATACGCTCGACGAGTACATGTGGTTAGCCTGACCGGGTCTATTCTCTCCCTGCCGACCATATCGTTTCTATCACTGAAGGTCCAGCCGTTGACAACGTAGCAGACGGTCTGCTCTTTGTCGGGGTAGCTCGGGCAGCGATATATATCCACCGAACGATAGTCCCCGCCGCTTGGCTTCTGTGCCAGATAAGGCATAAGAAGCTCAAACCACGGAAGTCTGCCCCGTGCGGGGTCACGCCCTGTTAGACCCCAGGGAATATGTAGATCCCAAGCTTCAGCATAGAAATTGGCGGCAAAGCCCACTTGACGCAGATTATTCTTACAGACGACTTCCTTTGCCTGGTCGCGTGCTCTCCGCAGCGCAGGGAGCAATATCGCCATCAATAACGCGATAATAGCGATGACCACCAGAAGCTCTATTAGCGTAAATGCTCTTTTTTTGCGCACCATTACGCTCCGCAAATTTGCGCCGAAACCTACTGCTCTGTTACAGTCAAATTGATGACTGTCATTGAATCACGAGTAACCGAATACTACAAAAGACGACATTGCAATTATAGACTCTTCGGTGCGGCAAGTCAATCGTTACTCGCCCAGGCGGTCGATTCGTATTCAAACCTTGACACCGTCATCGCTGCCAATCACTCTCTATCAACCTCTATCAACGCGATAACGTCGCGGGCCTGCTTACGGACGGATTCGTTTGTGGTTATCGCCAATACCTTTTGAAGCGCAGCCTTTGCCCGGCTGCGATGGCTGTCGGCCAGCCGGGCGGCTATCTTTACAGCAGCGAGCTCCGCCTCGGCCCGGACCGCCTCGTCATCAAGTAACGCACAGACCATCTCCAGGGCCTCCGGATGCGCAACGTTCGACAAGCCGGACAGCACAAGTTTCTTCTCCTGTCCACTGCGAGTTAGCTTCATAGCCTGGCGATAGACTTCCATTGCCGTCTCGGCGGTACGGTCCTCGGCTCCGAGGGCCAGCCCCCGCACAAGCCCTCGCAGCGACAACAAGCGATGGGCCTGGTTCCGGGTGTCGCGATAAATCCCAAGCAGAGCTCCGGCGGCGCTCGCGTCCGGCCAGGCGGCCAATGTGCGAACCGCCCCGTATCCCGCACCCGGGCATCCTTCTCCTTCAGAGCAGCCGCGACCGCCTCCAGTGCCTTATCGTTGGCGATGCCCCCAAGCACTCGCAGCAAGGAACATCGAGCCGCAGGACGCCGCTCGTCGTGCAAAGCCGCCAAAACACCGTGAGCCTGTTTGCCCGGGTCGGCTATCTTGCGAGCCACCGCTGCGGTTGCTCTTTCGGCATCTCTTCGAGAGGTGCTGCCTTCGATATCCGTCAGCAGGGATATCAGCAAAGGCAGGTCCCTTTCGCCTGCCAGCCTGGCCAGCGCCTTAAAGGCCGCCCTGCGGACTCTCGAATCGGCGCTGCGCGCCTCGGCGAGCAGTGGAGCAACCGCCGTGGCCGCGTTGCGCTCGTGCAGCACGCCAATTAGCTGGGCGCGGACATCGCCTTTCGCTTTCTGCATGCTCTCGACTATCGCATCGTCAACATCGGCGCCGCGAAGCACGGCCAGACTATTGACCGCAATTTTCCTCTCGTCTGAAGTAGGACTTTTTGCCGCGGCCAGAGCCAAAAACGCGACCTCGGAGGCGTCTCCAAGCTTCCCAACGGCCCCCAGTGCAGCCTTTCTGACGTCGATGTCGCTGCTTTTGGCAGCCGCGGTAATCGCACGAAGGGCAGCGGGGTCACGGCGGTCGGCCAGCGCAGCCATCAAAAGCACCTGTTCGTCCGGCGAACTTCTCGCCAGCTCGGCGGCAAAAAGCTCGGTCACACCGCGGCCCTGCATCGTCCGAACGCAGCCTCGGGCCGTCGTTCTCACCATCCGGTTCTCGTCCCTCAAAGCCGCCGTCACCAGGGCGACCGCATCGGGCCCGCCAACGTCAGCCAGGCCCTTAACGGCAGCGCTTCGGATGAACGGGATTTCGCCCGGCTTGCTGAGCTCTTTGTATATCGCGAGCGCCTGGTCGGCCTTGCCCTGAGCTGCGAGCTGCTCGGCACAGCGCAAATAGGCTTCGGCTGCCACCGATTGCATCTCGGGTTTGGCCGTTGCTCTGACCTTCGCCAGTATGTTCGTGGCCTTACTGCCGCCGATCTTTCCAAGTGCCGTTATCGCCGCCTCCGAAACACGCCCGAGAGTTGCGTATGCCAGTTTACCCAGCGCCTCGACAGCTTCGCCGTCGCGCCTGTCACCAAGCAGGTTTATGATTCTGACCTGCACCGCAGGCGAAGTCTTCTCAAGCGCATCGCGCAGCGCCTTGCCCGCGGCGGCGCTGGGATTCTGCCCGATCGCATAGCAGGCCATATCCACAGTCCGCTCGTCCGGCAACAGCTTTGCGATTGCAGAAACGGATTCTTCGGTCCCGATGAACCAGAGCTGCCTGCAGATAAACAGCTTACAATCGGTGCTTGTCTGTGACTCAAGCAGGTTGGCAAGCCGGCTCTCGATGTAGTTGCGCTGCTCTGCATCGCTCTGAGATTGGCGAATAAGCTCTTCAACCGCGATCAGGGGCCCTCTGCCGTCGCCTTGCTTGTACGCAGCGATTGCCGCCAGCTTCTTGTCAATATCCGCTTTATCGATTGCAGCATAACCGGCTCCGCTCGAAACCAAAACCGCACAGAACACCAACAACAACGTGCCCGAGCCTGCTCTCGCAAGTATTCTCATCCTTTGTTCCCTTGAGTATCGGTCAGTTGGCTTTGGATTTATTCTCAAAATAGACCGGACCGCCCCATTTGCCCGTTACTACGATGTCAAGGTCGCCGTCACCGTCGAGGTCAACGACGGGAATATCCAGGCCCGCGCCGATCCCCTTAGCGTAGGAAATCACGTGCTTGACCCATTTGACACTCTGCCCCCGTTTTAGCTCGTACCAGTAAACTCCGAGCGGGGATTCGGCGTCCGGGTCGCTGCCGTTGTGAGCATAAAAGCGCTTTCCGGTGACAAGGTCGAGGTCACCGTCTGCGTCCAGGTCCGCCAGTGCGATACTATGAGCCTGAGACCACGACTTGTCTATCAGGTGCTGCTTGAAGGATATTTTCGACCCGCTTTTTATCTGTCGATACCAGAAGATTCCGTGGCGGTGGGCCGAGCTGGTAACCAAATCATTCAGACCGTCGCCGTCAACATCGTAAACCTGTATCTGCGGTGTATGCTCCGACTCGCCCCCGTTGAGGCTGCCAATTGCGAGCGCGTGTTCCTTCCATTTTCCTTTGCGCGGGTCAGCGGGCGCCTCATACCACGCGTCCGGGCGGACAATATCCGGTCGCCCGTCGCCATTGATATCGCCAACACCCCCGCCGAAGTTCAACTCGCGACTTGAGACAACGTGCTTGACCAGGTCCTTACTCCCGACCTCGTACCACCTCGTATCTTTGCAGTGTGCCAGGATTTCAAGCTCCTTACCGTCGCCGTCGATATCGCAGAGGTCTCCCGACTCAAAGTTGACGCCTTCGTCGCTTATCGTGATTGGCCAGCTCCCGCCCTTTTCGCCGGTATTGCGATACCAGTCAACGCGCTTGCTGAACCACGAGCAGGTCACAACGTCCGGCAGACCATCCCGATCCATATCCAGAGGTATGTTCATAAAATCGTCGTAGTAGCCTTTGCCCTTGTCATCGACAACGTGACGATTGCCCTTAGGATCCAGCTTGTCCTCCAAAGCGCGCCACTTATGCGGTTTCCACGTTGGTCCTTCATACCAGTACGACCCGGCTATTATGTCCGGCTTGCCGTCGTTATTGAAATCACCGACGCCGCAGGCCTCACTGCGGAACCGCCCGATACGGTGCATAACGAATTTGACCGGGCCCGCTGACCAATGTTCCTTCACCTGCCCAGCGGCTGAAAAAGACCCCACGGTCAAGACCGCAAAAAGCAGACCAAGACCCACAAAACAATGATTGCAACGTACAGTCCTTCTTGTCATCGAATCAGTCACTCCAAATCAATA
>CAYWOD010000056.1:10125-17825 GCA_964459805.1 uncultured Pirellulales bacterium
ATCTTAGAAACTTCCTTCGGGAGATATTACCCATTGGGGCGGCCTCCAAAGTACTTTCCGAATCATTCTGACCGAGCACCACCCGATTACGGCTTTGCAGAATTGGGATCGACTGCCTTGGGTGTGTTAGGATCCGAAGGCTCAGGCTCGGCAGGCTTATCGAGCTTCACGGCATTCGGGTCCCCGGGCTCGGCCGGCTTGGCTTCTATCGGCTTGACGGCGTTGGGGTCCTTAGCCTCGGTCGTTTTTCCCTCAGGCGCCTTCACCGCGTTCGGGTCTATCGGTTCTTCCTCTTCCTCGAGCAAATCGGAAAGCTCTTTCGTCAGGTTCTTCGCCTTCCAGTCGGCTATCTCATAGATCCAGCCCTTATGCCTGGCGGCGAATTGTTGTGCCTTGTCGTAAGCAAGCAGCAAGGCTTCTTTCTTCTTTAGCTCCTCCTCAGATTCGACTTTCTTTTCCTTCGTAGGTCTCTGGCCGGTAAACTCGGCTTTGCAAACCGCATGGGTCTTCTCATCCTTCTGCGCGATGCTCAGCGTATAAACCGTCGAATCGTTCAGCCTGCAGACATACTGATCATTGAAAGCCAAACCACCCACACTCCGCGACACATCGTCGAATCTCAGATCCGTCAAGGCCTTTAGAACGCTCTTTGCGTCGCCGGTCTTTAGCTTCTTGCCCGGCGGGATGTTGTTCTCAAGCACCACGTTATCACCCTCGTCCTGCTTGAGCGTGTACTCCCGGCCATCTACACCGACCGTCACAGAATTAACATCCTCCAGCTTGACTGTAATCAGGTCCTGGTCGATATAATCGGTTGCGCCATCCCTTATCCACGGCGACTCGAGGGTAACGTACACGCTATCGCCCGGCAGCAATCTAACGTAAGTTGCCTGTCCGGCCTCCAGAGTCTTACCTACGGCGACTCCGGCCAGCATCGGGGAATTAGGCTCCGTCGAGAGGAACTTGACGACGCTGCGAGCCTTTTCCTCAGTCACCTCCAGGTCCGCGTGATTGGCCGCATTGCTCGTATGCGCCGAGCCGGTCGTCTTGATATCAAGGCACTTCTTGAAAAGCTCGTTTATCTCCTTCACATCGGCCGGATAATTGTCCTTGTTGACAACAAAGTAGGCCTTACCCCGACGCTGCAGCGTCACCTCATCGGCACCCGTCCCAACGACGATCTTGCCGACGCTCGTCGGGTCAAGCCCCTGGATAAGATAGGCCGGGCCGCCCGAACCTTTCCTCGGCCCGCTCGATACGCCGGAGAGCACCGCTGCCAATATAATCATTACTGCTGCAATAATGCCCAATATCGCAAGACTCTTATTGCTCATTATCAAACTCCTATGACCAATCCTGTGTACCTAATCAAACTCTCAATTGTTCAATCAAAATCAGGCATCGCTCGCATGACTGATATAATGCCGCTTGCGCACACTACGGCGCAGACTAAGGACGACCGCAACAACCAGAATCGCCGCCGGCGCGACCAGAGTATTCGCGCGCTGGAGCCTCCTGCCCAGCCCGTCAATGCGTTCTCGCCTCTTCATACGAATCGTCCGCTTCTGTCGCTCGGCCTGGTGAATCTTCAGCTCCAGCGCGCGCCGCTGCTGAATTATCGCACTGCCGACAACTTCTTCCTCGCCCTCCTTGGCCGAGGCGACAATCTTCTGGAGCTCGGCATTGTAACCTGAAATTGCCAGTTCCACGACCTTCATCTCCTCGGCCGTCTCCTCTTTGGCTATTCGCTCGATCTCATCCACAACGTCGAAAGGACGGCGGAAATTCCCGCGAGACCTAATCATAACGAGGTCGCTCGACCCGCTCAGATCATCGATAGTGTTCATCAGCAAAGCACTGTTGTCCCCGACTACCATCTTGCCGAAGAACGAATCCCGGTACGCCACATTGTCGGCGAGAAAATCAACATCGGCAAAGACCACCACCGCACAATTCTCACCGTCTGCCGGGGCTTCCGTCAGGCCCGTCAGCAGCTCTGTGGTCGTTTCTTCATTCGGGTCGCTCGGTTCAACCTCGATTGCAACGCCGTGCGGAAAACTGCTCTTGAAACGACCGGTAAGCAGATAGCCCATGGTCAGAGCCTTGGCGCCCTCGCGGAACCCTTTCGTGAGATTCGGCCACATCATTGGCATGAGCTCGTAAGGATTATTTATGGAGATTGTATTGCCGCGGTCCGTTGTCATAAGGAGCGGCGTCCGCTCCATCTCAGGTCCGACCTCATTCGGGTCTTCTGCAAGGTCGATCTCGTTGAGAACACCGCTGAACAGGACTGTTACCTGGTTGAGCTCGGCCGTAATAACGTTGTCCGAATTGAAGCATTCCGGCCGAAGGCCCAGAAGGCCAACTACACCATCCTCACCCATCCTCGGCGCCAATGCCAGATTAAGATCACCGGCAAAAGTATTGGCCGGCATCTCGACACCCCAGTTGCGCAGAAGAACATTCAAATCCGAATTCTGCGCCGGCGGCGGCTGGCCCATCGGAGGTCTCATCCTCGGCTGGTCCGTAAGGCAATGAGGATCAACGCATACTATCGTCCTGCCGCCTTTGAGAACAAACTGGTCTATCGCAAAGAGCGTCCTTTCAGGCAGGTTCTTCGGGTGGACAACCAAAAGAATGTCAACGTCGTTTATGTCGTTAACGTCCGTGGGCACCTGTGTCACTTCATACTGCTTGCGCAAATGCTCGATAATGGCCCAAGGTCCCCTCGGCTGCTGACCCTGCATCCGCATCATCTGGGCCATATAGCCGCTCATGTCGTCACCCATCACAGGCAGAGAGGTCAACACGCCGATCTTTCTCTTCTGCCGTGTAATTGCCGTGTCTATCAGGTAGCTGATGTCATACTCGATAAAGTTCTGCCGGTCCGGCGAAAAGAACTGGATCACCTTCTCGACGCCAAACTGGGTCTGAACCACGAGCCCGAAGAAGAAGTTTTCCTCCGGGGTTATCGGAAACCGCTTCAACCCGTAGCGCATCGCCTCGGCCTCTTCCTCGGAGAAAGGCCGCGGATCAATCACTTCCAGCTCGAACATACCCTTCGATACCGCAACATACTCCTCGAGCAGCGCCCTGATGAACTCATAGTAGTTGTTGAAGAACCGAATCTGGTCCGGCCCCTTCAATGCAGCAGTCTTTGCGTAGTACAGCTTGGCAGTGATCGGCTGGTTGAGCTTGCCCAGAATGGACCTTGTACCGGCGCTCAGCGTGTACAGCCGCTGGTCGGTAATATCAAGCTTCATCCCCTTGCCTATCGTCTGGCAGATGCTCACCGCAGACAAAGTAATGACCAGAACAAGTATCGCGCCAATAATTGCCCTTATTGTCCGGTTCGCCCCGGTAAAAACCCTCTGTTTTTGTGCCATATTCAAATTTCCTGAAATGCCCCGACGCAAAACTTCCAACGGGGCCCGTTAACTTGCCTTCCTTTCATCCAAAACAATAGTACAGGCGGCAACCCAGCCTATAATCAAGAGTACAAAATATGCAAGGTCTTTGAATTCGAGCTTGCCCTTCTGGATGGACTCGAAGTGTATCTGGAAACTCATGCCCTCGACGGCCGAGACCAAACCGGCCGGCAAAAAACCCGAAAGGTAGTTCAGCGTCGTCGGCATGCCCGCAAAAACAAGCACCGCACAGGCAACCACCGAAAGGACAAAGCTTATCACCTGGTTCTTGCTCACGGCCGAGAAGAAACAACCTATCGCCAAGAATCCACCCGCCATCAGCAGGCTCCCGATATAGCCGGTGATAATCAGCCCGACATCCGGGTCGCCGAGGTAGCAGACCGTAATGACCATCGGAAAGGTCAGCGCCAATGCAATGCCTAAAAACAGCCAGGCCGCAAAGAACTTACCCAAAACCGCCTGTGTTATCGTGATCGGCAGAGTAAACAGCAGCTCGATTGAACCGACCTTGCGCTCCTCGGCCCACAAACGCATCGCCACCGACGGCACCATAAAGACAAACAGCAGCGGCAGGTTCATAAAAAACGTACGCATATCCGCCTGTCGCATCTCGTAGAATCCCTGCTTGAACGTCAGGTATCCTGAGAAAAACAGAAAAATTACAAGAAACACGTAAGCAAGAGGGGTAGTGAAGTAACTCTTTAGCTCCCTCTTAAAAACGGCCTTAAGACTATTCATTTATTGTGCTCCTTTTTACTAAAGACACGACTCATAAGCAGCGTTGTGCTCTTATGCCTTCTTCTTCGGACCCCTCGACCCGTTCGCCTTTGTAATCCTGCGGAAGACAGCGTCAAGACTGCACTGGTGCTCTTCCTTCAACTGCGCCGGGGTCGAATCCACCAGAATTCGCCCTTTGGCAATGATAATCGTCCTTGAGCAAACCGCCTCCACCTCTTCGAGAATGTGGGTCGAGATGATAATGCACTTGTCCTTGGCCATCTTGGCGATAAGCTTTCTGACCCCAAATTTCTGATTCGGGTCCAGCCCGTCGGTCGGCTCGTCGAGGACAAGGACCTCGGGGTCGTGAATAAGGGCCTGCGCTAAGCCGACACGTCGCTTGTAACCCTTCGAGAGCGTCTCAATTGTTTGATGATATACAGATTCAATCGAGCACATCGGCACAATCCGATCAAGCGCCCGCCTTCGGTCGGCGCCCTTGATTTCCCTAACGTCGCAGACAAAGTTCAGAAAACCCCCTACCGTCATTTCTGGATACGCCGGCGAATTCTCGGCCAGATACCCCAAGGACCGCCTTACTTCAATCGGGTTGCGCAGAATGTCGTACCCGCAGACCGAGGCGGTACCGCTGTCGGGCTTGATAAAACACGCCAACATCCGCATTGCAGTCGTCTTGCCGGCGCCGTTTGGCCCAAGCAGACCAAGCACCTGGCCCTTTTCAACCTCGAATGATATACCGTCAACAGCAACGACCGGCCCGAAACTACGACTAAGCTCTTTGACCTGTATCATACCTTTCTCCACAAAACCAAGCCTAATTCTGCCCGCGGAGCACTATTCGGTGCTCAGAGGGTTCGTATAAATTTACTCAAATTTTCCTGGCAGTCAACCCCGTTAGAAACTTTTTTATCAAGGCTGCCTGTATTGCCTCAAGCCCACCGCAGCAGCGTGTTAGCACGGATAAGCCCCGGAATCTGCTGTAAGTTCTTACGAAGCAAGAGGTTGTGCGTTCTCGGCGGTGAGAAATGCGCACTATTGGCTTTCACGAAATCAGCGCAATAAAACAGCCGAACGGGAGGTGTTCGGGCCGAAGACCAATTGCAATAGCCTTAACCCAACTCTTCTCATCCGGCTGCTCCTTGCCGCAGCAAGAGGTTAGTTTTGGTAATGGATGCTGCAAACAGCCTTTCTGTTCTCAAAAAAAACACAAAAAGCGAAAAAATTCCAGTATCGTCCCAAAGGTTGGGGCCAATCCTGTCGTTCACTTTGGCGAACAACCAATTGCGTTTATCGCTTTATCAGCTACCAGCAGAATCGCAAACCCATAGGCTCTGCCGTGCCGGAGAATAAATTACTATTGCTTTTGCCCGACAATAATTTTACTATCTCCTTGCCGGCACGCAGGATTGGGCAACGCAGGCGTGCGACCCGAGCGCCGTGCCGGTGCTATACACCAGAAGGGCTTCGGGAGACTCTCGGAGCCGTTTTCTTACCTGCTGTTAGCCCTAATGCGATAAACGCTTTTTTACCCGATACTATTTCCCCCACAAATCTTGGGACGATAACAAAATTCTCCTCGGCTATAATCCCGACCATTTCGGGCACAAAAACACCTGGCAACTACGGTATTTTAGGCTTAACTCGATTCAACTGGAGCTTTATTTGTAAATTGTAAACCGCAAGCGATAGACGAGGGTGTGAAATTTGGCTCATCCGGGAAATGGGTAGGTGAGATTGACATATCGTACGACCGAGAAAAATCGCCTGGGATCCCAGAGGCACAGATTTCCCCCCTCACGCCCCAAATTTGAGCATCTGCCCAAACGATTTTTCTCTTAACCATATTTGCCGGGCCAAGTTGTCTGATTCTGCCTTGATAAGCTGGGGGATAATTGTGGTGCACCTACGCATTAACCAGATGAGGCATTTTTTTGTTATAGATAGGCAAAAAAAACACTATGGGTTCACTGAAAGTTTACGCTTATAGGACACCAAGCTTTTTTCTACTAATTCGATAATTCTAACGTGCTGGGATGATTATACCGTAATCAGGCTTAAAATTTTTGTGCCACTTCTGTACCCATAAGTCCTGGAGTTTTATTTTGTCCACGTGACCACCGGCAAACCCGATGTTGATCGCCATGTCGTGCCGGTCAATGCAGAAACGTCCCATAAAATAGCCAGCGGCATGGAGATTCCACCCAAAGTACAGGTCATCCGGCACTTCGTCGGTGGTGTCAGGCCACGAGCCAACCCAGTTGGAGTCGCCGAATACCGGCGTCTCCGGTCTGGAGTTGGAAAACTTCTTGTAGTAATTGTCCCTGGGGAACAAAGGATCTGTACTGAATTCGCCTTCTGGTTGAAGCCAGATATTCACCCCGTAACTGCCGGTCCCCCCCATCCAGTAGGACCAAGCCATCCTTGCCGACCCGAACGACCGATCTTCATCACGTTTGTTGGCGATCGGACAAAACGCAGTATCCATTGCCTTACTGTTAATCTTGCCGGATGCTTCCTTATATTGCCTGTCCCCCAAATACGGCGCGATCTCGTGGAACCAGTACCGCCCGTAACCATGGTTTACAGGCATTACCTTGTCATCGTTATCATAAGCGTACAAACGCATCCCCATGGCTAATTGCCGCAGATTACTCCGACAGACAACCGCTTTTGCCTGTTTCCTTGCCCGCTGCAGCGAGGGCGCCAATATCGCCATCAACAGTGCAATAATGGCTATTACCACCAAAAGCTCTATTAACGTAAAGGCGTGTAGGGACCTGGGAAAGCGGGTATGTTTTGGCGTGTGGTTTATATTTTTATGGCCCTTTTGTTTGTCCATAACGATATTCCAATTTCTTTATGAGGGAACTGCAGAATAATTATAGGCTTTTTTCCAGTACCCATCAAGGAAAATATGCCTAACTCTTGGTGCGAATTTCAGCATTTCCCCATTACCCCAGGGAACCAAAGAGGGGTAATTAGCAAGCGCCGAAGTTTGGGGGCGGGGAATCCGGCTTCGCTCGGTGCTCCGCCGCGACAAGTTGGGTTTGTTTGGGTTTGTTTTGGGTTTGTTTTTTCGAGTCGGGAGGGGTGGTTTATTTTCGTAAGCCCTTGCGACAAAGGAGGTTGCATTGATTTTGTCCTTTTGAGAATTGGGTTTGTTTTGCATAAAAAGTAGTCGATTTGTAGAGTTCTCTCGACAAGTGTAGAGTTGCGAAGAAGAATAAAAGTGACTAAAGTTATAATTTGACACAGATTAACACTGTTTTTGGTATTTTTCGGCGGCTTTGGGCGGTTTACGGTGATGATGATTTTACCCTCCTGGTTTATTATTGATTAGGTCGAATTCTTCAAAGCCACAGAGGACACAGAGGACACAGAGAGTTAAGTGTTTTTTATTAAACAGGTTATGGAATGTGCGGGTTAGTGATGGCTTACTATTGTCTATTCAGTATCAAGTATTTGCTATTAGTTTGGTGGGCATTATACCACATAACTTGTTAGATGTAAAGTAAATAAAGTGAGCTAAAGTGA
>CAYWOD010000057.1:0-17642 GCA_964459805.1 uncultured Pirellulales bacterium
TCGCACGCGTGGTTGATCCAGGCCCAATAATGAATATATCTTCGTCAGTCATCTGGTCAATGACCGCCTGGGCAATGGCCTGTTGGGCCACACCCTCCCGGGGCGGGCTGGAGGCCTTGAGTCTCTGCACATGGGCGCGTTCATAGGGGATCTTTAAATACCCGCAGAGTTTTGCTGTCACCACCCCCTGTCGCAACAAGGCTTCGTCAATATCCATGACTTCCGCCTCCCTGACCTGCTGACACCTGTTTTGCAGAAAAAGGGCAGCCAGATCACCGGCACGCAGGGGATTGCGGGCATACACAGCCGAATGCATCTTAACACCGGTGGGGATACCCAATGCCGTGATGGTATCACCTATTGTTGCACAAATATCGCAGGCAGTTCCATCTCCACCGGCAAAGAGCAGGAGGTCGACTTGGCGGGCCTGCAGATCCCGGCAGGCGTTTTGCGTGTCACGAGCCGTGGACTGGGCACTGCTCATACCACCGATCACCTGAGGTTCATAGCCGCATTGCCGGGCAATACGTTCTCCCATTTCACCGGCATAGGTGAATATCTCCAGGTGGTCCCTAATAACCCCAAGCCGACACAGGGCCTCCTGGGTTCGTTGCGGGGATACGGGCTCAGCCCCCAACTGCCGGGCCCGGGCCAAGATGTCCGGACCATCGGTTCCCTTTAAACCGACCTTGCCACCCATCCCGGCAATAGGATTGATAATTAAGCCTAGTTTTTTCACGGTTTATGGATTTTTTGTGTATAATGAACCATGCTGAATCCTTCACTTATCTGTTTTTCTTCAAGTATGCCCTCCAGGTAATGGCCCATTTTTCCGGATCGTCCAGGGTGCTGTGATCGATTTTGTGGACCACACTGTTGTAGGGGGCATTCTTGACCATCTCCGGATCGTCATAGGCATCTTGTGCGATCTTTCTCAGGCCGGCCAGGTATTCGTCCAATTCGTCCTTGGAGTAGGATTCCGTGGGTTCAATGCTAAAAGGCTGGGGTACCACAAAGGGGTGGTGACTGGACCAAAGATGAAAACCGAAATCAGCCATTCTTAAGGTGACGTCTTCTGTAGTCACGCCGGTGTCTTGGGTCAGGAGCTCCCAGGAATAGCGTACCTGTTCGATCCGGTGCTTGCCGGCACTGTAAGGGGATGCGGCCCCCTTGATCTTTTTGATATGTTCCAGCAGGTAGTTATTGTTCAACACCGCCACCTGGGCCGCCTCTTTCAGACCCGGACCGCCCAGGCTCATGATCCAGCAGTAGGCCTTGAGAATCACCGGGAAGACGCCGTAGAATCCCCGCGTTTTGCCAATGGTGCGGGGCAGGTCATAGTTCAGGAAGTACTCTTGGCCGTTGAAATCCACGATCGGTACGGGCAGGTAGTCAATGAGCTCTTTGACTACACCTATGGCTCCGGACGCGGGGCCACCGCATCCATGGGGGGCAGAGAAGGTCTTGTGCAGGTTAAAGAAGCACATATCAAAGCCAGCCTCACGGGCCCGGGTTATGCCCAGGATTCCATTGGCATTGGCCTGGTCATAGGCACATAAGCCCCCGGCTTCATGTACAATACGCGTGAACTCATGGATGTGGGGATTAAAGATACCCGTATCTTCCGGATTTGTGATGAACAGGGCGGCTGTACGGTCAGAGACCGCTGCCTTGAGGGCCTCGATTTCAACTAGGCCGTCCTGGCCCGGATACAGGGTAATGATCTTATAACCTTTTACGGCTGCGGCTGCGGCATCCGAGGGATGGGAAAAGATGGTGGTAATGATTTCATCTCGCTGGCCTGCTTGGCCCCGGGCCCGGTGATAGGCCTCGACCATGGAGGCCATGACCAGAATCGCAGCAGAACCGGAACTCGGTTGCAGACTAAAGCGGCTCATACCGGATATCTCCTGCAGAAAGGTATCGAGACGATACATGATCTCTAGGGCCCCCTGGGTTGTGCTCGGGTCCTGCCAGGGGTGCAGTTCAGTGACCTTGTCAGACCCGGCCAGGGTCTTGTTAATCTTGGGATTGTATTTAACGGTACAGGTGCCCTGACCGATATCGATATTTAAATCCCCCCCAAGACAGTGCTGTGACAGGCGTAGATAGTGTTTTAATACGCGCATCTGCGAGATTTCCGGCAGGGCAGGGGGTTGCTTGCGGAGCATGGCCTCCGGCAGGGCCGAGAGTCCGTCCCCTACGGCCTTTACCACCTCTGGTTCTGCTTCAGGTACGAGTACACCCCGTTCACCCGGGGTATGCAATTCAAAAATGATGGGCTCATCCCACTTGGCTTGATGAAAGTTTTCTCTTAGTTTGTATTTTTTGGTTGGTTCCACGAGAGTCTCTCCCGGGCTGTTGTCTTATTGTCCAATGCTGTTATAAAGATTCAGATAGGGCTGTCACCAACTGGTCGATATCCTGTTGGGTATGCCTTTCCGTCACACAGTAGAGGGCCGATTGCCCGAGTTCCGGGAAATCGGCACTGAGGTCTTTGCCCCCGAAAATACCGTGTTTCAATAGTGTTTGATTGATCTGGGCCACGGATTTTCCCGTCTCATTAAAGTCTACGACAAACTCCTTGAAATGGGTTGCGCCAAAGCGCGGCGCCTTGACACCCGGAAGGGCTGAAAGTTTCATAAGGGCATACTGAACCTTCTGTACCACATGCTGACCTAAATCGTGCAGGCCCCGGGGGCCCATCAGGGCCAGATACACTGCGGCGGTAATACCCCACAGAGCGGCTGCAGTGCCTACGAATTCCTTGCCTTCTTCCCGTACTCCAAACGAGGTCCGGTCATAGGCCACATCCCCAAAACCGTATTCACCCGGGACTACGGTCTGGGTAATACCAAAGAGACGGGAGGGAAACTCCATCACGAATTTCTCTTCATCCCGGGTGGCAATAAAGCCGGCCAGGCCACCCCCATAGTTCATGTGCATCCCCAGGGATTGGATGTCACCACACACAATATCCGCCCCGTACTCACTGGGGGGGACCAGGATCCCCAGGGAGATGGGGTCAACTCCCACGATGCTCAGGGCCCCGTTCGTATGGGCGATGTCGGAAATAGCCTGCCCCTCTTCTTCAATACCTCCCAGAAAGGAGGGGTTCTCAAAGTAGATCCCAGCTACCTGGGGCGAGATCTTGGCCTTCAGATCGTCCAGGTTCAAACAGCCGGTATGCGCACAGTGCCCTATGAGCGTGACCTTAACAACCGGTTGGCAGTAATTTCGCAAGGCCGCCAGCCGGTCCGGGGCCACGGTATCCATCACCAACACATCCGCCCGTCCGGTGATGCGCTCAGCCATACGCAGCGAGGTACTCACGGCCTGACACCAGTCATACGTGGGTACATTGACCACATCCATATCCAGCAGCTCCGCCATCAGGCTCTGGTATTCAAATAGGGCCTGAAAGCGACCATGATCCTCATAGGGCTCCCCGGCATAGGCAGTGAGAAACTCAGAGCGCTGATTGATCTCATCGCACACAGCCGGAACATAGTGGGGCCAGCATCCACCACCCAGGAAGCTGATCATTTCTTTGCAGGAGCGATTTTTAGCGAGTATCTCCTCTACATGTCGTTTTAAGGCGTATTCCGAGCGCAGGGCCTGGGGGAGATTCAACTCCCTGCCCAGACGCAGACTCTCAGGAATGTCCTCGTACAACTGCTCAATGGTTTCAACCCCTATCTCTTTCAGCATCTGAGCCTTGACTGCAGGGACTGAATTCGGGATATAGGGATGTACAATAGGATCTTGTTTTTCCATGGATCGGATGTTCCACCAGTAATTTGGCACAGTGCTATCGTAACATCTTTTGCTGCAAGAAGTTACGTTGCGCAACCTATTGTAACTTTACTGGGCACAATGCTTTATGTACATTTTGAACATACGGCATGTACTACAGAAACCGTAAAATGTCGAGAGAAAAATATAATATTACTGGCTACATATTTTAGCGAAAATTCGCCCTAATCTCAGCCGTCTCGTCGATGGGATGTTTGGGCTCAATGATCCTGTCCAGCGATTGATGAATCCGTTCGTGATGATAATACTCACAGTACTGTTCGAGGGCATATTCAAGCTGCCGAACGGATGACAAAATCAAATGATTCAAACATTCGAATTTGACGGATCTGACAAAGCGCTCCGCATAGCAATTCAAATCAGGACTTCGAGCTGGAAGTTTTACTGGCTCTATTCCAGAGGTTTTCAGAATATCATGGAATCCTGTCGTGTTGTACAAAGGATCTCGGTCATGAATCAGATACCGCTTTCCTCTCAGAAAGCCCCCATAGTCTGTTAAACTTCGGGCTACCTCTTTCATGTACTCTCCATCCGGCTGAAGCTTAATAGGAGCAAAAAAGACCTTCCGTGTAGCGAACTCCATTACAAAGAAAAATGTGCAGCGGATTAGTCTGCAGCTCACAAGAAGCTCAATGGTAAAGAAGTCACAAGCAGCCAATACATCCCAATGAATTCTGATAAATTCATGCCCGGTTGACCGAACCGTCAGATCAGGTTCAGGATCATAGCCGTTTTCGATTAAGATGTTTTTTACGCTGGACTTACTGATCTTGTAGCCCAGATAAACGATTTGATCCCTGATTTTCTTGTATCCCCAACGAGGGTTTTCTTTCTTGAATTGAATCACGAGATTGATAATCTCTTGCCCTATTTGGGGTCGACCCGGAGACGTTCGGTTCTCAGATCCATCATACTTCTGAGCAACCAGTTCCCGAAACCACCGCATGATAGTGTCGGGCGTGAATAACTCCGTGCATTGCTCTAACATCTTTCGGCTGAGCCGCTTTGCTTTAGCCGCCACCCTCATCCGCTGGCCGTTACTTAGCCGAATACTTTTATTCTGCTTTTCTTGATGTTCCACGAGAACTCGTACCTGTTCTCGTAAGTAGTCAATCGCCCTGTAGAGTTCCTTGTCGATGCAATAGGCCAAACAAGTCATTAGCGTGAGCCATAGTCTCTGTTTCATAGTCCCGACACGCTACGATATCCGCCGCAAACAGGCAATCACTTTCATCCACAACAACCTTAAGTCAATGTTTTAGAAGGACTTGTGCGCGAATGTTTTTTGCACTGCACGGGGGGACAGCGTGGTCTGTCTGGTCCGGGCGATCACCTAAAATCGGCGTCGGGGACGTCGCGGACGGATGGGTGGACGTTGAAGTAGTCCTCTTTCTCGAAGCCGAAGGAGCCTGCGATAATGCTGCTGGGGAAGGTCTCGCACTTATTGCGGTAGTCGCGGACATTGCCGTTGAAGAATCGCCTGGCCGCCTGAATCCTATCCTCGGTTTCCACCAATTCGCGCTGCAATTCGAGGAAGTTCTTGTCCGCCTTCAACTGGGGATAGCCCTCCACCACAGCCAGCAGGTTCTTGAGGGCATCCCCCAGTTGGTTTTCGCCGGCCGCCTGCTCGCCGGCCGGTCCCTTGGCCGCCATGCACTGCGCGCGCAGCTCGGTCACGCGCTCGAATATCTCCTTTTCGTGCGCGGCGTAACCCTTGACGGTAGCAACCAGGTTCGGAATCAGGTCGTACCGCCGCTTGAGCTCGGTGTCGATATTGCTCCAGGCATCACGAATGTGATTTCGCAAGGCCACTAATGTATTGTGTGTCAGGATGACATAGATGATCGGCAGCAAGACAGCCACCGCTACGATAATCAGCACCGGACCCATATAATCACCTTTCCGTAAACAGATACGTCGGCATCAGGGACCTTACTTCGATGAGGCGATTCAGATTCGGCTCGATCAAGTCCGGCCTCAGTCGCGAGCCAAACGATATCGCCAGTGAATCGTTCTCGATTTCGATAGTCAGGTCATCATTGGCCAGAAGATATTCAATCATACGCGCGTTGCATACGTCATAAGCAAATTTCTTGTTGGGCGACCGCACACAGAACTTGCGCGAGAATTCATGCGACTCGAAATCAATATCATCGTATCCGAAGGCTTGTGCAATCTTCGAGAAGAAGCCCTCCCTGCCTATCACTAACTCTGCGAACGATGCCGGCAAATGCAGAATGAAGAATGAAAAGTAATGATGGTGGGTTTGCCGACGGCCTTTGGAGTCGGTCGAGTGCGTCTCGTAGTGATAATCGAACGCGGTAGTCTCGTGACCGCGATACGTGCCCGAGAGAATGTTGAATGCGTAGCGATTGGAGCCCGACCGCAGCTTGTCCAGGAACTTGTATCGACTGCGAATACTGCGATCCTTATCCGGATTGAAATGCAGCCCGATCTTGGCCGCCAGTGCGCCCATGGCTTCGCGACGCTTGCGAGCGCTGATAGCGCCGGCGACCACCACCAGGATAAACACTGCAACAAAGACAACGATAATCAAAGCTGGCATTTTCAATACCTCACTGCCGTTCCTGTGTCCGGCCAAGACGCATTGCCACCGGCCAAGACAAGGATAACCGGCAACCGGAGCATCGTCAACCCTTCTCTGCCGCGCGCCGCGACGGATACGTGTGCCGCCGTACGGTACCTCCGCAGCAGGGTAGTAGCGGAGTAAATAGTAAATATTAGCAACCGGGGTATTGCATTTTGCCGATAATGGGGCTATAATCTCAAATCGTTATTTGGGTTGATATATATGTGGGCAGTCTTGGTTGGCTGCCCATTCGGTTTATTCGGGAAGTTATTTGGGAGATTGAAGAATGGGCTGTAATCTGGCAATCGCGGGAGTGACGGGGGCGGTTGGTCAGGAGTTCTTGCGGATTCTCGAAGAGCGGGATTTTCCGTTTGATTCGCTGAAGGTTCTTGCGAGCAGCCGGTCGAAGGGCAAGAAAATCGAGTTCAAAGGCAAGACATATATCGTTGAGGAATTGGGCAACGACAGCTTCGCGGGGATTGATATTGCGTTGTTCAGCGCCGGCGGCGCGCGGAGCAAAGAGTTTGCGCCGGCGGCGGTCGAAGCGGGCACGACGGTGGTCGATAATTCCTCGGCCTTTCGGATGGACCCGGAGGTGCCGCTGGTTATCCCGGAGATAAACGCCGAGGCAATTGCCGGGCATAAGGGCATCATTGCCAATCCGAACTGCTCGACGATAATCGGCATAGTCCCGGTCTGGCCGCTGCATAAGGCCAACACGGTCAAGCGAATGGTGGTGAGCACGTACCAAGCGGCCAGCGGGGCGGGTATGTCGGCGATGCTCGAATTGGAGAGCCAGAGCCGCGAGATACTGGAGGGGAAGGAGCCGACGTGCAAGGCGTTTCCGTATCAGATCGCATTTAACTGCTTCAGTCATAATTCGGCGCTCGCTCCGAACGGCTACAACCAGGAAGAGATGAAGATGGTCAATGAGACACGGAAGATTTTCGACTGCCCTGAGATTGCGATTACGTGCACGTGTGTTCGGATCCCCGTGATGCGGGCGCACTGTGAGAGCATCAATCTCGAATTTACCGAGGCGATTACGCCGGACGAGGTGAGGGACCTGCTATCGACGGCGCCGGGCGTGACGGTGCTGGATGATCGCCGGAACAACCGGTTCCCGATGCCGATTGATGCGTCGGGCAAGGACGATATCCTGGTCGGGCGGATTCGGCAGGATGAGTCTTTAGCCGAGAATCGGGGCATCAATATCTGGGTGGCCGGCGACCAGTTGCGCAAGGGTGCGGCGCTGAATGCGGTGCAGATCGCAGAGAAGCTGCTTTAGATGCGCAGGGCGTTGGGAATCTCGATGCGTTTGAGGGGCGAAGGAACAGGTCTTTGGCGGGGCCGAGGATGGCCATTCGCAACATAAAGCTGACAATTGCGTACGATGGGGCGGAATATCACGGCTGGCAAATTCAGCCCGGCTTTAGAACCATTCAGGGCGTGCTTACCGAGGCGATACGGGATCTGCTGGGGCCGAAGGTGCGGATATGCGGGGCGAGCCGGACCGATGCGGGGGTCAGTGCGCTGGGGCAGGTCGGGCTTATGCAAATCGATTCGCCGGTACCGACGGAGAAGCTTGCGAAAGCGATTACGGACCGGCTGCCCGGCGATATGGCGATTGCCGAGGCGGTGGAGGTGCCGCGGGGGTTCGATGTGATCGGGGCTGTAACAAGCAAGCAGTACCGCTATGCGATTTATACGGGGCGGGTTCGGCCGGTGCTGCGAGTGAGGCACTGCTGGCATCTGCCGGGCGAGCTTGACGTTGCGGCGATGGGTGAGGTGGCGAAGCTGCTGGTCGGGACGAAGGATTTCAAATCGTTCGCATCCGGTGGCGACAAGAGAGAGAACACGGTGCGGACGGTATTTCGGTGCGATGTCACGCGCGGTGGGCCGGGCGAAGAAGATTGGGTATATGTTTATGTGGAAGGGGACGCGTTTTTGTATAATATGGTTCGCAATATCGTCGGGACTCTGGCAGACGTGGGAATTGGTCGATGGCCGGCCGAAAAGATGACCGAAATCCTCGAAGCAAAGGACCGCACCGCCGCGGGCCGACTCGCGCCGGCGGCGGGGTTGTGTTTGATGTGGATTAAGTATTAGAAGACAGGAAACAGAATACAGAAGACAGAATACAGAAGACAGAATATTGATATTACGCCAAGTAATCGGGAGAACCAGGAAATCATTCAAAGACCCCCAAAAATCTACCTTGACACAAACCACCTGATCAATATTGCCGATGTGCGACGAGGGCAAGCACTTCCGAGCGGGCAATCAGAGGAAGCCTACCGGCGCATCGACGAAGGTATCAAGTCATATTGTGGGCTTGTCTTCAGTCCCTATGCAGCATTGGAATGGGTAGAGGGAATGGCGACACGCGAGAGAGCCGCCCAAATCGCAGCCGTTGTTGACTCAGCGAAACTGAAATATACGCTCGAAATGGACACTTTCATATATACGCGTGAAGTCCTGGACGGATGCCATATGCAGAATACTAACATCAAAGTGCCGGATTTCCCAGTCTTTCAGAAGCTCAGTGAGAATGGTGAGTTGATTGCAGCGCTTGGCGTTCTTGCCACCGAAGTCCCGGATTATCTTGAAAAAGACGAAATCAGGCGGATGCACGGAGCAGAGATACCAACAAGAATCCGTGTAGTCTCGGTACGAGACTGGGTGGAGCGAACCTTTGGTTGGAATGAGCACAATCGGAAGGCATATCCGAAAATAATAGATGATTTTGAGGCTCGGACGACAGAAGCTATTGAAGGGAAGGATGAGTATTTTCGTGATCCCGAGCCCTATCGAATCGATTGGATCAAACAGTTCTTGAAAATCGACCGAATTTTAAGAGGCCTTAATCCAGGAATTGATGTTGACGATGTCTTGGCAAAGATGGATCTGAACGATTGCCCGGCGTTTGACCTCTTTCGGAAAGTCTGGGAAAAGAGAATGATCTCCGGCAATCTCCCGGAACGTGGCGACGTCGGCGATTATAACTTCCTTTCGGGGGTCACGTACGCGGATGTAATATTGGCAGATAGTAGTTTGCGAGAATTTATACGACAAGCAGACAAGACACTCGAATCAAAAGTCTTCCACAATGCAACCGATGCCGCTCAGGCTCTTGATAGTTTGGAGTGTTTACAGTAGTGTTCTGGAGTGTGGCATCACTATAGTTCGGTTTTGATCACACTGTGGGTTTGAAAACCAGAGGTAGAATTACTGCATGACCAGAGAAAAGGCGAAAAGATTTTCAGACTTGATAGTCTGCCAGAAGGCCCATCAGTTCGTTCTATGCGCTTACCAGCTAAGTGCAAAGTTCCCGAAAACAGAGATTTATGGTTTGACATCCCAATTCAGGAGATCCGCGGTATCGGTGCCGGCCAATATTGCTGAAGGTTTTAGAAAGTGGACGAAACCCGAGAAACTGCGATTCTTGAATATCGCGCAGGCCTCACTTGAAGAATGTCGCTATTACCTTATACTCGTAAACGATTTGGGATATGGCAGTACTGAAAGATTGGATTCGCAGCTTACAGAGGTGAGCAAGCTTCTGCAGAGTTATTCCAAAGTCATAAGAACCGACGGAAACGCATGAAATGGTATCTGATCGACACCAAATAGCCAGCAATCGTTACCCAAGCCGTCTCCTGTCTCCTGTCTCCTGTCTTCTGTCTCCTAAAAGATGAAGGTTGTTCATATAATAACGCGGTTGATATTGGGTGGGGCCCAGGAGAATACGCTTATAACGTGTAAGCTTTTGGCCGAGCGGGGACACGAGGTGACATTGATAACGGGGCCGGCGATAGGGCCTGAGGGGGAGCTGTTTGAGCAGACTAAGGACGTGGGTTACAAAGTAATTGTAGTCGATAAGCTTCGGCGGGCGATCAATCCTTTTAATGATGTGCCGAGCTACTTCCGGATAAAGAGGCTGCTTGGGCAGTTGCAGCCGGACGTTGTTCATACGCACTCGGCCAAGGCGGGGATATTGGGCAGGTTTGCCGGACATGCCCTCAAAGGCAAATGGGCGGCAAGCCGGCCCGCTGTCGTGCACACAATACACGGGCTGGCTTTTCATCCGTACCAGAGCGAGTTGCTCAATAAGTTCTATATTGCAGCCGAGAAGTCGGCAGCGAAGCGGACGGATTTCTTTGTAAGCGTGGCCGATGCGATGACCGAGCAGACGCTGGCGGCGGGCATCGGGAGGCCCGAGCAATTTGTCACGGCATATTCGGCGATTGAGCAAGAGGGATTTTTGGAGCCGATTGATGAGCAGCGCAAGAGGGATTTTCGTGTCAGGTACGGGATTGCGGCCGATGCTGTGGTGCTTGTGACGATTGCCCGGCTCTTTATGCTCAAGGGACACGATTACATAATCGAATCGGCCAAAGAGCTTTCGAAACGATTTGCCAATTGCGTTTGGCTGTTTGTGGGTGATGGGAATCTGGCCGAGAGCTATAAGCAACAAGTTCGGGAGTTTGGATTGGCTGACAGAGTCAAGTTCACGGGTCTTTTGCCTCCGGGCGAGATTCCGCTTGCGATACAATCGTCGGATATTCTTGTGCACTGCTCGCTGCGGGAAGGCCTTGCCAGGACTCTGCCGCAGGCGATGCTGTGCGGAAAAGCCGCGATATCGTTTGATGTCGACGGGGCCAGAGAAGTCGTAAACGAGAATACGGGCAGATTGATTGAGCCGAAGAACGTCGAGCAATTGATTGATGCCTGCGCGGAATTGATAGAAGACGAGGCGTTGCGAAAAAGGCTGGGTGAACAGGGCAGAGATTCCGTGAAGGAAAAATTCGCACCGGAAACGATGGTGGATGTGATCGAAGCCGTATATGCGAATTTGGCCACAGGGTGAAGTCAGTCCTGTCGGTTCAGTGAGGCCTGGAGCACGAAGTTGAAGCTGCGCAAGACAATACTATTGATGGCCGGAGGCGTGATGCTAACGATTGCGGGAGTCGTCCTGTTGGCGTATGTCTGCATGACGGGGCGCTTCTCGGCAGTGGTGTATCGCTATACAGGCAGCGGAAAATGGCTGTATTCGACGCTTTACCACGGCGTGCAGAACGGCGATACTATTGAGCAGGTCGAGAGGTTGCTCGGACCGGGAAAGGAGGCAGGGGCCAAAATACGAAAGGCCTTAAAGAAATTCGCACAAAGGTATCCACAGCCCGACGGATATGAGGATAGCGACCAGATTCTGGGGTTTCCCCTGTCTGGCGGCGAATTGTATCTTCAGTTCCGTAACGGGGTCCTGATAAACTTTGACCCGACTGAGTTTGACAAGTACGCCGAGCCACAGATTATCGGGTAATGGAGCAACCAAGCAGATCAAAAATCCTGACCACGAAATTCAGAAGGCAAATCATAGAATGTTCAAGATTATATGTTCGATGGTCTCTTATTGCGTTAGGGCTCTGCCTGACAGTGGTCATTCTGCCTGCGGCGTGGGCCGCAGAGTTGGAGCCGGTGATGGTCTCGGAAGACACCAGGGCTTTTGTCCTGGCCACATCGGGCAAGACATTTGTCCCCTGGGGCTTCAATTATGATCACGATGACGAAGGCCGGCTGATTGAGGATTACTGGCATCTTGAGTGGACTACGGTCGAGGAAGATTTTCGTGAGATGAAGCAGCTCGGGGCCAATACGGTTCGCATGCATCTTCAGGTGGGTAAGTTTATGAAGGGGCCGAATGAGCCGAATGAAGCATCGTTAGAGCAGCTTGGCCGAGTGGTCGAGTTGGCTGAGCAGTTACGGATTTATCTGGATATAACCGGGCTTGGCTGCTACCACAAAAAAGATGTCCCCCGATGGTACGATAAGTTAGCCGAGCAGAAACGGTGGGACGTTCAGGGGCGATTCTGGGAGGCTGTGGCGCAGCAATGCGCGAAAAGTCCAGCCGTATTCTGCTACGACCTTATGAATGAGCCGGTCGTGGGCGGCCGGGGCAAACGGACTGACTGGCTGGGCCCGGCCTTTGCAGGCAAACACTTTGTTCAGTTCATTGCGTTAGATCAGGGCCCTCGGGAGCGTTGGGCGGTTGCAGTGCAGTGGGTTCAGCAGCTCTCGGCGGCGATTCGAGAGCACGACAGACGACACTTGATTACCGTTGGTCTGGTGCCGTGGAGTCTACCGCGTAAGGGGCTGACGTCCGGTTTTGAGCCGGAAAGAATAGCGCCGGAGCTGGACTTTATCAGCGTGCATCTATATCCGGAGCGCGGCAAGATAGGCGAATCGATAGAGACGCTGCGAGGCTTTTGCGTGGGAAAGCCGGTCCTGATTGAGGAGACCTTCCCGCTGAAATGCTCGATAGGCGAGTTTGAGCGATTCATTGAAGAGTCACGCAAGTATGCGCACGGATGGATGGGCTTTTACTGGGGCAAAAGGCCCGAGGAATATAGAGATCGCGGCCGCATAGCCGATATGCTGATGTTACGCTGGCTGGAATTCTTCCAAAGCCGGACGAACAGGCAGTGAATAACGAATATCGACCCCAGAATTCCGAATGACGAGGCAACGAGAACCTGCGGCAAAACGGTTCGACTGAGTTCACCGAAGTCCACAGGGTAAGTATTTGGATTGGCGCTGCCAGTGCTTGACAATGAGATTGCCACGTCGCTTTGCTCCTCGCAATGACACTCGGCGTTATATCTGTTGCAAAGTGTTAGTTTTGCAATTCGATCTTGAAGCCGGGGTCTTGGCCGGGGACGAGGGAGATGTTTTCGAATTTGACGCGCTGATAGTCACCCTCGCCGACTTTTATGCCGACGTTCAATGTCGTTTTTTTGCGAGACTTGTCAAAGGTGTAGGCCCCGGCATTTAGACCGTCTATTATGCGGTTTCCGTATCTGTCGCGGAGCTGTCCGTGGTAGGAACCCCTGGCGCCTTCGAGACCGGTTTGTCTTGTCCCGCCGCCGAGGGATTCCGGGAGTTTTATCCTCCAGGCGATCTCGAACATCTTGCGGTCTTCAGGGGGCCCAACGTATGTCTCGGCGTTAGAGTATGGGGCGTGCTCGATTGGGCTGCCGTCCGGTCCCCACCATTGCCTGCCGGCGCTCGGGTGCTCGCAGATTCCGATGAATTCAGCAGTTGCGCCGTTGGGCAGAGTCACCTTCCACTTCGAGAGCTCGGCGGAGGTGAAGAGCTGTTGAATTTTTCGTCCCTTTTCGAGCAGCTCGGTGCGCTGCGAGTCCGGGATATCGCCCCTCGCGCAGAGGAGAAATTCAAGGTCGAGCTGGTTTCGGCGAGACATTACCCTTGCGGGATACTTGGGGTCGGGCGCTGTATTTGCATACCAGATATCGTTTTCGAGGTGGTCGATTTTTAGGTATATGTCGCCATGATAGAAGCCGCCAAACATCCCACGGAGCACGCCGCTGCTGCGTGCGCCGACCTCGGCGTGTGCGGCGGAATAATCGGGGCCTGGTTCGACTTTCACGTTTCTGATCTCGAGGCCGGCTTTGACAACCTCTTTTTCGATTCGCCCATACAGGAGCTTTTCGACCTTCAGCCAGTTCGCCTTGTTCGCATCGAGGGCTGATTGGTCTTGAGTTTTGGCGTTTTGCCCGTCGAGCTCGTTTGGGTCGGAAGGTGGGAGGGAGTCGCGGTACTTTTGGTATTCGGCATCGGTCACGATGAGCGAGCCGTAAGAATCTTCTGTCTGCCCCGTCTTTTTGGAAGCAGACTTGTACGGCGGGAGGACGAATCGGCCAGACCCATAGCCGCCGCCTCTGCTGGGGGTACTGAAATTAAAATCTATATGCCCTATGCCCCGGCCGGTACCAACGAGATAAAACTGCTCCGGAAGCCACAGGTTCGAATAAATGCCCCTGATTTTCAAGCGCACCTTCTCGGGCAGTTCGGTGCTGCCCTCAGGAGCGGAGCGATAGACATTCCATTTCATCCCAGCGGGGAACTCAACGTGATTGTCCTGCTGGACTTGTCCGTTCTGTTCTATCCAAATGGCCTCTTTGGTCGTATCAATGAGCAGATACGTGGTGTAGGATTCTTTCACTCGGCCTTTTTTGTCGCGTTCTGCGTCTCCGAGTGTTCCCTGCCAGTTTCCGATAATTTGAGAGATTTTGCTTCTATAGTAGGCCTTTTCGGAGGCCTTGAGGTTACCGGTGCCCCAGCCGCCGAGGGGGCTGGAGTCGTCTGCGACCGGGCGCCATTGCAGATAGATTCCTGTGGCGACAGCACTGATGAAGATTGCGGTGCAGATGACTTTTAGCCAGGTTTTCTTTTCCATTGGCAAGCACCGTCTTTCAAATCTAACTTTCCAAAGCTAAATACGGTAACCGACGATGGCCAAATTCGCAAGAGGTTATTGGCGCCGGTGTCGAATTGAGGCACCAAGAGACAAAGAGAATTTAACGACGAATTCACACAAATTAGCACCAATTCATTTAATCGCGGCTTCACGCGGATTGTGGCGGCGGCGGGTAAAACTTGTTACAATGCTCCCGGTATTCAAGGGGTCGGCATGTTTCGGCCCAGGGGCAAGTATCGGCCAACAAAAAAACTGGCGGGCCGCAGTATTAGGACTGAATCAGGGGCTAAGGCTATGAAGAGTTATCGAAAAGAGCTATGGTTTAATGTGAAGAACAGACGCCAGTTTATTAACGTCACGCCGGAGGTTGAGGCGTGTCTGAGAGAAAGCGGTATCAAGGAAGGCTTCGTGCTGTGCAATGCGATGCACATTACGGCCAGCGTCTTTATCAATGACGATGAATCGGGGCTGCATCACGACTTCGAGGTGTGGCTGGAAGGGCTGGCGCCGGAGAAGCCCTATTCGCAGTATCGGCATAACGGATTCGAGGACAACGCCGATGCGCACCTCAAGCGCAGCGTGATGGGCAGGGAAGTGATGGTGGCCGTGACGGACGGCAAGCTCGACTTCGGACCCTGGGAGCAGATATTCTACGGCGAATTCGACGGCAAAAGGAAGAAAAGGGTCCTCGTGAAAATTATCGGTGAGTAGCCACCAAGACACGAACAAAGTTGGACGCGAAGAGGCACAAAAAACACAAAAGGAACTGGATTCCTGCTTCCTCGACTTCGATCGGGACAGGTTGCGCTGGAGTGACATAGGGGATAAGCAAAAACAGTTCCGACATTTATCGAATTGAGATTTGGTGAGCTGATGAAGCTGGTTATATTTTTGGTTAGTGTGGTTGGTATATCGCTTTCGGGGGTGATGGCGCCGGGACCGGTGACGGCTACTACTATTGTGATGGGGTCGCGCAACCGGTTCGCCGGGGTGCTTATCGCGGTCGGGCATGGCATTGTTGAGTTTCCGCTGATGGTCTTGATTGTGGTCGGGATAAATAAGGTATTGCAACACCCGGCCGTCAAGATGGTAATCGGGTTTGCGGGGGGTGTTTTTCTTCTTGTAATGGCGGTGCAGATTTTGAGGGGCCTGGGAAGCTTAGGACAACAGCAGGGAAAGATTGCCAAAGGGGCGCCCCTAATAGCCGGTATTGTGCTGACGGCGGGTAATCCTTATTTTCTTATGTGGTGGGCGACTATCGGGCTTGGGCTTGCCACTCGTGCCGGTGAGCTGGGAATATGGGCGTTCGTCCTTTTTGCGGTCGTTCACTGGTTGTGTGATCTTATATGGCTCGGCGCGCTGGCTTGGGCGAGCTTCAAAGGCTCAACACTGCTGGGCGAGCGCAGCCTGCGGATCGTGCTTTTAATCTGCTCGGCGGCGCTTATTGTCTTCGGACTAATCTTTATATATGACGGGGGCAATACGCTGGTGAAGTTAGTTAGAGCAAGGAGTAATTAGTTGAGTTTTTTGGGAAGGTAAGATTGATATGCGAATTGGCAGGTTTCGGAAAGTCTGGAGATTGAGCGGCAACATATTGACACGGCAGATGGTCTGTCTGGTCGCGGCTTTTGGTGCGGCTATGGGGGCGGCGGTCGGCTGTGCAGCGATTCCCGCGCGGGCTGAGCTGCGCCGTGGACGGCCCGCGATAACGAAAGGCCCCGTGCTGCTTCGGGTGTATCAGGACCGAGCGGCGCTGATGTGGGAGACAAGTACGGCAGGGGCATGCAAATTGCATTACGGCAAGGCCACAGAGGCGAGAGAATACGTTGAGAGCACGCCGGAGGAGGTCTCGTATGAGGTCGAGGAAGACGAAAAGACCGCCAAGAGGACTGCTTATATTCATAAGGTCTGGCTGGAAGACCTCGAGGCCGGGCAGGTTTATAGGTATCGCGTCACCGGGCCGGAGGTTAGAAGTCGGGCGCATAGATTTCGCACGGTGTCGGTTGATACGGGCAAGGTCAGGTTCATTGTTTACGGGGACAGCCGGAGCAACCCTCAGACGCACCGCAAACTGGTTAAGCTGATGATTAAGAAGAAGGCTGACTTTGTCGTGCACACCGGGGATTTGGTCGGCAGCGGCAGCAAGTATGAGCAATGGGGGCCTGAGTATTTCGAGCCTGTGAAGGGGCTGGCAGAGAGGACGCCCATCTATATCGCCAAAGGCAATCACGAGGGCGGCAGCGGCAACTACGAGAAACTGCTGATACCGCAAGGACAGAAAAACAGCTATGCTTTCGACTACGGGCCGGTGCACTATTTTTGCCTGGATAATGTCTCCACGGGGCAGGGAACCAAAGAACGGCTGGAGTCAATTGTGCGCGACGCCAAGGGCAGCAGCGCCGAGTGGAAGTTTGTCAGCTACCACGTACCCAGCCTGAACTTCGGGGGACACCACTCGACGTGGGGACGTCCTGATGCGCTGCCGAAACTTGCCGAAGCGGGCATTGATTTTGTGCTGACGGGCCACTCGCATCAGTATGAGCGGTTTCGACCCGTCGAGCCGCCGGGCCGAACCGGGCAAAGCTACGTAACTTACGTCACCACCGGCGGCGGCGGTGCGTCGCTATATGGGGTCGACCTTACTGAGCAGCACGCCTGCGCGGACCGAGTGCATCACTTCTGCCTGTTTGAGATCAAAGGGAATAAGCTGAAGATGGAGGTCTTCAATCTTCAGGGTAAGGTGATCGACCATCTGCAAATAACCAAAAGCAAAGGCGGTCTCAACAAAGAGTATCTGCAAACGGCGGTCCCGATGGAAGAAATGCAGCGTTATCAGCAAGAGAATCTGGGCAAAAAGAAGTAGCCCAAGAACCCAGGGTAAAACCCTGGGCTGAATATTGGGTACTACCTCATGATATTGGTAAAGATTTATTACGTTTATAAACATCAACGGCT
>CAYWOD010000058.1:0-17524 GCA_964459805.1 uncultured Pirellulales bacterium
AAGGCGCCAGCCTTTTATCTAACCCTCTTTGGTTCCGGCTCGTCCGGGTTAGGAGAATTAAACGTGTCCGGTACATTTTACGGGAGCCAGTCAGCCTATTTCAACATTATGAGGTGGTTTCGTCTGGATTTCGTTGAGGATTTTGGAGGCGAATCTGTCTGTCATTCCTGCGATGTAGTCGCAGACGGTTCGCTCAAGGCCCTCTTTGGCAATAAAGCGCTGGAAGTAGCCCGGCATCAGTTCGGGCTTGTCGCAGAGCTTCTCAAAAAGCTGGCCGAGCCAACTCCTGACTTGCTCGGCTGTCCGGAGCAGTGATTTGTGCTGATAGAAATTCTCAAGGAGGAATTTTTCCAGCTCGGCCAGCGCCGCTTCGTTCTGCTCGGACAGGACAATCAGATTCTCGCCGCCGGCATAGACATCGTCGAGCGTTTTCACATTGCTTCGTACGATAGCTTTCTTACTGGCCTCGATACAATCGCTGACGAGCTTATCGATAATCGCTTTTGCGGCCAGGGCATTGCCCTGGAGAGGATCAAGCCCGCCGGCGGCGGGTGTTCTGCGGATGGCTCTGTTTTTGATGGCGCGGGCCTCTACTTGTCTTTGTGCCTGCGTGAATATTTCTACGTCCCTTAGCTGCTCGCTGCTGATAAGGCCTGCGCGCAAGCCGTCTTCGAGGTCGTGACAGTTGTATGCAATCCGGTCCGCAATCCCGGCGACCTGTCCTTCGAGTGAGCAGTTGGCTTCAGGGAATTCTTGGCCGTGCGGACGGTCGTATGTCGTTGAATGCCTGGCTAATCCCAGGCGGGTCTCATACATAAGATTCAGGCCGGCAAAATCCGGATACGGATGTTCGAGTAAATCGACGGTTCGCAGGGATTGGTGGTTGTGCTCAAACCCGACGAAGTCGGGTTTGAGCACAACCAGCCCGCCAGAGGCGGGTGGGATCCGGTCCAGGCCTTCGGCCTGGCCGCCCTGGCCGAATTCGCCCATCAAATCGTTAAGGGCCTGCTCGCCGGCGTGTCCGAAGGGCGGGTGCCCCAGGTCGTGTGCCAGGCATATCGCCTCGGTAAGGCTCTCGTTGAGTCCGAGGGCCTTTGCAATGGTCCTTCCTATCTGGGCGACCTCGATGCTGTGGGTAAGGCGCGTGCGGTAGTAGTCATCCAGGCCCGGGCTGAAGACCTGCGTTTTGCCTTCGAGCCGGCGAAAGGCCGAGCAGTGGATTATGCGGTCGCGGTCGCGCTCGAAAGGGCAGCGGTACGGGTGGGGCTTTTCGGGGAATCTTCGGCCCCGACTTACACTTTCGCTAACCGCATAACAGACAAGCTCTTTAGACATATCTGGCAATATTCACTATCGGCTATCTCATAAGCAGGGCAGATTATGCTCTTTACTGACCTGTTTTAACAGCTTAAGCAGCTCAATCAGGCTTTGACTGATGACGTCGGTGTCGCTGCATACGTTGATAAAATTCGTGTCTCCGTCCCACCTTGGGACAATATGGATATGCAGGTGTCCGGGCAGGCCGGCGCCGGCGCATCGACCGAAGTTCATACCGACGTTGAAGCCGTGCGGTTTTATCGCCAGAGACAGCGCTTTTTGCGATTCTCTGACGAGTTTGGTCATCTCCAGGAGATCTTCGTCGTCCGCCTCATCAAGCTCGGCGATGTGTCGGGTCGGTGCTATCAATAGATGGCCGTTGTTATAGGGGTAGCGGTTGAGGATTACGATGCTCTTATCCCGCCGCCACAGCACGAGATTCTCGTCGTCATCCTGCGGATTCTCGAGGTTATGGCAAATGAAGCAATCGTCGGTTTTGTCCAGGCCCTGGATGTAGTTGATTCGCCACGGCGCCCATAGTTTCTTGCGTTCCAACCTGCACCTCCGTGCACAAAGCGCAAGGCATAAGAGCATAAGTTATCAATACACAAGCGGTTGAGTTATGACTTATCCATTTTTCTCCCTTTCTTGTGCACTTTTGCTCTTGTGCTCTTCCGCACCCATGCTCTCATAACAGCTTTGCTGTAACAGTCTGTTTTATGGTTATCAGTGGTTTTGCGCTGATGCCCATCGGTATAGAGGCCTGCAGCTTCATTTCGTACTGCTGGCTGTATTGCTCAGTTTGTCCGGTGTCGATGTTGAACGTTTCCTGCCCTTTGCCCTCCAAGCCGAGGAGCCTATATCCGCCGAGGAAGCCGAAAGTCCCGCTCATTTGGAATCTGCCGGAATAGGGTATCGGCCAGCTTTGCGGAACGGACTTGGCGAGTGCGTATGAGCTGCTAATGACCGCGAGCCGGCCCTTTTCGCCCTGGCGGATTGCATCGAGCGTGTAGGTGACGTCTCTTGCTTTTCGCATAACGATAGGGGAGGGGATGGAGAGTTGTGACTTCCAGGTCTGCCCGGCGGCAATGCCCTCGGAGGCTGTCTCTATACTGGAGACCGAGTCCCAGAGGAACCATTGGGTAGTGATGAAGTCACTTATCATATCGGGCTCTTTGATTCTGCCGCGGTCGCTACTTGGCCGAAATGCTTTTTCGCCGATTTCTTTGATCAGCTTGTCCAATTGCGAGTAGTCTTCTATTTTTCCGGTGGGCCCGACGGTGAGCGTGAAGCTTTTGCCGATAAGGTGTTCGACGGCATCTTTCCTGGCCGAGCCGCCCGCGCGTTTGCTCCGCGAGACCTTTGCCGATTTGCACGCGGCCTCGATAGTCGTCAGCCCGAAAGGATCTACTTCGGTCGGCGTGTATGCCATGACCAGCTCCATTGACTCGGTGAATTTCTCCGAGGCCTGTCTGCCGGGCCTGGATGTCTTCTTTTCCGGGTCCCAGTCAATGGTTACCTCTCTTCTTGAGACGAACCTGTATTGGAGTGTTTTGCCCTGCTCGAAATCGACTGTTAATAGCTCTTTATCCTTTTTCGAGGCTCCTTTTTCCGGGGCGGCGCATCCGGCGAGGGCGCAAAAAACGATGAGAGTGAGGGTAGTTAGTGCGGTTCTCAATTTTGCTCCTTTCAACTGATTCAGTATGAGTTCTGCAAAATTGCAGGGCTCTTTTGATTCAATCTTTATTGCACGAACCTCGGAAGCGATTATCCGACCGGGACGCGGTGTTGCGGCGTCGTTGATTAACCGGCGGCCGGTTTTAGTCAATTCTTTCGATCTGGAAGAGACGCAGGGCGGTCATCCTCAGTGCGGCGGGCTCTGTGTCGTTTTTCTGCAGGGCCTCAGGGTCAACCGCAAGCCACTCGGATTTTAGTTTTTCGGTGTAGAATTCCACTTTGCCGGCGGCCAGGTCGAGTTTCAGTTGGCCGGTGTAATCTTCGGTATTGTCGAATAGTTTCGAGAGGAAGCTGGTGGCCTGCTCTTTGTGCAGTTCGGGCGCATTTTCGGATGAGGGGACGGCGTTCATGCCGGCGAGGGCGAGCTTGCGGTTGTCTGAATCCTTGATTTCCTTGAGCTCATAAACTCTCTCGTACGATTTCGAGCCCATCATACCGAAGTTAAAGGTCTTCAGGCTGCTCCAGTTGTCACCTTCGCTCAGTTCGGTTTTGTCGCCGGTAGGCAGGCCTGGGATCGCATGGCGCTGCTTGACTACGTCGGCTAAAATCAGTGTTTGAGCGGTTCTGTGGGCGGGGGAGCTGCCCTTTGTGGCGGCCTGGGCCCGGCTAACTTCTGCAACTTTCAGGACCTGGCCTGAAGATGTGATTTCTATGGTGTAACTTTGCCCGATCAACTTGGCCAGAGGACTGTCCTGGTCCTTTTCCATCGAGCTGTCGAAATCGAGAACGGTATTATCTCTGACCTTAGCTATGTACTTTAGCTGTTTGATCGTGATTTCCGCGACAGCGGCGCCTTGGTCATTGACGCTCTTTATCTGCTGGGCGAAGGTCATTTCGATTCTGTTGCTGGTACGGCCGCCTTTGAAGGCCGAGGGCTTGCTCGGCAGGGGGCCTTCCCACGAGACGCTCTTCTGGGCCTCGGTTGTTACTTTGTAAGTTGTTGTGTCATCCGGAATAAACTTCAATGCCAGCTTAACGGTTGGCTTTTGTTTTTCCGGCTCGACCTTAGTCTCGACGGTCTTCTCCGGCTCAACCTTGGACACGACAGTCTTTTCGGGCTCGACCTTGGTCTCGACGGTCTTTTCGGGTTCGACCTTTGTCTCGACGGTTTTTTCGGGCTCGACCTTGGTCTCGACGGTCTTTTCGGGCTCGGCCTGAGTCTGGACGGCCTTTTCGGGCTCGACTTTGGTTACGGGTGTTTGCTTTGCTGACCGGCCGCAGCCTACGGCCAAGAGTAACAAGCAAAGTACGCCAGCGCTAATGAAACGGCAGATCTTATCAGACCTCATCATCAGTCTCCTATTAAGTTTCTGTTATATCACAATTTCAGCCAGTAATTATATGTCTTGCAATTTTCAAAGACAAGCGATTTTTCTTTAATCGGCTTTTGACTGGGGTTAAAATACCATTTTCAGGTTTTCGAGCGACTTTGCAAGTGTTTTTGGAGAATACTTATTATGAGAAGTGATACAGTAAAGAAAGGTTTTCAGCGAGCACCACACCGGAGTCTGCTTCACGCCTGCGGCCTCAGCGATGGTGATATCGACAAGCCGTTTATTGGAATTGCCAACAGCTTCTGCGAGATAGTGCCGGGCCACATCCATCTCAACAAGGTCGCTGGGCTTGTCAAAGAGGCGGTCCGCAGTGCCGGCGGGACGCCTTTCGAATTCAATACCATAGCCGTCTGCGACGGCGTTGCTATGGGCCATAGTGGTATGAAGTATTCCTTAGCTTCGAGAGAAATCATTGCCGATTCGGTCGAAACTATGGCACGGGCGCACTGCTTCGATGGTCTTATCTGCATACCCAACTGCGACAAAATTATACCGGGTATGTTGATGGCGGCGGTTCGCTTAAATATCCCGACCATTTTTGTCTCCGGCGGACCTATGGCGGCCGGAAAAACAAAAGACGGAACAACCGTTGACCTTATCAGTGTATTTGAAGGCGTCGCCCAATTCAACGCCGGAAAAATTGACGATGACCAGCTAAAGGAACTTGAGCACACCGGTTGCCCTGGCCGGGGAAGCTGCTCGGGTATGTTCACCGCAAATTCGATGAACTGTCTTTGCGAGGGAATCGGAATGGCCCTGCCGGGCAACGGAACGATTCTCGCAATCGACCAAAAGCGACAGCAGCTTTACAAAGCAGCAGGCAAACAGATTATGATGCTTGTTGAAAAAGACATCAAGCCGCTCGATATTATCAATGAAAAATCGCTGGACAACGCACTTGTCCTGGATATGGCGATGGGCGGCTCGACAAATACCGTCCTGCACACACTGGCTCTTGCGGGCGAGGCAGGGATCAAATATGACCTTGATCGCATTAACGAGGTCTCGGCCAAGTGCCCCAATATCTGCAAGGTCTCGCCGTCGAGCAAGTATCACATGGAGGACGTTGACGCCGCGGGCGGCATAAGCGCAATACTAAACGAAATCAGTAAGATTCCCAATCTGCTGAACACCGACTGTCTGACGGTGACCGCGAAAACCCTCGGCGAGAATATTGCTCAAGCCCGGATCAAGGACCCCGAGGTTATCCACACGCTCCAGAACGCCTACTCGAAGAGCGGCGGCCTGGCTATTTTGACGGGCAATCTCGCCCCCAACGGCTGCGTCGTCAAGACCGCCGGCGTTGCGCCCGAGATGCTGACCCACACCGGCCCGGCAGTTATTTTCGAGAGCCAGGAGCAGGCATGCGACGGCATCTTAGCCGGAAAAGTAAAACAGGGCGATGTCGTGGTTATTCGATATGAGGGTCCTAAAGGCGGCCCGGGTATGCAGGAAATGTTAAGTCCCACCAGTTACATTGTGGGTGCCGGGCTTGGCGAGTCCGTTGCCCTGATTACCGATGGCAGGTTCAGCGGCGGAACACGAGGCGCCTGCATAGGCCATATCAGCCCCGAAGCCGCCGTCGGCGGGCCGATAGGATTGTTGAAGGATGGCGATATAATCGAAATCGACATTCCCAACAACAAGCTCAGCGTCAAATTAACGGATGGCGAGCTGGCCGAGCGCAAAAAAACCTGGAAGCAGCCCAAACCGCGAATTACAAAGGGCTGCCTCGCAAAATACGCCGCATTGGCCACCAGCGCCGACACCGGCGCACTTCTGAAGTGGTAGTGCAGAATACAGAAGGGGTATTGAGGTCGCTTTTCGATGGACTGCGTTGCTGATAGAAAATGGTGCATGATATTGTGTTAGCGGATCAGTATACATGGAAATAGTCAAGGGCACACGCCATCAGAAGATCATTGGTGATTTTGGTGAGGCTCTCTTATGTAACTGGCTGTCTCGCTCAGGTTTCGAGGTCACGGTTGTGGATCATACTGGAATTGATGTCGTTGCCTACAATCCGCAGAGCGACAGCCGATTAGGGATCTCGGTAAAATCTCGAACAAGGAAACAAGGTACCGAGAATTCTTCCGTGAATATATTTTCGTATCAGAAAGGAAAGAACGATAGGCAGAAAGTCCTTGATGCTTGCGACGCATTCGCAGCCGAGCCGTGGATTGCGATTTATGTAGAGTCGTCTAATTCCGCTGACCTCTATTTGCTGAGTTTAGAGCATTACGACCAAGAATATCGAGGGAAGAAGAAACGCGCGATTGATGACTGGAAAATGGGACCAAAATATAGAGAAAGGTATCAAGCAGACCCAAAGGTCCGGAATATACGAATGGACTTTTCTGGAAGTACATGGAGTTGGCAATGAAGCCCGGTAAGTGGTGCTGTGCACACCACAATCGAAGTCAAAAAGGTGCGAAATATCGCACCTTACATGGCTACAAGGCTGTGGTCGATAGAATTCTGCTGGGATTACTTGCGAAGATTCGTGTATAATAACCATAGACAATTCTCTCGCACTGAAGAAACTATGCAAGGCTGGTAATTCTGGAGCGGATATGACGTTTGAGCGAATCACAATCGATGCCAATATCTGTCACGGGCAGGCATGCGCGAGAAATACGCGCATCCCTGTACACCAGATTATCCACATGCTCGCCAACGGAGACACGATCGAAGACCTTCTCAAAGAGTTCCGCACCCTCGACCGCGAAGACATCCTGGCGTGCCTCGACTACGCAGCTTCCCTGGCGGAGGAACAGATCACTTGCCAATAAATCGAAAACATGAATTACACTCTCTGTGTTCTCTGTGACCTCTGTGGCTAAAAAGAAACGAAATCCATGGTATATTGCCGGGCTGCACTTCGAGTGCCAGGGGTGTGGGGGGTGCTGCTCCGGGCCTGGTGAGGGGTATATCTGGGTGACTCGGCCGGAGATTGAGCTGATTGCGAAGTTCCTGGAGATTTCCCCGGGCGAATTGAGACGCGACTACCTAAGGCGCGTGGGCCTGCGGACTACCATTATCGAGCACGAGCTTACCAAGAATTGTATATTCCTGCGGAAGATTGACGGCGGGAAGAAATGCGTGATTTATAGCGTTCGGCCGAGCCAGTGCAGGAGCTGGCCATTCTGGCCGAGCAACTTGGCCGGCGCCGGCGCCTGGAACAAAACAGCACGAGAAACATGCCCCGGCATCAATCGCGGCAGGCTCTATAGCTACGAGGAAATAGAGCAAATCAAGAAGAACAAAAAGTGGTGGCGGAACCCAAAGTGAACAGTCAGGTACTCCAGAGGGTCGTTCGGGTCTATGAATGGCTGGATATGCAACTGCACCAAGCCGGTGACCTCGCCGGGACGTGCGATATTTGCGGCAAGTGCTGCGATTTCGACAGCTTTGACCACCGTTTGTTTGTGACATCACCGGAATTGATATACCTGACTGCAAACTTGCCCTGCGAAAAGCTAAGGCCGATGACGACCGGCCGATGCCCATACAATATCGCCGATAAATGCACAGTTTATGAACATCGTTTCGCCGGCTGTAGAATCTTCTGCTGCAAGGGCGATAAGGACTTCCAAAGCCGATTGAGCGAGTCGGCCCTGAAGGAATTCAAATCCATCTGCACGGAGTTCGGCATCCCCTATCGCTACGCCGACCTGGCAACCGCGTTGAACAGTATTGCAGAGCCTTAATCCTTATCGATGGGCAGAGGGATTCTGTCCTGGGGGTCGCGAAGGTTTATGTATTTGACGTCGCCCCGGAGCGAGCCGTATTCTTCGTAATAGGCGTAGAGCTTGGCCAGTTTCTCGGCGTCGGTGGCTTCGAGGTGCTGATAGCAATTTCCAAGCTCGGCCCCCCAGATGACCTCCGTGTCGTCTGTTGTATATAGAACGATATGCGGGAAGCGGCTGTTCTCCCTGCCGTTGTAGTTACTTATGTCGATGCTTGCAATTTCTCTAAGCAGGGGCTTTTCGGGGGTTTTGTCCTTGTCCCACTGATCGAGCAGCGCCACCAATTCCACGGCCGCAGCCAGGTCGTCACGCTGCCAGACCTGGCCGAGACTCGGCGTATCAGGCAGCACGGCCAGTCCTTTTACCTTTATTATCGGCAGCTCAGGCATCTCGACGAAATCGAGCACCACCAATTCCCGGTCCACGTAAAAACTTTGCAGTCCTAACTTGACCAGAACCAGCGGCTTTCGCCACCGCCCTTCGACGCGCAGCCGGTCGTGCATCGTCCGGACTTTCACATCGGCAAGCCAGCCGAACAGCGTCTCAATATTCTGCTGTACCCTTTGGGCGGCGGTTTCGTCGATTTTCAGGCCCTGTCCGTCGGCAGTTGCGGCGGTGTAGAGTTTCTGTTCAAGCTCGTCGTTGACCCAGGCGGGCTCCAAAGCCAATTCGAGGGGGATTCGCTCCGGCGGGGCGGATGTGGTTTGTTTGATGAATTTGCCCCAATATACGACGCCGAGCCCCATGCAGGCGACGACGCCCGCCACGACCAGGACCTTTAGAATACGTGTTAGTCCCGGCCCGTGCGGACTCGATTGCTTCTTGCTCTTTGATTTCGAGGAGCCGCGTCTGAATGATATTCTTTTTGCTTTGCTTTTTGTATTTTTCCTTTTGGCCACCATCATCTCGCATCTTGCGAAGCGTATTGCGGTTTCGGTCCGGCTTCGCGGTTTTCTGCGAAACACGAATTATCCCAATCGCCGCCGCGCGCGTTTGGGGTCCGGGTTTCATCGGGCCTCAGGCCCGACGTTTTAGCAGCGACGAACATGCCGCCTCGACGATCTTCGTGCACATATCACTCATTGAGAGACCCAGCTTCGCGGCTGCTTTCGGCAAAAGTGAATGGGTTGTAAAGCCGGGTATCGTATTGACCTCAAGCGCGTAAGGGGTTTTGTCATCTGCGAGGATAAAATCGACCCTTGCAAAGTGGCGACAGCCGATCACGTTGAAACAGTCGAGCGCAGCGGCCTGGATGTTGGCCGTCAGCGCCGCCTCTGCGATTGTATCGAAAAGGAAGCGGGTCCGCTCATCGACGTATTTTGCGTGATAGTCGTAGAAGCCGGTTTGCGTTCGGATTTCGATAATCGGCAGGGGCTCATCGCAGAGGATGCTGACGGTTACTTCCCGTCCGGGTATGAATTCTTCGATCATACAGTCGCCGAACCGGATCGAGGTTTCCCGGGCCGCAACGACCGCTTCGTTCGGGTCGGAGACAATACTTACGCCTACACTGCTTCCCTGGCGAACAGGTTTTATCACGTATTTTCCCGGAAACTGCTTCAACTGCTCCTCGATCTGCCGGGTATCGGGCTGGTAGTTGAAGGGGATTGCAGCGGGCGTGGCCACAGATGCCTTTGCGAAGGCGGTTTTTGCAGTTATTTTGTCGAAAGCAGCGTCGCTTGCGGCCGGTCCGCTTCCGGCGTAAGTCAGCGATTTATCTTCGAGTATTTGCTGGAGCCGGCCGTCTTCGCCGAATTGGCCGTGCAGCGCCGGAAAGAAGACGTCGATACTGCTGTCATTTAGGATATCCAGATTGTCCGGGCTGATATCGGCGGTTACCACATCAAAGCCGGCCTTGTCCAGTGCCTCGGCGACAGAGGTTCCGCTCTGGATGCTGATATCACGTTCGGTGCCGATGCCGCCCATAAGGACGGCCACCTTTGATTTGCCATTTTCTGTTTTCAATTTATGATTTGTTTTTTGTCAGGAATTGCGACTAATTGCTCAGCTCGTGTTCATTCACGTTAATTCGCCTGCGCCGGCGCACCGGGGCGGTTAATCCGTTAGCTCCAGATTTCTATTTCGAGCTCAAGCTCGGTGTTGAACTGTTCTTTTACCCTTTGCCTTATTGCATCAATCAGTCTTATGACATCGCGGCTTTTGCAGCCCTTTTGTGCGATTATGAAGTTTGCATGTTTGTCGCTGACGGCGGCGCCGCCGATTTGCAGTCCTTTTAGTCCGGCCCTGTCGATCAAGGCGCCTGCGGAGACGCCTCTCGGGTTCTTGAAGATGCAGCCGGCGTTTTTTGTATTCAACGGCTGACTATTCTTTTTGTAAATCCATATTTCCTTCACCGTTCGCAAAATCTGTTCGGGCTCGCCGGAACTAAGCTTCAACCGGGCACTTAGAATGAACGGCGCGGTGATATTCGTGCGGCGATAGTCGAATACGAGCTCGGGTTTGCTCGTTTCAAAGACATTTCCCTGGCCGTCCATCAGCATCACGGATTCGACTACCGCACCGAAATCGCCGAAATTTCCGCCGGCATTCATTTTGACCGCTCCTCCGACCGAGCCCGGTATGCCCGTGAGTGCTTCGAGTCCCGCGAGTCCCTTTTCCACACAGGTCAGAACGATCCTGCTCAGCTCGGCGCCCGCCCAGGCGGTCAGCTCCGGCGCGTTGGAGTCGAATTCCATCTGTGCGAACTGATCCTGCTCGAGCTTTATGACGGCTGCCCGGAGGCCGTCGTCGCCGATCACCAGATTGGAGCCGAGGCCCATCAGGTAAATCGGGATGTGGTTTTCATTGCATCGCCTGACGACTTCCTGGAGCTGTTCGATTGTTCTAGGCCTGATGAAGTAATCGGCCGGCCCACCCAGACCGTACCATGTGCTCTTGGCCAAGGGATATTCGGTTTCAACAATTTCTTCTAAGCCACGAAATGTATTCATCTGCCACCTTCCAGATATCGCCGGCGCCCATAGTAACCACGAGGTCGCCGGGAGCCGCGTTGCTTTTCAGGTATTCACAAATCTCGGCGAAGCTGCTGATGAAGAGGGCCTGCGTTTGGCTGGCGCGTATTTTCTCGACCAGCATCTGAGCGTTGACTTCTTCTTTAGCCGACTGTGAATCTCGAACGAAATAGATTTCCGGGACAATAGTTATATCGGCAAGCTTAAAGCTTTCGGCAAAATCATCAAGCAGAAATCTCGTTCTGCTGTACTGGTGGGGCTGGAAGACACACCAGATTCGCTTTGGCCGGTATCTTTGACGTATCGCCTCCAGCGATGCCCTGATCTCCGTCGGATGGTGGGCGTAGTCGTCGAGTACGGTGATTTGACCGGCTGTGGGCCGGCCGAATCGGCCCTTGAGCATGAGCCTGCGGTCTATGCCGGTGAATGCGGGCAGCAGCTCAAGTACCTGGGCGGGGTCCAGGCCTGCGTTGACGGCCATAGCCACTACCGCCAGGGCATTGAGGACGTTGTGCCTGCCGGGCAGGGAGATTTGAGCCGGTCCGAGCAGTTGCCCGTTATGATAAACGTCAAAACCGTAAAGTCCGTCGTTGAGGGCGATATTATCGGCGTAGAAATTGCAGCCTTGGTCAAGGCCGAAAGTCTCGCAACGCCGCTCTGCACCGAGCCGTCCTATTACTTTTGGTACGTTTGCGTCCCGGCCGTTGGCAATTACGACACCATCTGTTCTCGTACCGAGGGCAAACTGGGCAAAGGCCTCGACTATTTCGTCTTCATCGCGATAGTAATCGAGGTGGTCCTGCTCGATATTGAGGATGCAGGCGATTTTGGGCTTTAGATTCAAGAAGCTCCTGTCGTATTCGCAGGCCTCGGCAACGAAGTAGCTGGAGTCTGCGACGCCGAAGGAGCTGCCCAACTGGTTTATTTGGGCTCCGATGATGAAGTTAGGGTCGATGCCGGCCTGTTTGAGGCAATGTATGAGCCAGCCGCTCGCGGTGCTCTTGCCGTGCGTACCGCTTATGGCTATACCGTCGTAGCGGTCCATAAGCCGGCCCAACATCTCAGCGTACTTATAAACCTTATATCCTCGCTGCCGCGCCAGCTTCAGTTCGGGATTGTCTTGGGTAATAGCTGCTGAGATAACGACGGCATCGGTCTGCGGAGTGAGGTTTTCGGGGTCGTGGCCGATTTTGATATCGGCGCCCATCCGGCACAAAGCGGTTACGACTTCGCTGTGCATCTGGTCGGAGCCGGTAACGATTGCCTGGTGCTTTATCAGGAGCTGCGCCAGGCCGCTCATTCCGATACCGCCTGCGCCGATGAAGTGGAACCTCTTGCCCGCCAGGCTCAGACTGCCCTGCGTGACTACGGGCTCGTGTCCGCCAAGGGCGCCTAATTTCCCCCGATAAGTCTGCGTATCCTGCTGGTCCATAGCATCCTTTCTGTACTGACTGTTTCCCTAATAGATACATCGGCAGTGTAGTACAGAAAAGACTGGAAAAAAAGAAAAAAGGGCGCAAGTCCCGATTAAATCCGGACCGGCAGCCCTGGAAGACATGCGTTTTGTAAATACTGCTACAGCGTTCTTCGCCGACGGAGGTAGCCGACGAATCCTGCCCCTATGGCGCCGAGGACGAGGGCTCCGGGCACCGGTATTACGGTCGCGCCGGGCACGAGGATAAAGTCGTCGTAAGCCACGTCGTCACCGTCGTTAGGAGCCTCTACGATGTTAATCGTTGCCACGGGCGTGCCGACAGAGACAATACCGATGAAGGCACGGTACGTGTCGTAGTTCGCTGGCAGGCCGGCCTGCGCGATTACGCCGCCGCCGGAATCAAGGAACTGGACAAATTCATCGGCGCCTCTGGAGTTGTTATCAACCAAGGTAAGGCCTGCTGCCTCGAAGCCGGGCTTGAGAGCTACGACCAAATCATCGTCGTCGTTCCAAGTGGACGGATAGTATGTGTCGAAGGGGAAGCGCGCGACCGACAGGGAGTTGCTCGCATTCCAGGTCAGATCGCCCGGGGCAATATACATAAGATAACCGTTCGGATTCGAGAACGTGACGCCCTGGCCGGCGTAGTAGGCGCCATTGAACGGCGTGTGATCACTGAAGGTGTAGGTGGCCGGGCTGGCATCGATGTCTTCAAAGTTAATGACTGTCGGGGTCCCCATACCGCTGATTGCGCTGCTGAAGGCCGTCGGATTGGTGTACAGTGTGGGGACTGCCAGTGCCTGGCCCTGTGCGAAAATGCAAGCAAGAACAATACAAGCAGTTAGAGATTTCCTGATTACCGTGTTCATGATCTATTCCTTCTCAAAGAGTTACTTCTCCTTTACAGACTGCGTGTTTGCCTGGGTTTCCGGCACGCGGTCGCTACCGTTATTTACGCGTTCCGACGGAACGGACGCCCGGCCTACCAGTTTAGACAACCGGTTCCTTGCGGGGAAAACTCGCCAGGAAAGAAAAACAGGTCCTCTTGCCACGCCTTGCTAACTTACCCATTTTATCACAATCCCCATCAAATGTCAACGAAATTATAGGGTTTTTTCGTATTTTCTGTGAATATAGGTAAAATATATACTCGATGATTGCTGGCAAAAAGGCGGTTTTGAGTGAAAAAACGAGCCGAGGGTTTCTCACAAGGCGGGGCACAAATTACATAAGTTCCCTGCGACACAGAACTTAGCGGTATCCCCCGAGAAAACGCAGTTTTTTTCTGCGGAGTTCGGTGAGAAAGCGGAGAGGTCAACGGTCAATCAATAATCAATATCAATTAGAGACGCCGTGGAGGCGGATGTTGTCGAATCTGCCGGTGTCATCGAATGAACCGACGCCGATTTTGCCTGACTTGAAGCGGTCGTCCACGGCCGTCATTATGGGCTGCGGGCTGTCGTCGAAGAAGACCTCGATGCTACCGGTCTCGACGTCGCGGACCAGGCGGACGCTGTGCCAGTTATCATCCCACTTTGTCCCTTCGGTTCGGGTCTTTGCTATCGAGACGCGTGGCTCGCCGTTGACGATGAATATCGAGTTTGCGTGGGCGTCGGACTTGTTGGCGATGTGTACATAGTAGAAGTGGGAAGGGTCCTGGTGCCCGAAGAACAGGCAGAGGTCGCGGTGGCCATAGTCGGGGGTGGTCGATTGCATTTTCAGCTCGAGCACAAAGCTGCCCGGGACGACGTCCTTGATGAGGTTGATATTGACCGGGGAGCGAACCGGTGGCTTGTAACTGCTTTGCTTGAATAGCGCCAGCAGCTTGCCGTCGTTTGCGTCCTCGATTCGCCAGGCCTTGACGTCGGTGGGCTGCCAGCAGTCGAGGCTGCCATCCTCGAAATCGGCGCTGAAGACCAACGGGGTTTTGCCGGACAGGGTGCCGCATCCTGTCCCAATCGTGAGCAGCGTCAGTAAGAGAGAAGCTAAGCTCAAGTGTATTAGTGTTCTCATTGTGGGTACTCCTTTCCGTTTTGGGGCTTTGCCTTTTTGTGCGCAAGAAGTTCGATATTGCCCAAGGTCACCACTGAGCTTCGGCATAAGGGCCGATCGGGCCTTTGAGTGCGAGCTTGGCCCGGGATTTGAGAATTGCCTCAGCAATTGGAATGTCACTTCGGCGAGTTATCTTGATGTTGGAAGAATCGGTTTCTACGATTGTCACCTTCTCGCCCAGGGTCTCGACAAGCCGGGCGTCGTCGCTGATTTTGGTTTGGTCGAGGTTCTTCAGGTTCTCGTATGCCTTTTTGAGTAAGGCAGCGGCGAAGACCTGTGGCGTCTGGGCTTCGTAGAGATCGGACCTGTCAACGGTCTTGACGATAGCGCCGTCCTTGACTTGTTTGATCGTAGCTGCAACCGGGCAGGCGGGTATGGCGGCGCCGGTTTTCTCGGCAGCGGCGATTACCTTGTTAATCATCTTATCGGCCAGGCAGCACCGGCAGGCATCGTGGACGGCGATCAGGTCGATGTCATCGGTAACAAGCTCCAGAGCTTTGCTGACGGTGTCGAAGCGCTCATCGCCGCCGAAGAAAACCTTTACATTGAAGAACTTGAGATTAGGTCCCCATTTGACGCCGACCAGCTCCTCGTCGTCGGGGGAGATGCCTAAGAGTACCTGTTTTACGTCGTCGCGGTTGGCGAACAGCTCCACGCTGCGTAGAAAGACGGCGCGTCCGGCGACGTCCACAAACTGTTTTTTTCTCTTTCCGCCGAATCGCCTGCCCGGTCCGGCCGCACAAATAATGGCTGCAACGGTCTTTGACATAGGTCGATTTCCTTTTGTACTCTTTATTTCATCAACATTTGCGGCGCATCGGACGTCTAATAATCGATGCCTCGCCGGGCGCCGAGGCCTTTGTCGAACGGATGTTTGACGTTCTTCATTTCAGTTACCAAATCCGCGAGGTCTAATAGCTCCTTGGTTGCCCCCCGTCCGGTCATCACTATCTCGACGCAGGGGTCTCTTCTATCGATAATGCCCTTGATATCTTCGAGTTTGGCAAGGCCTTTGGTCAGGCAGAACACAATCTCATCGAGTATAAGGACGTCGTAAAGCCTTTTCCGGGCGATTTGGGCGATTCTCTCGAGCACCTCGCTGATTTCGGCCCGCATCTTAGCGACGGTGTTTTTGTCGTCGAGTGATTTTGCCATATCCCAGGGCACGTCGAGCGCCTCGACCTTGATCCCTGCCGGCCCGAATTGCAGCGCAGACCGCTCGCCGGTATCAAGAGCGGGCGGTTTTAAGAACTGATGGATCAGCACCTTATTGCCCTGACCTGCGGCCCGCAGTGCTAGGCCGAACGCGGCGGTGGTCTTGCCCTTGCCGTCGCCGGTATAAACTTGTACAAGCCCTTTCTCAAGCATAGTGGTATATTAAAACCGAAAATCGAAAAGTAAAAAGCAAAAATTCCAAAAGGATCCCTGCATAATGCAAAAGAACCAAGTAATTTTCGTACTCTTAGCCGTTGGCACAAGTTTTATCCTGCAGGGCTGTATGCTTTTAGCAGTGGGGGCCGGTGCGGCGGGCAGCGTGGCGTACATCAGAGGTGATCTCGAAGCGGTTGAGGCAAAGAAGCTCGACACCGTTTATGACGCGGCGAAGAAGGCGCTGGAGCAGCTCGAGCTGAGCGTGAGCAAGGACACGAAAGATGCAATGTCGGCGGAGATCACCGCGCGTGACTCGCAGGACAAGAAGATTGCGGTCAAGCTCGCCGCCGCCACGGAAGATTCGACCAAGCTGTCTATCAGATTCGGCGTGTTCGGCAACGAGACGAAATCGAGAATGATTCACGACCAGATCAAGAAGAACCTTGAGTGACCGGAAGTGTCGAGTCTAAGAGTGTTTGTCATGCTGAGCGAAGCGAAGCATCCGGCCACCAAACGAGAATGGCTGCTCGGACCGAATTGTGCTCTCAACCGGCAAGTCAGATTCTTCGCCGGCGCTCAGAATGACATTGAGAGTCGAGTATCCATGGCTGTCGCTTGCATTTGCTCAGCAAGGCAAAGGCGCCTAATCTTGACCGGCGGCTTCGTCCGGGGGATCTTCGGCGGCGGGCAGCTCCGGCGGTTTTTGCGGGGCCGAGGCGTCTGCGATTGATATGTCGGTTGTGTAATCCGGGTAGGAGAGGGAGACGATTCTTTTGAACGCCATCCTGGTTTTGTCCTGAAGCATGTCGAGAACGTAGAGGTCGTTGACGTTGGTGAGGGCGTTTTCTCTGGCCTCATCGTCGAGGGCGAGCACTTCGTCGGAGCTGAAGTCCTCTATTATGTCGTATTTCCAGGGGACGTTTTCGGCCTTTTCCAGCGGGAGTTTGTAGAACTTCCTGTTATAAATTTCACAGCTTAGAACTCTCGGGCTGGGAAGTACAATCCGAATTAACTTCTGCGAATCGTTTACCGAGCAATCGAGGCGATCAAGATCAAAGCCGACTTTCAGCTTGGCGGTGTATCTGAGCAGGCCCCTCTTCCAGCGAACGGTAACAAGGCTGGTCTTCTTCTGCTTTATCTCAGTGACACCTTCGGTTCTGTATTCGAGGACGGCTAGTTCGGCAATTGCCTGGACGGACTTAACAAGAAACATCGTTGTCTTGGATTGGGCCTTGGATTTGGGGGCCAGCTTCCTGCCGATAACGAAGGCCAGAATACCTATGATTACAACGCTCGTTATGTAAATGGCATACCACATTTTTTTGTCCTTATTCGTTCTCTCGTACCAAGGTTCGATTCTCGAGGTGGTACACTTGAGTGTCAGGCTGGAGGATAATCGAAATCCAAGCCCGCGTCAAAGCAAAACTCGCAAGCTGTGCGCCAGAGGTGTGGGCTGACTTTCCGGCAAGTGGTTCTGATCTGTTTGTAAGCATTCGCATGCGGAGACAACTCGTTTGTCATTGCGAGGCCTTTGAAAAAGGCCGTGGCAATCTCCCG